>NZ_QTPW01000040.1:0-56061 GCF_003857965.1 Burkholderia sp. Bp9031
AACCACTTCGGCGGCAATGCACTCGTCGCCGGCACGACCGACGCTGAACATCCCGTCGCAGTCGTCGTCATGCCGCCATCGACGCTCACACCGATCGACGCAACCAAAGACTGGTTCCGCGCACGCGGCGGCAACAACGCCTACCTGCCGTGGTGGGGGCGTCGATACGATACCGATTACGGCATGCAGGGCTATTCGTGGTGATGTAAGCGACACGGCGGCGCAATCCGAGCGACCGGGTTGCCGCCGCCGTGTCATCGAACGAAATGGCCAAAGCGCGAGGATTCATCCCGGCCGAGCGAAGTCCCACGCACCCTCCCACCGACGATAGAACGCCAGTGAACAGCGTGCCCCGCAACACACGCTCGGTGGCCTCCGCACACACACCATCAAGGCGCCAGCCGCGTGAACACGAAGTCGTGATTCTTCACGCGCGCCTGGTGGCACGCAAAGCACGTCTGGTGCTGACCGATATCGGCCGGCACGCCGTTGATGAAGCGCCCGAAGCCCCACCCGCCCGTCGACGCATAGCGACGCGAATCCTTCACCATCACCTGCACGGTCGTCGCCTGGCCGGGCACCGTTGCCGGCGCGAACTCGTCCGACTGCTTGCGCTTGTACGCAAGCTTCACGAGGATCGTGCCGTCCGGAAACGGCAGCGTCGATTGCTCGAGCGCACGGATCGCGACGGGGTTGCCGAGCACCACGCGCAATTCGTCGAGCGGCGCGGCTTCCTCCGCCGGCGCGACCATTTCCCACTTCCGGTAGCCGGGCGGGATCGTCACGCCATAGATCGGCGACGCGGCCGCGGCCGGCTGCGGCTGCTCCGCGAACGCGGCCGGGCCGCTCGCCGACAACGCGCCGGCCAGCAGCACACCCGCAACCAGCGCACGGCGCGCGCCGCGACGCACGACACCCGAACCTGCCCGCATCACAGATGCTCCACTTGCAGGATCGCATCCGCGAACGCCTGCGGCGCTTCCTGCGGCAGGTTGTGGCCGATGCCGCCGGTGATCGTCCGGTGCTGGTACTTGCCGGTGAACTTCTTCGCATACGCGGCCGGTTCCGGATGCGGTGCGCCGTTCGCGTCGCCTTCCATCGTGATCGTCGGCACGGTGATGGCCGGGCCGGCCGCGAGCCGCCGCTCGATGTCGTCGTATTGCGCCTCGCCCTTCGCGAGCCCGAGGCGCCAGCGATAGTTGTGGATCACGACGGCCACGTGGTCGGGGTTCCGGAACGACGCGGCGCTGCGCGCATAGGTCTCGTCGGAGAACTGCCATTTCGGCGACGCGAGCTGCCAGATCAGCTTGTTGAACGCATCGCGGTTCTCCGCGTAGCCGAGCGCGCCGCGCTCGGTCGAGAAGTAGAACTGATACCACCACTGGAATTCGGCCTGCGGCGGCAGCGGCTTGCTGTTCGCCTGCTGGCTGCCGATCAGGTAGCCGCTCACCGACACCAGCGCCTTCACACGCTGCGGCCACAGCGCCGCGATGATGTCGGCCGTGCGCGCGCCCCAGTCGTAGCCGCCGAACACCGCGCGGTCGATCTTCAGCGCATCCATCAGCGCGACGATGTCGACGGCCGTCACCGCCTGCTGGCCGTTGCGCACCGTGTCGGCCGAGCGGAACGTCGTCGATCCGTAGCCGCGCAGGTACGGCACGATCACGCGATAGCCGGCCGCCGTGAGCAGCGGCGCGACTTCCGCGTAGCTGTAGATGTCGTACGGCCAGCCGTGCAGCAGGAACACGACGGGGCCGTTCTTCGGCCCGAGGTCCGCATACCCGACGTTGAGCACGCCGGCGTCGATCTGGTGGATCTTGCCGAGCGACGCCGCGCCGGCCGCGCGCTTCGGCGTCGACGCATCGGGCGCCGACTGCGCGCGAGCCAGCGAGCCGAACCCGAGGTCGGCCAGGCTCAGGCTGGCGAGTGTCGTACCCAGAATCAGGCGGCGGCGGGTGTTCACGGTATCAGGCATGACGCGTTCTCCATTGTCGATCGCTAAGGAAGGGGCCCGCGGCACATGCGGGCGCTCCGGTATCACCGTTCAGGGCGGCGGCGCATGGCACCGCGCCGCCGTGTGAATCGCTTCACCGGTTTTATATCCGAACCATCCGGATGCTTTGTATCCCAACGTATCTGTGTTCGGGGACGACACACAGCGATTCAAAATCGCACGCTAAACGGCGCGTTTCGGCAGCCGCGCGGCACACGCGGCCCCATGCGCCGAAGCGTCAGAGCAGCTTGACGATCGCCGGCACGCTGAGCACGGCGACGTAGTAGCCCATGAACTGCACGCCGGTATTGAACGCGAACAGGCGCGACAGCATCCCGCCGAACAGGCCGACCGTGACGATCACCGCCAGCCCCAGCAGTTGCCCTTCCCACACGCCGATCACGACGATCAGCCCGGCGAAGGTCGCGATGATCGCCTCGTGGCTCAGCTTGCGCGCGACGAACGACGCCGCGCGGTGCGCGTGATGCATTGCAAGCGGATACGCGATCAGCGCGGCCAGCAGGATCGACAGCAGCCCGTAGCCGAGGAACTCGGGCCAGCTCATCAGCGTATGCAGGTTGTGGATCTGCCCGCTCGCCGCGTCGACCGTGAAGCGCGGCGGCGCATTGAACAGCGGCGCGGCCGGGCCGGCCGCCACCGGGCTCAGCGGCAGCCCGAACGCGATCAGCGGAATCAGTGCCTCGGCGATGTAGGTCGCCTCGGTCACGCCGTTGCGCGCGGCGATCACGGTCGTCAGGCGCTGATACGCATGACGCACGCGCGCGCCGACGATCTCGCCCATCAGCACCGTCATCGCGACCGGGCTGAACACGAAGGTCGCGCTCGACACCGCAGCCGTCCCGACCGTCCAGCCCACCTGCTCGCGGTCGAGCACCTTCAGCGGATTCGGGAAGTAGCCGCGCCAGCCCTTCACGTCCGGCGCGAGCACGAACGTCGACGGCCCGTCGCGGCGCATGCGCCGCCGCTCGGCCGGCGACAGGATCGAGAACAGGTCGGCGACCAGCGGCCCGATCGCGATCCCGAGGAAGTAGCTGACGCTCAGCTTCACGCCGTAATGACCGGTCAGCGCCTGCAGCCCGACCACCAGCATCACGAACGGCACGAGCAGCAGCACCGACGCCCAGCGTCCCGCGGAAAAATATGCAATGCCGACCGCGGCCGCGAGAAACACCCATGGCGCGGCTTTGGCGATCACCGTGCCGAACGGCGCGAGCAGCGACGCGAACAGCACCGCGAGCGGCAGCGCGACGAACGCGGCGACGATCGCGCCGGAGATCATCTTGCGCAGCGCGATGTGCGGCACGCCGAGCGCGCGCAGCAGCGTCGCCTGCTGCAGCAGCGGCGCGGCCATCGTATCGCCGGGAATGCCGAGCAGCGCGGTCGGGATCGAATGCGTGATGTGCTTGGCCACCGCGCCCGCGAGGAAGAACGTGAACACGCCGGCGGGCGGCACGCCGAGCAGCGCGACGAGCAACGTGAGCGGCGCGATCGTCGTCGTTTCGTCGGTGCCGGAGATCAGACCGATGCCCGAGAACACGATCGCGCCGAGCAGCCCCATCGCCAGCGCGGCCGGCAACGCATGCAGGAGCGCGTCCATCAGCGACCTCCGGTGCGCGCCCGCGCGCTCGACGCTTCGTACGAAGCGAACAGGTCGAGCAGACCGAGCTCTTCCATCTCGGCGCGCGCACTCGGCGACAGGTCGCTCACCGCGCCGAGCCCGCCCGATGCTTCGGCGAGCTGCCGGAGCGCTTCGTCGCGCTCGGGGCCACCGGCCGCGTGCTCGATCACCGTACGCTTCGGCTTGAACAGCAACGCGCACAGCGCGCCGGCCAGCAGGCAGCCGCCGAGGCCGATCAGCATCGCGTATGCCCGCGCGATGGCCGCGTCGTGCACGAACGACGCGAGCGCGATCCGGCCGGTCTCGAAGGCGCCGAGGCTGATCGCGATGCCGAGCAGGACCGACCACGCCAGGTGCTTCGTGGCGACCGTGTCGCCCCACACCTCGACGAGCGTGTCGGCGGACGCATCGGCCTGCGCGAACGGCTGCACGCGATGCGACGACGCCGATACCGCGCTTGAACCGGTCTGTTCCATCTGTCTCCTCCTTGATTGATCTGTCGCCGGCCATACCGGCACGGCATGCGGCACACGGCATGCCGAACGCCGCGCGTCAGCCGGCGCTGCGCTCCGTCAGCAGCGCGACCGCGAAATCCGCGCGCACGTCTTTCGCCGCGACCATCCGCTGCGCGATCCGGTCGATGTCCGCGCCCGTTGCACCGGCCGCGACGGCGATGTTGCGCGCATGCAGCGCCATGTGGCCGCGCTGGATCCCTTCGGTCGCGAGCGCGCGCAGCGCTCCGAGATTCTGCGCAAGGCCGACCGCGACCGCAATCTCGCCGAGTTCCTGCGCGGACGTCACGTCCATGATCTTCAGCGCGAGACGCGCGAGCGGATGCGTCTTGGTCGCGCCGCCGACGAGCCCGACCGGCATCGGCATCTCGATCGTGCCGACGAGGTCGCCGTTGTCGGCCTTCTCCCACGTCGTCAGCGACGTGTAGCGGCCGCTGCGGCTCGCATACGCATGCGCGCCGGCCTCGACCGCGCGCCAGTCGTTGCCGGTCGCGACCACCACCGGATCGATGCCGTTCATGATCCCCTTGTTGTGTGTCGCGGCACGGTACGGGTCGGTCGCCGCGAACACGTACGCATCGATCACGCGATCGATGACCGCCTCGCCCGGATAGTCGACGGTCGCGAGCGTCTGCGCCGAGTACCGTACCTCTGCACGCGCCAGCCGAAGATCCGCGAGATTGGACAGTATCCGCAACCGTACCTGCCCGCCGGTGATCGCTTCAATACGGGTCGCGACGGCTTCGGCCATCGTGTTGACCGTGTTCGCGCCCATCGCGTCGCGCACGTCGACGATCAGGTGCGCAATCACCATCGCGCCGCGCGGCGTGTCGGGGAACACATGCACCTCGATGTCGCGGCAGCCGCCGCCCAGGCCGACCAGCACCTTGTCGCGGCTGTTCGCGAGCGCGATCAGTTCGGCCGCGTGCCGCAGGATCGCGAGCCGCGCGCCGTACGGGTCGCCGACGCCGATCACCTGCACCTGCGCGCGCATCAGCGGCCCGCTGCTCGACGTGCGGAAACCGCCGGCCGCGCGGGACAGCTTCGCCATATACGAGGCGGCCGCAACGATCGACGGCTCCTCGACGGCCATCGGCACGATCACGTCACGGTCGTTGATCCGGAAGTAGCCGGCAACCGCCATCGGCAACTCGAACGTGCCGATCACGTTCTCGATCATCCCGTTCGCGGTGTCGAGCGACAGCGCACCGGGTTCGGCGAGCAGCGCGTGCTCGGCATCGTCGAGCCCGACAGTACGGGCGAGGTGGGACAGGCGCTGTGCGGGCGTGAGCGCACGAAAGTTCGGCAACGCGGAATCGATGGGCATGATGTCGTTCTGTTTCGGGGTGGCGCTGTTGCCTGCTGCGGTTGCGGCGGGCTGCGGATAGCCGAATAATAGTCACACTGTACCCATTTAAAAGGTACAGACGGACCAGACAGTCGACCCTCCGTACCCATGACAGTGAACCTGCCCGACGGAACATTGCGATGAAACAGCGTGCAAGAGCCAGCCTGTCTGGCGCCATGGCGGACAATCTCGCCAGACAGATCGAGGAAGGCGTGTTGCCGGCCGGCGCGAAGCTGCCTTCCATCAGGGAATACGCTGAGGCGTCCGGGTGTTCGAAGAACACCGTGATCAGCGCGTTCGAGATGCTCGCCGCCGACGGCCTGATCGAGCCGCGCCGCGGTGCCGGCTTCTTCGTCACGCGGCGCGCGGCGGCCGCGCCCGACCTCGACGAGCCGAGCTCGCTCGACCGCGCGATGGACATCGTGTGGCTGATGCGCGAGCAGCTTCACGAGAAACCCGACGTGCTCAATCTCGGCGAAGGCTTCCCGCCGATCGAATGGCTCGAGGAAACGCGGCTGAACCAGTACCAGCAGCGCATCGTGCGTACCGGGTCCGCTTCGCTGTTCCGCTACGGCAGCCGGTTCGGCTACCTGCCGCTGCGCCAGTCGCTGCAGCAGAAGCTCGCCGGCTACGAGATCGAGGCGCCGCCCGCGCAGATCGTGCTCACCCACGGCGCGAACCAGGCGATGGACCTCGTGCTGCGCTACTTCGTGCGCCCCGGCGACACCGTGCTCGTCGACGATCCCGGCTACTACCCGCTGTTCGGCAAGCTCAAGCTGAGCGGCGCGAACATCGTCGGTGTGCCGCGCGAGATCGACGGCCCGGATGTCGCGAAGCTGGCCGAGCATATCGCCGCGTATCGGCCGAAGCTGTTCTTCACGCAATCGGTCGGGCACAACCCGACCGCGACCGACACGAGCGCGGCCAAGGCACACCGGATCCTGCAGCTCGCCGACGCGCACGACCTGATCATCGTCGAGGACGATGCGCTGGCCGATCTGCGGCCGCGCTCGCTCACGCGCATTTCGACGCTCGATCAGCTGCGCCGGACGATCTATATCGGCAGTTTCTCGAAGTCGGTATCGGCGGCGCTGCGCGTGGGCTTCCTCGCGTGCAACGCGGCACTCGCGAGCGACCTCGCCGACGTGAAGATGCTGACCCACGTCAGCAGCTCCGAATACTGCGAGCGTACGCTCGATGCGATCGTCAGCGACGGGCATTTCCTCCGGCACACGAATCATCTACAGGAGAAGCTGCGGCGCGCGACCGCCACTGCGCTCGACGCGCTCGATCGGCTCGGCGCGCAGGTCTATCGGCCGAGCGAGCAAAGCCTGTATCTGTGGGCCGCGTTGCCCGGATGGTCCGATTCGATGGAACTCGCGCAGGCGATGCTGGCGCGTGGCGTGATCCTCGCGCCGGGCGCGGTGTTCTCGCCGCAGGCCGATCAACCGTCCGCCTATTGCCGGTTCAATGTCGCGTATCTGGCCGACAAGCGGTTTGCGCAGGCGCTGCAGGCGCTGAAGTAGCAAGGAACACGGGGCGGCATTGCAGCCGGCCCGCGCGCTCCCGTCAGACCACGCTTACGTGCGCCGCAACGGCCGGAACCCGGCACGCACGTCGCGGGCAAACAGCTCCGGCTCCTCCCATGCCGCGAAATGCCCGCCCTTGTCGACTTCGTTGAAGTAGATCAGGTTGTGATAGCTGCGCTCGGCCCAGCTGCGCGGCGCCTGGTAGATCTCGCCGGGGAACACCGTGATCGCCGCCGGCAGCGAGATGTCTACCGCGTTGAAGTTGTTCGAATGATCCTCCCAGTAGATCTGCGCGGCGGACGTCGCCGAGTTGGTCAACCAGTACAACGAAATGTCGTCGAGAATCTCGTCGCGCGGAATCGAGCGTTCGGGCACGCCGCCGCTATAGGTCCACTGCGAGATCTTGTCGTACATCCACGCGGCCTGCCCCGACGGCGAGTCGGCGAGTGCGTAGCCGACCGTCTGCGGACGCGTGACCATCATCGCCGAGTAGCCGCAGTTGTCGCGATAGAACGTCGCGAGCTTCTCGTACGCGGCCTTCTCCTTCGGCGACAGCGATGCCGGCGCCGGCGCGTCGGTCTGGAGCAGCGTCGCGATGTCCGGCGGCACCGTCGCCGGCATGTTCACGTGAATCCCGGCCAGGCCCTGTACACGCTGCATCGCCATCCGGTGCGAGATCACCGAGCCGCAGTCGCCGCCCTGCGACACGAAGCGCGTATAGCCGAGGCGCGCCATCAGCTCGCCCCATGCGCGCGCGATGTGGTCGGAGCCCCAGCCCGGCTTCGTCGGCTTGCCCGAGAAACCGAAGCCCGGCAGCGACGGCACGACGACGTGGAACGCATCGTCGGCACTGGCACCGTGTGCGGTCGGGTCGGTCAGCGGGCCGATCGCCTTCAGCAGTTCGAAGATCGAACCGGGCCAGCCGTGCGTCATGATCATCGGCATCGCGTTCGCGTGCCGCGACCGCACGTGGATGAAGTGAATGTCGAGCCCGTCGATTTCGGTGATGAACATCGGGAAACCGTTCAGGCGCGCCTCGCCCTTGCGCCAGTCGTAGTCGGTGCCCCAGTACTGCAGCAGCGCCTGCATGCGCGCGAGCCGCACGCCCTGCGATTCGTCGGCGACGGTCTCGCGTCCCGGCCAGCGCGTCGCGGCGATGCGGCGGCGCAGATCGGCCAGCGCTTCATCGGGAATGTGTGCGGTGAACGGGCGTATGCCGTTGCCGCCGGTTGCCGCATGGAGCGCGGTGGGCAGCATCGCGGATACACCGGCGGCCACGGAAGTGGCCAGCAGGTGGCGACGCATCGGGGAAAACGGTGTGGAAGACATCGTTCGGCATCTCCTTTCGTGAAGTGGAAAGTGAACATGCCGCGCGCCCGAGCGCGCCTTCGCTTTCAATCGGGCGCGCGCCGATCACGCGGCGTTGCCCATTTGAAAGGTCTGATGTATCCGGGATTTGTCTGATTTGTACGCGTTTGTAGCGGAGATGCGGACGCCACCGTCACCTCAGGGCGCGACCCAGCGGCCTTCGTAGCCGTCGTCGTTCAGGTCGAACACCGCGCGGCGATGACCGCTGCGGGCGAGATCGAGCCAGTCGATGCGCGTCACCGTGACATGGAGCACGCAGAAGTTCCGATAACCGTCGTCGATGGGCGATGTGCCTGGGCTTGCGCTCGCCGTGATATGCGCTTCTTCAGGCGACTCGATCGGCGTGCCCGGCCGCAACGGTGCGCGATACAACAGCAGCGTATGCGGACGGCTCGACTGCCAGATCGCGCGACGTTGCGCTTCGTCGTCGCAGATCGATGCGACGCCTTCCGCGCGAATCTGCACGAGCGCGTCGAGATCGGTCGCGACGATGGCGATGCGCGGATCGCGGCGCAGCTCCGCAACCTTCTCCGAACGCGCATCGGTATGGAACGCCAGCAGACGATCGGCGCGGCTCACTTGCCGCAACACAATCGTGCGCACCTTCGGCGCGCCGTCGAGCCCGAGCGTCGCGGCCTGCACCATCGTGAACGGCGAGCGCTCTGTGCCGACGCCGGACTCGAGGCAGGACCAAAGGCGGTGGTACGTTTGCGTCAGCGATTCGGAGGCGGGATCAGACATGATGGCGCGGCGATCTTGCGGGATTCGGTCGCGCTAGCTTAACCGTTTCCGCGGCAGGATTCGTGGCACCCCACTGCTTCCGTTGAAACCCGCCGCCGCATGGTTCAGTTGTAGCCGAGGACGACCGGTGCGGCGTCGCTCGTGTCGTTCGAATCAGCGCCAAAGCGGCCGAGCACGTCCGCGACGTACTGCGGCCCCGCGCTGATCTGCGACGACTTGTGTTCGACGGGACGGATAGCGGCCATGCCCGGCGCTTCATCCATCCATGCGGTGTCGTTGATGACGATGTTCATGTGTGTCTCCTCACCCGGCCAGCGCCGCACCATACGCGCGCATCAGGCGCGCGACGCCTTCCCGGATCGCGTCGACGTCGGGCGCGGCGAACGACAGACGCAGCGATGCGGCGTCGACGTTGTCCGCGAAGAACGCCTTGCCCGGCACGAAGACGACCTTGTTCGCGATCGCCTGTTGCAGCAGCACGTCCGACGACACCGCGCCGATCCGCGCCCACACGAACATCCCGCCTTCGGGACGATGGAACGTGATCGCATCGCCGAATCCGTCGCGCAGCGCGTCGCACATCGCATCGCATTTGCGCTTGTAGGCCGCCGTGATGCGCGGCAGGTGGCGTTCGAGCGCGCCGTCGGCGAGATACTCGGCGGCGGTGGCTTGCGTCCACGGTGCGCTGCACAGGTCGACAGTCTGCTTCGCTATCACGCAGCGTCGCGCGATCTCGGCCGGCGCGATCGTCCAGCCCACGCGCAGCCCCGGTGCGACGATTTTCGACAGGCTCGCGAAGTGCACGATCCAGTCGCGCGCGCCTTCGACTTCGTTCGCGAGCGCGAGCATCGACGGCACCGGTTCGCCTGCAAAACGCAGGTCGCCGTAGGGATCGTCCTCGACGATCAGGAAACGGTATTGCACCGCGAGACGCAGCAGCTTCACCCGGCGCTCGCGCGTGAGCGTCGCGCCGGTCGGGTTCGCGAAGGTCGGGACCGTGTAGAGCAGCTTCGGCTGCGCGATCGCGCCGGATGCGAGCTGCGACGCGAGACGGTCGACGTCGAGGCCTTCGCCGTCGACTGGGATCGTCACGATGCGCGCCTGTTGCAGACGCATCGCCGACAGCGTCGCCGGATAAGCCGGTTGTTCGGTCAGCACGACGTCGCCCGGGGCGACCATCACGCGCAGCAGCAGGTCGAGGCCCTGCTGCGAGCCGGTCGTGACGAGCAGTTCGGCCGGCGTGCAGGTCACGTTGCGGCGCGCCATCAAGGCGATCAGTTGCTGCTTCAGTTCGGCGAGGCCGTCGGTCGGGCCGTATTGCAGGCAGCGGACCGGCTGCGCGTACGCGCGTTCGGCGGCGGTGTTCAGGCCGTCGACGTCGAACAGGTCGCTGGCCGGATAGCCGCCCGCGAAGGAAATCATCCCCGGCTCGGAGAGGTACTTGAACAGCTCGCGGATCGGCGAACCGGCTGGATTCTGGAATGAGGGCGTAAACGCGTACATGTCGTCGTGAGCTGGATGGCACGGACGGCCGGGATAGCCGACAGGTGCCGCCCGCCAGGGCGCTTCTGGCGCCCAAGGCGGGAATTCGAGCCACGATTGTCGATAGTCATTAACGCTGCGGCAAACGATATCTATGCACTAGGTCTTGCGGTTTGGTCATTAATTGGGTGGAGCGGGGGATGCTTGCTGTCGGCTGGAATCGAATCTATTCGACGGCCTCGACAGACACGTTGGAGCTTCACGGTGTGGCAGCAAGCTCTCTCTGGCAAATTGCTGCTGCACACCTTTCCGCATCTCTCCGCCATCTCAATGTATTGCTACGTGTAGCCCTCGGGACACCAAGATCAACGATACGGCAATTTCTGTAGCCCACGGGCTACTAGACCCTTGTTTGATCGACTCAACAATCGACTGCCACTTCACTGGCCGGCAGCACCGCGCACAAACAGCGACCACCGGCCAAAGACGCATGGCAGCCCCACCCCGCCCCCGATTACCTAGGTAATTGACACCTATCGACCTAGGTAATTGTCCTCCCTACCATGGTTTCCGACGCGACCCAAAGCGCCCCACACCAAGAGGACACGACCATGACCACCCAGGACGTCGACACCAGCACCCTGCGGCGCGTGATCGCCGCAGCGTCCATCGGCAATTTCGTCGAATGGTTCGATTTCGCCGCATACGGCTTTCTCGCCACCATCCTGACGCGCGAATTCTTCCCGAGCGGCGACCCCACCATCGGGCTCCTGAAGACCTTCGCCGTCTTCGCGGTGGCCTTCGCATTCCGCCCGCTGGGTGGCCTCATCTTCGGCGTCATCGGCGACCGGATCGGCCGCAAGCGCACGCTTGCGCTGACGATCCTGATGATGGCCGGCTCGACGACGTTGATCGGCCTGCTGCCGACCTACGCGAGCATCGGATACTGGGCGCCGTTGCTGCTCACGATGATTCGCTGCGTGCAGGGCTTTTCCGCCGGCGGCGAATATGCCGGTGCATGCGCTTACGTGATGGAACACGCACCGCGCCGCCGCCGCGCCTTCTTCGGCAGCTTCGTGCCGGTATCGACCTTCTCGTCGTTCGCTTGCGCGGCGGTGGTGGCCTATCTGCTCGAGTCGTCGCTGTCGTCGCAGGCGATGATCGACTGGGGCTGGCGCGTGCCGTTCCTGATCGCGGCACCGGTCGGCCTCATCGGCGTCTACCTGCGTGTCAACCTGAATGAAACGCCCGCGTTCCAGGCGCTCGAAGGCAAGCACGACGTCGCGCATGCCCCGCTGATGGAAACGCTGCATTCGCAGTCGTTGAATATCCTGAAGCTCGGTGCGTTCGTGTCCGTGACGGCGCTGTCGTTCTACACGTTCACCACGTATTTCGCGACTTACCTGCAAGTGGCCGGACACCTGTCCCGCGGCACGTCGCTTCTCGTGACGGTGCTCGCCCTCCTCTTCGCAGCGGCGTTGTGCCCGGTCGCCGGCCTCTTCTCCGACCTCGTCGGCCGCCGCGCGACGATCGCCACGACCTGCCTCTTCATCATCGTGTCGGTTTATCCGGCATTCTCGCTGGGCGGCTCGGGCGTGTTGTCGCAATCGCTGATCGGCGTCGCGCTGCTCGCGATCGGCGCGGTGTTCTCGGGCGTGGTGACGGCACCGCTGATGTCGGAAGTGTTCGCGACGAAAACCCGCTATACGGCATCCGCGATCACCTACAACCTCGCCTACACGATCTTCGGCGGCACCGCCCCGCTCGTCGCCACGTGGCTGATCTCCGCGACCGGAACGAACCTGTCGCCTGCGTACTACCTGATCGCCGTGTCGATCTTCGCGATGATCGGTGGCCTGGCGCTGCCGGAAACGTCGAAGACGGCACTCGAGGAAGCCGGTCCGGCAACCGCGAGAACCGCCAAGCGCGGCGTCGAACGCGCCGTTTGAGCAACCCGTCACGCAAGAAGATCAACACACGGAGAGGCATCATGACCAACCTTCACGACGCCAGCATCATCATCGACGGCCTGAACATTTCCAGATTCGAGCGCTCGGTGTTCGAAGACATGCGCAAAGGCGGTGTCACGGCCGTCAATTGCACGGTCTCCGTGTGGGAAGACTTCCAGAAGACGATCGACAACATCGCGGAAATGAAGCAGCAGATCCGCGAATACAGCGAAATCCTCACGCTGGTACGCACGACGGACGACATCCTGCGCGCGAAGCAGGAGAACAAGACGGGCATCATCCTCGGCTTCCAGAACGCGTACGCGTTCGAGGACAATCTCGGCTACATCGAAGTGTTCAAGGAACTCGGCGTGAACGTGGTGCAGCTCTGCTACAACACGCAGAACCTCGTCGGCACAGGTTCTTATGAACCTGACGGCGGATTGTCCGGATACGGCCGCGAAGTGATTCAGGAGATGAACCGCGTCGGCATCATGGTGGATCTCTCGCACGTCGGTGCGAAAACATCATCCGATGCGATCGCCTGTTCGAAGAAACCGGTCACCTACTCGCACTGCTGCCCGTCCGGTTTGAAAGAGCATCCGCGCAACAAGACGGACGATCAACTGCGCGAGATCGCCGAAGCAAACGGCTTCGTGGGCGTCACGATGTTCATGCCGTTCCTGCGACGCGGCGCCGACGCGACGATCGACGACTATCTCGAAGCGATCGAATACGTGATCGACGTAATCGGCGAGGACAAGGTCGGCATCGGCACGGACTTCACGCAGGGCTACAGCACCGAGTTCTTCGACTGGATCACGCACGACAAGGGCCGCTATCGTCGTCTGACGGACTTCGGCAAGGTCGTCAATCCGGAAGGCATCCGCACGATCGGCGAATTCCCGAACCTCACGGCCGCGATGCAGCGCGCCGGCTGGAGCGAGTCGCGCATCAAGAAGGTGATGGGCGAAAACTGGCTGCGGGTATTCGGCGAAGTCTGGAACGGTTGAACCGCACGACAGATACGCTCGCGCCATGCGGTTCGGCTGAAGTCCAGGGCGTGAGCGAGGGGCACGATTGGCGTGTCTTTCACGTCGGATGAGTGCCTTGCACGCGCTACCGCTACAATCCGACAGGAGCGCCCCACCCGATAGCATGGGTCCGAACCCGGTTCGGCCCAGTCGACAAGATGCCGAACATGACCGACACGATGCCCAGCCTCGACTACGAAGATCTCTTCAGGCATCTGCCTGTCGCGGCGATCGTGGCCAGGGAGCGCATCATGATCGACTGCAACGAGCAGGCGCTGCAACTGTTCAGGGCGAGCCGCGACGACATCGTCGACCAGTCGTTCGCGAAGCTGTATCCGCAGCAGAAGGACTTCGCGACGACCGGCCGCCGCCTCGCGCCGCTGCTCGCGAAACATGCGGGATTCAGCGACGACCGCATCATGCGCCGTGTCGACGGCAGCCATTTCTGGGTGACCGTATGCGGCTTCGGATACAACCCGAAGCGCCCCTTCGAGCTGGCCATCTGGACCTTCACCGACCTGTCGGGCAACGCCAAGCATCCGGACGTCGCCAACACGTTGACCGATCGCGAGCGCGACGTCGCGGCCTTCCTGGTGCACGGCCTCACCAGCAAGGAAATCGGCAAGGAGCTGAACATCAGCCCACGCACCGTCGACATCCATCGCGCGAGCCTGCTGAGAAAGTACGAAGTCCGTACGACCCACGATCTGATCGCGTGCCTGCTGGCGTGAGTCGGGCGCGCGTCAACAAAGAAGGGGGCTTCGTGGATTTCCGCGGACATCGCTTGCCGACCCGGAGCGCACCTTCAGCGTACTCGCCTGAAAAATCCGCAAGCAGATGTATAAAGGCCGCCGACGTTAGACACTCGTCTGTCCGCGATGCGCCAACGATCTTGTCAAAGATGCAAGTAGAGATGCTTGCCGAACGCGCGTATTACCTCTTCATTACGAGAGACAAAAATCCACTGACCCACTCGGTTTGAAACGAGAAGCCCGGCGTCAATCAACGTCGCGATATGTGCAGACACCGTAGACTGCGACAGACCGCTACGTGCATGGATCGCATTCGACGGCACGCCGTGACGAAAGTCGACGACGCCTCTCTCGAATCCTCGATCCGGCGTTTTCAGCCACGCCAGAATTTCGCGCCTCAAGGGGTTCGCGAGCGCCTTATGAATCAGATTTTCGTCAATCATGATGTTCGACCAGGATCGGGATGGAAGTCGGCGATATGAGGCAAGGCGGGGCTGGCATACGATATGCGTCGCCCCGACCGTTCTGCTTCACGTCGTGCACACGTTAGGTGCCGCAGCGCCAGAGTGCGGCAGCATCAGAACATGTCGGTCCGGTTCGGGTGGCCTTCGTGGTGCGCGCCACGCTCAATGCCCGCCCGAGCCTCGATAAAGGGCCCCGTGACCATCGTCG
This sequence comes from Burkholderia sp. Bp9031, assembly GCF_003857965.1. NCBI lineage: Bacteria > Pseudomonadati > Pseudomonadota > Betaproteobacteria > Burkholderiales > Burkholderiaceae > Burkholderia > Burkholderia sp. Bp9031. The sequence goes on from NZ_QTPW01000040.1 coordinate 15,020, forward strand.
AATAGCTTTGGCCCGGCCCGACCATTGGGAACACATCGGCGTCCGGGTCGATCCTTACGTCGAGGAAGGCTGGCCCCTCGAATTCAATGAACGCCCTGAGCTTGGCCTCCAATTCATTGACCGTATCGACGCGGCAAGCGAATTCGAATCCATCGGCTCGAGCCGCCATCACGAAGTCCTTTCGATGAAGCGCCTTGTCGCTCACGAACATCCGTCCATCAAAGAAGAGCCGCTGCCACTGCCGGATCATCCCGTCGCCGCAGTTGTTGAGAAGCAGCACCTTCACGGGCACACCATACGTACTCGCCGTTTCGAGTTCGCCGACATTCATCCGGATGCTGCCGTCACCGTCGATATCGATGACGAGGGCATCCGGCCTCGCCAACTGCGCACCGATCGCAGCCGGTAGCCCGAAGCCCATTGTGCCCATGCTGCCCGATGTGAGGAAGCTGCGCGGCTCGACGAAATCGAAATACTGAGCAGCCCACATCTGATGCTGGCCTACTCCAGTCGTGACGATCGCGCGCCCGCCTGTCATCTCGCTGAGTTTCTCGATCACATACTGTGGCTGAATCGCCGTGTTGTTCCGGTCGAAATTCATGCCGTGGCGACGCTTGAGTTCCCCCACCCGATCGAGCCAGTCCGCAGAGCTTTGCACAATACGGTCATGCGCCATCAACGACTGCAACGCGTCCTTCGCATTGCCGACGTGGCTCCACTGCACCCGCTTGACCTTGTTGATTTCCGCTTCGTCGATATCGATGTGAGCCACATGCCGCGCGCCCGGCGCGAATCGGTCAGGGCGGCCACCCACGACCCGATCGTCGAACCGAGCACCCACTGCGATCAGGAAGTCGCAGTCTTCGACCGCATAGTTCGCGCAGGCGGCGCCATGCATGCCGAGCATGCCGAGCCCCAGCTCATATCGTGCGGGTATCGCACCGATGCCCATGAGCGTGGTCACGACGGGAATCCTGTAGCGCTCGGAAAACCGCAGCAGCTCATCCGCCGCTTCTGCCGCGACAACGCCGCCGCCCGCATAAAGCAGCGGGCGCCGGCTCTGCGCCAGCAGGTCGAAGAATGCCGCACGCTTGTCGTCGTCCAGATGGACGCCCTGCGCCACCATTCGAAGGCGATCCGAGTATCCGCGAAAACTGCAATGTACCGTGCCCGAGATAAGGTCCCATCCAGTTCTGAACGTCCTTCGGCACATCGACGACCACGGGTCCCGGACGGCCGGTGCGAGCGATGTCGAACGCGCTTCGCAACGTCTGCTCCAGCTTCGACGGATCGGTGACAAGAAATACCTGTTTTGCGCACGCCGACATGATGTTGAAGACAGGTGCTTCCTGAAACGCATCGGTGCCGACCATTGCGCGAGGCACTTGTCCGCAAATCAGGACGACGGGAACCGAATCCCCGTTGCAGTCGGCGATCGGCGTCACCGCATTCGTTGCACCTGGGCCGGATGTCACCATGAACACGCCCACTTTTCCGCTGGCACGAGCGTAGCCGGCGGCCATGAAGCCTGCAGCCTGCTCGTTGGCAGGAACGACGAACCGAATCTGACGCTCGGGGCTTGCCTTGTGTCGTTCGTTGAAACGAAACACCGCGTCGTACGTCGGCAGGATTGCGCCGCCGCTATAGCCGAACAGCGTATCGACGCCCTGTTCGGCGAGCACTCGCAGGATGATGTCTGCGCCGGACATCAGCTCGCCGGCGTGAGCCGGCGGATGAAGGCGTTGCGACGCAACATTCGGATTCTGGGTCATGGATAACTCGCAGGGAAAGGGACACCGATTACGTCGGCGACCGATGACAAGGGATGATTTCCCTTCCAACTCGAGAACAGCGTATGTTCCAAACCAGTTCGTGGACGATCGTTCCAACGGGCTCGGTGTATCGGGCCCTGCCCATCGCGCACGTTGGTGCTTGCGCGCCTGGAAGAATTGCGAAGGAGTTGAAATCATTCTGCCAACGATCGAAGCCGCCGGTGCGCGGATGAACCACGCGCACGGGCCAAAGTGATCGTTATCCGGGCCACGGCGGGCTCGACGCCATCGTCCTGATCAGCGTCCCGATGTCCCGGGGCAAACGCGTGCGACCGATGGGGTTGGCTCGCGCGCCGCTTCGGTGCGGTTACGCCAACAACGCTTTGGCGATGCGCTCGACGACGCGTTGACCGAGATCCTCGCTGACCAGGGCCAGGGCCAGGCGGATGCCGGCGTTCACCCCGTCCGCCGAATAGACGTTCCCGTCTTTCACGCAATGCTGACCCGCGAGGACGTTGACTCGGGAATGCTCGTTGGCAAGGCGTTGTGCGTCGCCGGGATGCGTGACCAGCCAACGACGATCGGCAAGGCCGGCACGGGCGAGCAAAAACGCACCGTTGGACACGGTCGCGAGCTTCCGCGCGTGATAACCGGTTTCGCGAAGCCAATCGACGAGTTCCCGATGCTCTCGCTCCGGACCGGCGAACCGGGAGCCGGGTATGACGACGATGTCGAACGACGCGGGCGCGTCCGCCAGGCTAGCTGTCGTGCCTACCGCGGTTCCGTTCGAGCAAACGACCGGCCCGGGCGCCGGCCCGACGAGGTGCTGTTCGTAGACTATCCGGCCACACTGTCGATTCGCTTCCTGAAACACATCCATCGGACCGCTTGCTTCGAGAAGCCGAAACCCGGCGTACAGCATGATTGCGACATCCATAGTGCATTACTCCGCAGACGTACTCGGGCGAATCGCTGACTTTGTCGCCGCACCGCAGTGGCAGGCCATGCCGGCGGGAACGCCTCCGGCCGACCGGGCATAGCCGGCACGGGCCCCCGACATGGCATGCAATTCCTTCGAACAACGGCAACGCGTGACGCGCTTCGGTCGATACGACAATTCGGCTTACCCGATCCATTTCCGGCGCCGTTCTTGCCCCGCACGTTGTCGGAACCCAGTCTAGTCAGACGACGCGAAAGCCGAAACCCGAACATGCAATCTTGCGCGGCCAATCGCGGCGAGATTTCGGCCACGTCGCGTCGCCGGTTTCGGCGCCCGACGAGCGGCTGCAACGCTGCAAACGTCGAAGCACGCCGGCCTGGCTGACATTCAGCCTTGTTCCCACGACGCAAAAGTCAATTACCGGACCGTGTGTCCACGCAGTCCCTCCGTTGCGGTAATCTGGCGCAACGCTCGTCACCACGTCCCCGCGCCGGCTCGAAACGCGATGCAGCAGCCGCGGCGCGTGATGCCTCTGCGCGAGCGGGCTCTTACTTGCTGAAGGTCAGGAATGAAAGTCGCCATTGTCATCTTCGATGGTGTGCAGGCGTTGGATGTCGCAGGCCCACTGGACGTATTTGCGGAAGCCAACACATATCTTCCTGTTCATCAAAGGTATGAGGTTTCCCTCGTGGGAAGCCGGGCCGGCACCGTGACCTGTTCGAACGGAATGCAGTTGTCCGTCCCGTTCGGCTTTGCGGATATCGACGCGCAATATGACCTGATACTGGTCGCGGGTGGTCCGCAGTTGCCGGACGCCCGACCGTCCGGCGACGTCCTTGCCTGGCTGCAGTCGCAGGCACGGGGCGCGACACGGTTCGGCTCCGTGTGCAACGGCACGTTTCTGCTCGGCCATGCGGGCCTGATCGACGGCAAGGCCGTGACGACGCACTGGGCGGTTGCAGAGCGTCTCGCAAACGAGTTTCCATTGGCAAGCGTAAAACCCGACAGCATATTCATCCGGGACGGGCGACTGTTTACGTCCGCCGGCGTGACGGCAGGCATCGATCTTTGCCTGTCGTTCGTGTCGGAAGACTGGGGACACGAGATGGCCGTCCGCATCGCGAAGCAACTGGTCGTCTATATTCAGCGCGAAGGCGGGCAGTCGCAGTACAGTCCGTTCGTCTCGGCCGGCAAGGACGAGGATCCGATCATCGGCAAGGTTCACCAGTACGTGACCGACCACATCACCGATACGCTGTCGATCGAGCAGCTCGCGAGCGCCGTGTCGGTGAGCCGCCGGACCTTCTCGCGGCTGTTTGCCAAGCATGCAAAGGTGACGCCGTCCGCGTTCGTCGAACAGATTCGCGTCGACACCGCGAGGACATTGCTCGAAAAGTCCGACGCACCGCTCAAGACCGTCGCGTTCAGATGCGGCTTTCACAGCGCGACGCATATGCGCTCGACGTTCGCGCGGCGGCTCAACGTCACGCCGCAACAGTACCGGCAACGGTTCAGGAGCACGGCGGATTCGAATCGGCACGCGCAGGCCGGTGCGGGCGACCCAGCCGGTTCGCAAGAGCCATTGCATCCGTGAGTCGCGCCGATTCGGTTCAGCCGCTGCCGGACATTCTCGAGCCCGGGTTGTCGGTGATCTTCTGCGGAATCAACCCGGGGCTCGGTTCGGCGTCGACGGGCCATCACTTCTCGAACGCAAGCAACCGATTCTGGCGCGTCGTTCACCTGGCCGGCTTTTCTCCCGAACGGATTCGTCCCGAAGACGATCGCACGCTTCTTCGATATGGTTGCGGGCTCACCACGGCAGTTTCGCGTGCGACGGCGCGTGCCGACGAGTTGTCGCGATCAGAGCTGGAAGCGGCCGCATCCGGATTTAAGCGGAAGATCGAACATCATGCGCCGCGGTACGTCGCGTTTCTCGGCAAGGCCGCACTTGCCGCGATGTCCGGCAAGCGCGACATCCAGTGGGGCACGCAACCCGATACGTTCGGCGGTGCACTTGCATGGGTGCTGCCGAATCCGAGCGGCCTGAACCGCGCGTTCGACCTCGATTCACTGGTAGCCGCCTACCGTGAACTCCGTGTCGCGATCGCGTCCGTGCCTTGAAGTTCTGCGTTGTTGCGCAGCGTGTCGGTAACGAAATCCACGAAGGCCCGGACCTTTCCGCTCGCGCCTCGCCGCTCGACATGGAGCAGGCTTACCGGAATCGGCTCGGGCTCGAACGCCGTCAGGACGGGCCGAAGCCTGCCGTCGCGCACCTCCTGGGCGGCCTGATACGACAGAAGCTGCGTCATGCCCACGGAATCGACGGCAGCCAGAACGGCGGCCGGAACCAGGTCGACGATCATCCGCGGTCGAAGTCGAACGGGCACCCGCAAACCGTTGTCGTAAAACACCCACTCGAGCGGAAGCGACACACCGGTGCATGACACGCAGTCGTGACGGATCAGGTCGCGCGGATGCGCGGGTTCTCCATGCGCGGCGAAATAGGCAGGCGCTGCGTACGTTCGTCGCCGAACGACACCCAACGGAAGCGCGAATATCGACGAGTCGCCCAGGTGGCCGATCCGGATGGCAATATCGACGCCCTCCTCGAGCAGCCGCGTGGTCCGGTCGACATACACCGCGTTGACGTCGACATCGGGATAACGCAATACGAATGCATTCACCAGCGGCGCGATGAAGCGCTGGCCGAACAGCACCGGGGCCGAAACGGTCAGCGTGCCCACGGGGTTCTCATGATCCGCGGCAATATTCACCTCCGCGTCCGCGATGACGTCCAGCACCTTGCGGCACGCATCGGCGTAGGTCGTACCCGCGTCCGTTGCCCGCACCGAGCGCGTCGTGCGCGCCAGCAGTTGCGTGCCGATTCTGGTTTCGAGCGAATGGACCGCCCGCGAAACCGCCGCCGTCGACAAGCCGAGCTTCTCCGATGCGGCGGTGAAGCTGCCGCGGTCGACGACGGCCACAAAGACTTCCATCTCGCGCAACTTGTCCACTCCGCCTCCCGACCCGGTCGATTGAATCCATACGTCGCGATTGTATGCGCGCGATCCTGCCGGTCGTGCTTTCGCACGTTCGGGTGACCCAAAAACGCGGCAGGATGGCCGCAATCGATCCATTTCCGTTCGGCATGAAGCATGCCGATCGTGCCACTCGCGGTTCGCCGATGCCGGTCATTCCGGCCCGACGTAAACAGAGTCTTTCCGTTCGTGCCGGTAATGAAGACGTCCACTACGGCCGTGGCACATTTCGCTCGCTCATTGGCCCAAAACCGAAGCTGCTCGCGCTATGGGAAAGCCGCTCCATCTCTGACAATGAATGCCATCACCGCGTGGCCGCGACAGCACGACAATACCGGCCCGCATCGCCGGGCGCCGTGCGTCTTGCACATTGCGTCGTATTGCTAACCGAATGAGAGAGTCCGCCATGTTTTCTGCAATGCTTGAAGTCAAGCCGATACCGGAACAGTTCGATGCCTATCTCGGCATGGCGAAGATGCTTCGGCCCGAACTCGAGAAGATCGACGGGTTCGTCGATAACACGCGCTATGGAAGCCTGACCCGGGACGGATGGCTTCTGTCGCTGTCGAGCTGGCGCGACGAGAAGTCGCTGGTGCGCTGGCGAACCTCGACGAAGCACCACACCATTCAGCAGGTCGCGCGCGATCGCATATTTTCCGACTACCACCTGCGCATCGGCCAGGTCGTCGCCGATACGTGCATTCCAGCAGGTCAGGTCCTGCAGGAACAGCGCCTCGACGTGACCGAGGTCGGCGCAGGCACGGCCGTCATGCTGCTGGATGCGACGTGCGCACCGGACTGGCCCAGGCAGGCAGGCGCGCAAGCGGTTGCCGAATGGTTGGGGCTCGACACGCAGGCGCACGGCCTCGTTGCATGGGACGCGTTTGACGCGCTGTTGACGCCCGGCGACGTGATCGTCGTCGCGACCTGGCGCGATCAGGCTGCCGCCGCCGCGTTCGAACGCGGAGCGAACCTGCGCTCCGATACGCGCGTTCGGCATATCCGCATCGTGCGGGAGTACGGCATGTTCGATCGCAGGGAAGCGCCGCAGCACTTCGACGAAGCGCGTCGCCATGAACCGGCCACACGCTGACGGCATCTTGCCGATGCCGTCATTTCTCCAATCTCTGTAGATAAGGGATCCTATGAGTTCCGCCCCCCCTTCGACGACCGGAACGAGCGAGCCGCTCGGCGTACCCGCACCGGCGCACGCGCCGTTGCGGAACACGCAGACGCCGGTGCAGCCGGGCTCCGGCCACGCTGCATTGTCGCCGCGTGTCGCTATCGGCCTGGTCGGAATGCTGTTCGCGTCGTTGCTGGCGATACTCAACGAACAGGTCACCGCATCGGCGATGGCCGACATTCAAGGCGCACTGTCGATCGGACATGACGACGGGACCTGGCTGACCGCGCTGTTCGAAGCCGCCAACGTTGCGACGATGGTGTTCGCCCCATGGTTCGGCATGACCTTCACGCTGAAACGATTCACGATCGGCGCCGTCGTCGCCACGTTGATCTTCGGCATGCTTTGTCCGCTCGCGCCGACCCTGCCCGCACTTTACGTGCTGCGCGTGCTGCAGGGCGTGGCGGGCGGTTGCCTGCCGCCGATGCTGATCATCGTCGCGCTGCGCTATCTGCCGCCCAAGATAAAGTTGTACGGGCTCGCCGGATACGCGCTGACCGCAACGTTCGGGCCCGCGCTCGGCACGCCGCTGGCTGCATTGTGGACGGAGTATGTCAGTTGGCGCATGGCCTTTCTTCAGATTGTGCCGCTCGGGATCGCGAGCTGTCTGGCGATTCGGTTCGGCATCCCGGCCGATCCGCTGAAACTCGAACGGTTCGGTTCGTTCAACTGGATCGGATTCCTCACCGGCTTTCCCGGCGTGGCAATGCTCGTGATCGGCCTTCTGCAAGGCGATCGCCTCGACTGGCTGCATTCCGGCTTCATCTGCGCGATGTTTTCCGGCGGGGCGTTCCTGCTTGCGGTGTTCCTCGTCAACGAATGGTTTCACCCGCTGCCCTTTTTCAAGCTGCAGATGCTCGGCCGCCGCAACTTCGCGCACGGCCTCCTCACGCTCACGGGCGCCGTGGTGCTGCTGGTCGGCGTCGCCGCGATACCGGGGCAGTATCTCGCGAAGGTTCACGCCTATAGAGCGCTGCAGACGGCTCCGCTGTCGCTGCTGGTCGCGCTCCCGCTACTGATTGCGCTGCCCCTGACGGCCGCCGTGCTGAACCTTCGGCAGATCGATCGCCGCTGGGTGCTCGGTATCGGACTTGCCCTCATGGCAACGACATGTGCGATGGGTAGCGTGATGACGTCCGAGTGGATTCGCGACAATTTCTATCTGCTTCAGTCGTTACAGATCGCGGCCCAGCCGATGGTAATCCTGTCGATCCTGATGGGCGTCACGACGGGTTTGCCGCCGACCGAGGGCCCGTTTGCGTCGGCCATGTTCAATTCGCTGAAGACGTTCTCCGCCGCAGCCGCGACTGCGCTGATCGAAGGAGTCGGTACCGCTCGCGAACGCTTTCATTCGAACGTGCTGGTGGACCGCCTGGGCAACCACATGGCGGCGACGGACCAGAGCATCGACACCCTTCGCGGTCTTAGCGAGCTTGCACACCGAGTCCACGAGCAAGCGTTCGTGCTGACGTCGGCCGATCTCTATCGCGTGATGGCGGGCGTCGCGATTGCGCTTCTTCTCCTCGTTCCGGTGTTGCCCGTGCGGATCTATCCGCCGTGGACCATGACGCCGCCTCCTTCCCGTTGATGGACAAAATCATGTCAACCGCCACCCGTTTCCCGTTCAAGACCGCTTACGTTGCCGCATCCTTGGTCGCGGCAGGCATGGCCGTATGGGGCTGCGCACGGCTCATTTCCGCACCGGCTACCGAGTCAACGAACGACGCCTACGTACAGGCCGACTTCACGCTCGTTGCACCGCGCGTCGCCGGTCAGATTTCCGACGTCCTGGTGGACGACAACGAGTCGGTGAAAGCCGGCCAGTTGCTGGTACGCATCGACGATCGCGACTTCCGCGCGGCATTGCTGAGTGCCCAGGCGGATGTGATTGCTGCCAAGGCGTCCGTGGCCAATTTCGAAGCCGAGATTGCACGACAGCCATCGCTCGTCGGGCAGGCGCGAGCGACGCTTCGGTCCGACGAGGCCAGTATCGCGTTTGCGCGGGCGAATGCATCGCGTTACCAGAATCTCTCGGAAGCCGGTGCAGGCACGGCACAGGAGCAGCAGCACGCTTCGACGACGCTCGCCGAGCAGCTCGCCCAGCAAGCGCGCGATCAGGCCGTGTTGACGGCGACCGAGCAGAACCTCGACGTCCTGCGCGCCGGACGCGACAAGGCGGCGGGCGCGCTGGCGCGTGCCGAGGCGGCGCTGGAACAGGCCACGCTCAATCTGTCCTATACGGAAATCCGCGCGCCGGTTGACGGAAAGATTGGACGACGTTCCGCGCGGGTGGGTGCGTTCGTGACGCCCGGGACAGCGATTCTCGCGATCGTTCCGCTCCGCGACGCCTATGTCGTGGCCAACTTTCAGGAAAACCAGATCACCAACATGCGACGAGGTGCCGGCGTACGCATCAAGGTCGACAGCTTTCCGGGCGTCGTGATTCGCGGCCATGTGGACGGTCTCGCGCCCGCGACCGGCGTGAGCTTCGCGCCCATCGCGCCCGACAACGCGACAGGCAATTTCACGAAGGTCGTACAGCGTGTACCCGTCAAGATCACGATCGACCGCGGGCAGCAGGCAGCGTCTGCACTGAGTGTGGGGCTTTCCGTCGAAGCGGAAGTGGCCGTTGGCGAGCATCGCGATGTGCCGGTGGCGGGAGGGAACGGGAAATGAAAACGAGCGAATTCTCCGTACGCGAGACGGTACTGGCGATACTCGCATGTCTCGTGATGGCGGGATGCACGTTGGGTCCTGACTTCGAACGTCCGAAAAGCCCGACACCCGATGTCTTCAGCCGCACCGAAGCGGCGCAAGCTTCGAGCAAACCCGTCGAATCGCCATTCAATCCGGATTGGTGGGCGCTCTTCGGCGATCCGATACTCGACTCGCTGGAAAAACAGCTCGCCGACGCGAATCTGGACGTGGCAGCGGCCTCGGCACGCCTGCGACAGAGCCGTGCGCAACGGCGCGTTGCGGGTGCCGCGGAACTTCCCACCATCGTCGGCGCTGCATCGTATGACCGCGAGCGTGGAAGCGAGAACGGCATATTGTCGTTGCTTGGCGTCACGCCGACACAGACTCAACCGCAATCGGCATCGGGAAACGCGCCGGTCGGCGTGGCGGCGTTGCCGGGATCCAAAGGTTCGCCGGCCTACAATTTGTATCAGTCGGGTTTCGATGTATCGTGGGAGATCGACATCTGGGGCCGGGTTCGACGCGGCGTCGAAGCTGCAACGGCATTGACCGACGCGTCTTACGAGGATCGCAATGCCGTGCTGCTGTCGGTCCGGGCCGAGCTCGCGCGGGACTATATCGAGTTGCGCGATACGCAGTCTCAGCTTCGTATCGCACGGCAGAACCTCGAGATTGCCCGGGATGCAGTCAACCTCACGCAAGTTCGCGTGCGCGAAGGGGTAACGACGGAGCTCGACGTCGCCAATGCCTCTGCACAGGCCGAGTCGATTGAAAGTCTGATCCCGACGCTCGAAGCGAAATGCGAGACGACGATCAATGCGATTGGCATGTTGCTCGCACAGAATCCGGGGGCGCTGCGGGATGTGCTCGGCGAGTCTCGCGACGTTCCGCCGCTCCCTGAACACGTGCCGATCGGCTTTCCGTCCGAACTCATGCTGCGCAGACCGGATGTCAGGAGAGCGGAGGCGCAGCTGCATGCAGCAACGGCGTCGATCGGAATGGCGAAGGCCGACTTTTATCCGCGCATTTCGTTGAACGGCAGCGCGGGTTTCCAGAGCCTGCAACTGTCGAGCCTCGCCAACTGGGCATCCGGCCAGTTCGTCGTCGGGCCGTCGATTACGCTTCCGATCTTCGAGGGTGGCCGTCTCAAGGGAATGCTCCACCTGCGGGAAGCGCAACAACAGGAGGCCGCGATCAACTACCAACGTACCGTACTCGAGGCATGGCGGGAAGTGGACGACGCGCTGGTCGTCTACACTGCCGAACAGCGCCGGCGCGATCGGCTCGTATCCGTGGTGACGCTGAACCAGCGCGCGCTCGCGATCGCGCGGCAACGGTACAAGGCGGGAGCGGTCGATTACCTCGATGTACTGAACGTGCAGAAGCAGCTGGTGGCGGCACAGAGCAATCTCGAGCAAAGCAAGGCAACCGCCGACACCAACCTCGTCACGCTTTGCAAGGCACTCGGTGGCGGCTGGGAATCGACGTACTCGATTCAGGACGCTGCTCGCTGACAAGGCGCTCAGGCGTAAACTCACCCCAACAAAAAAGGCCCGGCAAAGCCGGGCCAATCAGATCGAGACACAAGGAGAATCCCGCCCACCCCACACCGGGCGGTCACGCCGCACTACCGCACTACACGACGTTCTTTTCGACGATCGGCCGGTTTTCGAGCACACGCTCCCAGCCGAGCGACGACAGGTCGAGCGATTCATACCGCCCGCCCAGAATCAGTTCACTCACCCCACGCCCGGTCGCAGGCCCCTGCTGCAGCCCGTGCCCGCTATATCCGTTCGCGAACACGACGTTGTCGAGCTCGGGGTGATACCCGATGATCGCGTTGTGATCGAACACGTTGTACTCGTAGTATCCGGACCAGCAGTTCTCCACGCGCAGCGCTTCGAACTCCGGCACGCGATTCGCAAGCGTCGGCCAGATCACCTCGTCGAACAGGTCGTGATCGACCTCGTCGAGCGGCAGATCGTCGGGATCGCGATCGGGGCTCGGCGACGTCCCGCAGATATACGTGCGCCCTTCCGGCCGGAAATACACGCCCGTCGGATCGATCAGCAGCGGGCAATCGGTGAGCTTCGCCGGCGACGACACGTTGAAGATGCTGCGACGCCGCGCATACACGGGAATGTCGATGCCCATCATCGACGACAGCGTGCGCGTCCACGCACCAGCCGCGTTGACGAGCGTGTCGCACGCGTAGCGCTCGCCGTCGCTCGTCATCACATGCGTTACCTTGCGACCATCGCGAACGACGCCGGTCACGTCCGACGGCACGTAGCGCGCGCCCAGCGCCTGTGCCTTCTTGCGCAGCGCCTGCACGAGCCCGTAGCCGTCGAACCACCCTTCGCCGCTGACGCCATACGCGCCCGACACGAGATCGTCGACGTTCAGCCACGGGAACTTCGCGCGCAGCGCATCGCGATCCATCAAGCGGATATCGGCACCGAGCTTCGTTTGCAGCGCATGGTTCTCGCGCAGCGTCGCATCGCCTGCCGGCGTCGCGAGGAACAGGTAACCGCCCTCATGCAGATCGATCGACGGCCGGCTGCCGTCGACCTCGAGCCGTTCGCCGATCGTGCGCAGGAAATCGATTCCGAACAGCGACATCTCGATCGACAGCGGCGTCGAGAACTGCTGGCGAATCGACGCGGCCGACAGCGCCGACGACGACTTCGCATAGGTGGGATCGCGTTCGATGACGGTCACGGACACCGTCGGATCGGTAGCACGCAGGAAATACGCGATCGAGCTGCCGATCACACCACCGCCGACGATGACGACTTGAGAACTCACGACTGACTCCAGTTGCACGTGAAAGGCGCGGCCAGCCGGCCGCGCCCGAAGGTTGTTCGTGCCGCGTCGCGCGCGGCGCCGTGCGTGTGGACCGCCCGGCGAATCGCCTCGACATGCACCGCGATCGGATCCGATCGCTTCGGGTATTTCAGCACGTCCGGCGTCGCCGCGAAAGCCCGCACGCGTCGGGTATTCAGTCCGACGTTTGCGTGGTGACGGGCTGCCACGCGGCGTTCTTCACTTCATACAGCGTCGAGCTCGGGTTCTTCAGGTCGCCCGTGTTCGTGAACGCGATCGTGCCGGTGATGCCGTCGTAGCGCGTGCCCTTCAGCGCGCCGTTGAAATCGGCCGGCTTCGCCGAGTTCGCCTTCTGCATCGCGTTGATCGCGATCCACGTCGCGTCGTACGCGAACGGCGCATACGCGAGCATGTCGACGCCGTACTTCTGCTTGAATTTCGTTTCGAACTGCTTGCCCTTCGCGAGACGCGACAGCGGCTGCCCGTATTCCCACACGGCCGCGCCTTCGGCCGCATTGCCGGCAAGCTTGATGAAGTTCGCGTTCATCACGCCGCCGCCTGCCAGGAACTGCGCGCGGATGCCGAGCTGGCGCATGCGCTTGACCAGCATCGCGGACTGCGCGTCGAGGCCGCCGAAGAACACCAGGTCGGCATTCGTGCTCTTGATCTTCGTGAGCTGCGCGCTGAAGTCGACGGCCTTGTCGTTCGTGAATTCGCGCGCGACGATCGTGCCGCCGTTCGCCTTCGCGGCCTTTTCGAACTCGTCGGCTTCGCCCTGGCCGAACGCGGTGCGGTCGTCGATGATCGCGATGCGCTTCGCCTTGGTCACGCTCGCCGCATACGCGCCGGCGTTGCCGGCGTTCTGCGCGTCGGTTGCGATCACGCGGTACACGGTGCCGAGCCCGGCGCGCGTGATGTCGGGATTGGTCGCCGACGGCGTGATCATCGGAATGCCGGCCTTCGCGTAGATCTTCGACGCGGGCAGCGTCGTGCCCGAATTGAAGTGGCCGATCACGACGGCCACCTGTGCGTCGGTCAGCTGCTGCGCGGCCTGCACGCCGATGCGCGGGTCGCTCTGGTCGTCCTGCGATGCGACGACGAACTTCACCGGCTTGCCGCCGATCGTCGTGTGCGCGGCGTTCGCCTCGTCGACTGCCATGCGCACGCCGTTCTCGATGTCCTTGCCGTAGGCGGCGCCGCCGCCGGTCAGCGGCACGGCCACGCCGACCTTGACGACCGTCTCCTGCGCGTGGGCCGCGCCCATCTGGAACGCGAAAATCGCGGCGGTCAGTGCGATGCCGGAAAGCGAGCGAATGCGGAACGTCATCGGCCAATCCTTCTTGTATGGGTCGGGATGCGGCGCGCGACCATCGCGCGCCGGCGACCTCTCGCGTGCCGGTGATTTTTTCTGTCGCCGGGGCGTCGCCAATGGCGCATCGCCTGCCGGTCGATCACCGCGGTTCCGTCTCCGGGGAACCTGTCAGCGCGAAAGAGGTGAACCGATTGTGGGTAGCCAATACGCGTGCAGCAAACGAAATATCGGAACTATGTTGTGAGGAATTGTCATCAAGTACCGTCGCTACCGACGGTACGCGGCCCGCGCGACGGCGGGCCCGGAGGGGGAAACTTCAAGCGATGCGCGCAGATGCCGTTGCATCAAGGCGGCGCCGGGTAATGCCGATGGAGAATCAATCGCTGTGTCAGGCCGCCGCCCGTGACGTGACACGTCGCGCATCGCACGATTCGGTCGCGGACGCTCAGTGCCGGTCGATGTGCGTATCGGTGCCCATATGCTTGCGCACCGCATCGGCTGCCTCGCCGGCCTTCTCCTGCAGCTTGCCGGCCTGCTGCTCCGCGACGCCCTGCGCTTCCGTCTCGCGGTCGCCCGTCACCTTGCCGAGCGCTTCCTTGACCGAACCCTTCACTTGTTTGAGCTTGCCTTCGATGCGATTCCTGTCCATGGTCGTCTCCTGCGATGAGTTGGGGAGAGAGCCGACGGCAAGGCAGCCTGCGCCGCACCGCCGAGTGGACAGGATCGCAGCCGCGCGCCGCACGCGGCAGATGCGGATGCACCAGCCCGCATGGTGCATTCGCACCGATGGGGCAGCGGCCGGCGTCAGCCCTTGCCGGTCGCGCCGCCCTTGTCGGCGGCCTTCTCGGCGCCCTTCTCGCCGCGCGCGCCGTTCGCGTCGGCCGCGCCGACGATCCCCCGCTCGCGCGCCCACACGATCGCCTCGCCGCGGCTATGCACGTCGAGCTTCGCGTAGATCGTCGCGACGTGATTGCGGACCGTGTTCGGCGCGAGCCCGAGGCGGCCGGCGATCTCCTTGTCGGCGAGACCGTGACACAGCAGGTCGAACACGTCGCGCTCGCGTGCGGTGAGGTCCGACAGCTGCGCGCCCGCGTCCGGCGCATTCGCGCGCCGCACGTTCGCCAGTTTTTCGATCAGCGTGCGGCTGAACCACGACGCGTCCTGCATCGCGGTCTCGATCGCGTAGACGAGTTCCATCTCGGTACGCTTGCGATCGCTGATGTCGAGCAACGCGATCAGCAGGCAATCCTGGCCGTGAATCGCGACCGGGTCGGCCGATACCACGCAATCGCGCACGTCGCCATCGCGCGTGCGGATCTGCACGTCCGCGTTGCGCACGTTGCCGTCGCGCGCGAGCTGGCTGTCGATCCGCTGGCGCGCGCCGCGCTCGGCCCACAGCCCGATCTCGTCCGCGGACTTGCCGAGCAGGTCGTCGCGCGCATGGCCGGCCATCGCGACGAATGCATCGTTCACGTCGAGCAGCTCGAAGCGGTCGGCCGTGACGATCGCGGTCGCGACCGGCGCCATCCGGAACGCCTTCGCGAAACGCTCCTCGCTCTGCCGCAACGCGAACTCCGCCTGCTTGCGCGGCTCGAGATCCATGAACGTGAACAGCATGCATGCTTCGCCGTTCATGTCGATCGGCTGCCCGGCGACGACGACCGCCTTCGTGCCGCCGTCCGCGCACTTCAATACGGCCTCCATCTGCGGGATCGTCGCGCCCTCGCCGAGCCGCTCGATCGCGAGTTCGCGCCGCTCGGCCTGTTCGAGCACATCGAGTTCATAGACGGAGCGGCCGAGCACGTCGTCGCGCGCGTGGCCCGTCATGTCGAGGAAGCCTTGATTGACCTTCACGTAGCGCAGGTCGTCGAGCCGGCAGATCACGGCCGGCGCCGGATTCGCGTTGAACGTGCGCTCGAAGCGCTCCTCGGCGCTCGCCCATTCGGTCGCGTCGTGCAGCACGAGCGCGAGACAGTCGGGCTCGCCGGCCGCATTCGTCAGCACGAGGCTGCGGATCCGGTGGACCCAGCTCACGTTCTCGTCGGCGGCCGATTCGACTTCGACCGTCACGTCGCTGAACTCCTCGCCCGCGATCACGCGGTCCATCGGATAGTGGCCGTCGCGCACCGGATGATTGTTCCGGTAGCGCAGCCGGAAGCGCTCGCGATACTCGGTCACGTCCGCGCCGAGCGCATCGAGCTCGGTCACGCCGTGCATCGCGAGTGCGGCCTCGTTCGCCCACACGATCCGCTGGTCGGGTTCGATGAGGATCACGCCCTCGGTGAGCCCCGCGATGATCTGATGCAACTGGCGCCGGTCGGTATGCGACTTGAGCACCTGTTCGTTTACGCGTTCGTCCATTGATTGGTGGTCCACATGGTCGACATGGTTGCCGGGCCGGTCGCCTCCGCGCCGACATGCGCCGGATGGCGCGTGCCGCGATGATCGCGTGCCGCCGATACGACGGGCAGGTGCAGATGCGCCACGCGCAATAGTACATTCGCATGCCGCGCCGCCTGCGTGCGCTACCCCGCCGAGCGGCGCGCGGCGCGGCATCCGCGCCTGCCGTCCCGCGTTGCCCCCGTCATGGCGCATGCCTCGTTCCCGCTCCTTCGTTCCGTCCCCGTGCAAACGCACTAGCCGATCCGGTGAATTTGCGCGATGTCCGCGTGCGTTCGCGCCGGTACGCTGGTACTGAATCGGCGCGTACGCGCTGCCCTACCGCAGAGGAGGACCACCTGATGAAGCTGCATCAGACACCCGATCCGACGCGGCCCGAACCGGCCCCGGACCATCCGCCCGAACCGTCGCCCGGCACCGATCCGCCGGTGCCGCTGCCGCCCGACGTGCCGCGCCCGGACATGCCGCCGCGCGAGCCCGGCTACGACACGCCGATCGCGCGGTAGCACACGGCGCGATCGGCATTCATCCACTCACGCCAATCGCAGGAGAACATCAATGAACAAGATCTCGCACCTTTCGACACTGCTCGCCGTCAGCGCGGCCTTCCTGCTCGCCGCCGCACCGCTCACGAGCGCGCAGGCACAGGCGTCGTCGCCGGCCGGCAACGGCATGACGACCGAATCGAACCAGCCCGTCACCGACACATGGATCACGACCAAGGTGAAGAGCGAACTCGCGACCACCGAAGGCCTGAAGAGCACTCACGTCAGCGTGAAGACGGTCGACGGTGTCGTCACGCTGACGGGCGTGCTGCCGTCGAAGATCGCGGTGAAGAAGGCCGTCGCCGTGACGCGCTCGATCAAGGGCGTGAAGCACGTCCACGCATCCGGCCTGAAGGCTCAGGCCTGAGTTGTCACGCGGCCGAGCGCCGCACTTTTCTCCCCTTACTCCAGGAGCGAACGATGAACGAAGACAAGATCAAGGGCCAGTGGAAGCAGCTCACCGGCAAGCTGAAGGCCAAGTGGGGCAAGCTGACCGACGACGATCTGACCGCTGCCGAAGGCAACCGCGACTATCTGGTCGGCAAGATCCAGGAGCGTTACGGGATCGCGCGCGACGAAGCCGAGAAGCAACTGAAGGAATTCGATCGCAAGCTGTAACGCGCCGGTCGTCTCACCCCGCCGCGATGCGTCCCGCGTCGCGGCAACGCGAAGGACAACGACATGGGCAAATATCTGATCGCATGGCTGCTCGGCGTGCCGGTCGGCGTGCTGGTGCTGTTCTACCTCGTCACGCACCTGTTCTGACGCTCGCGGCGCCCATGCAACGCAAACGGGCCGGAGGCTGTCATCAGCCGCCGGCCCGTTTGCCTTGGTGCGTCGCGCTTACTTCGCCGCGTTCGCCGTCATCTTGAAGATGCCCTGCGCATTGCCCGCATCGAAACGCAGGTCCGTGACCCAGCGGCGCGCCGTCTGGTCGAACGTGCGGCGGCGGGTGATGAATTCATAGAACGAGCCCGGCACGTTGCGCTTCACCGTGCCGCCGTCGCGCGTGCGGAACTCGCGCTCGACGATGTCCGCGCGATACGCGGTCTGGAACACGCGGCCCGAACGCGAGCGCTCGACTTCCGGCTTCATCGGCCGGCCCTTCGCCTTCTCGTCGTCGGACAGCTTGAACACGTCGGTCACGCGATCGGTCGCATGGTTGAACGCGTTGCCTTCGGTCGCGATCCATGCCATCTCGGCCGATTCGAGCAGCAGCGTCTCGTAGTCGAGTTCGTTCGGCAGGTCGTGCTGGCGAGCGAACGCGCCGACGATCTCGGGCAGCAGTGCGTGCGCGGCGTCGAGCGACAGCCAGCCTTCGCGCTCGATCTCCCACAACAGCGCGACGGCCGCCGGCGACAGCGGATCGCGCGACGAGCTCACGACGTTCGTCACGGCCTGCTGGAATTCTTTCGAGAAACGTTCCGGATGCAGTTCGCTGACGAAGAACTGCGCGATCTCGTCCGGCGCGTCTTCATGCGCGTATGCGCGGCCGGTCATGCCGAGCTTGTCGAGCGGGTAGCGGCCGTTCAGGCGAAAGCCGAGCGGACGCAGGATGCGCGTGAACGCGGCTTCGCCCGGCGGCAGCGCGCCCGTGTGCGGCCAGCGCACCGTGCGCAGCGCGCCGTGGTCGAAGTAGACCGAGCCGCCGTTCTCGATGGCATCGGCCGTGTACGCGCGGCCGTTCGCCGAACGTTCGAGCAGCCCTTCGAACAGCGCCATGTTCATCGCCTGGGCGATTTCCGCACGCGTGACGACGTCGGTTTCCCATTCGTCGAGGATGGCCGGCATGTTCAGGGTCGCGAACAGGGCGTCGGTCTTCGCCTGTCCCAGCAGCTTCGTCAGCAAGCTCTCGATATTCGGATTGCGCATCAGGATTCTCGTCTCGGGGGACCGCCGGCAAACGTGCCGGCAACTCGGGTGGCCGGCCGCCCAACGGGCGCCTTGCCTTGCGTGGGATGCATTATTCAAAGAGTTGCAGCGGGGCGTAAAGCGAGATTAAATTGACACGTGATGAGTTTTTGGAATTATTCGCGGCCTCCGCACTCGTCGCCGGCCCGCCGTGGGCGGGTCCGTTTGTCAGACAAAACGAGCATCATGCGCAAATTCAAGATCCCCAACATGGGTGCGCTCGTGGCTTTCGAAGCCGCGGCGCGCCACGAGAGCTTCACGCACGCGGCGAAGGAGCTGTTCCTGACCGAAAGCGCGGTATCGCGGCAGATCGCGACGCTTGAAGCGAGCCTCGGCGTGCGGCTGTTCGCGCGCGTGAAGCAGCGCGTCGTGCTGACGCGCGCCGGCAAGCTGTACGGCACGCAGGTGCGGCGCGCGCTCGAGGCGCTCGATCGCGACACGCTGTCGATCATCGCGCACGGCAGCGGCGGCGGCTACCTGGAGCTCGCCGTGCTGCCGACCTTCGCATCGCACTGGCTGATCCCGCGCATCAAGAGCTTCTACGACCGCACGCCGGACGTGCGCGTGAACATGGGCAGCCGCACCGACCTGTTCTCGTTCGAGGACACGCACTTCGAAGCCGCGATCCACTACGGCAAGCCGACCTGGCCGGGCACCTCGTCCGACTACCTGTTCGGCGAGGAAGTCGTACCGATCTGCTCGCCCGCGCTGCTCGACGGGCCGGTCGAACGCGTGGAGGACCTGCTCGCGTATCCGCTGCTGCACTCGACCACGCGTCCCGGCGCGTGGGCGCAATGGTTCGAGACGCACGGCGTCGAGGACATCCGCACGATGCAGGGCGTGCGCTACGAACTCCACACGATGCTGATCAGCGCGGCCGCGGCCGGGCTCGGGATCGCGCTGGTGCCGAAGTTCTTCGTCGAGGAACAGCTGCAGCAGCTCGGCCTCGTCGTGCCGTGCGACGCGGCGACGGTCGGCGATTCGGCGTACTACCTCGTGTATCCGACCGAGTTCAGCCACAGCAAGCCGCTGGAGTCGTTTCGTGCGTGGTTGCTGGAACAGGCGAGCGCGTATGCGGCGCCGGGGCGGGAGGAAAACGACGTGGCGGATGGCGAAGACGACGAGGATGTCGAATAACGCGCGGCATCGCGATGTAGCGTGCTTCGCCGTCTTGTCGTACGGACGGGCGCCCTGCTTGAGCACCGCGCTGACGCGCCAATGTCGGTAATGCCGGCAATGTCGGAACAGGGAAAAAACGGGACGACGAGGATGCCGGGAGACGCGAGTGGTCCGGTGCGCGCCGGGCGGGCAACCCCGACCCGGCGCTCCGGGCAGCCGACCTCGCTTCGGCAGCGCGGCGGACCTTCTCTCATTTCTTCACTGCGTATGTTTTCTCTCAGGTTCGGGGGCATTTTTTACTTCACCGCGCCCGGCCATTATCCGCCCAAACCGGTCGAAGTGAAACGTTTGCGCTTGCGCCGGGCAACTTATTCCCGGCATTCGGAAACAATCCTTCAAAACACTTACGAACCAAACGATCTCGCTCGGCAAATCTTGCAATCGGCTCGGCGTTCCTTTCTAATGGAACTGGTTCCATTCCGCGTTTCGGCCACGCCGTCGCGTGACGCCTCGACGTTCGCGCGTCATGATGCCGATTCAGGATCGAGGATCATTCAGTTCAGGATTCCGCATCGCCCGTCCTTCCCGGACACCCGTCAAACGAGACCGTCATGCCCGATTCCGCCTCCCTGCAGCAGTTGTTTCCCGCCTATCAAGACATCCCCGCCGAGTTCCGGCTCGCCGCACCGATCCACCAGCGCGTGTCGCTGGTCGACGGCGCGCTGCGCCCGTGGGACGGCACGACCAAGACCGTGCTGTCGCCCGTGTGCGTGCGCCAGCCGGACGGCAGCGTCGCGCAGATGGAGATCG
Source organism: Burkholderia sp. Bp9031 (assembly GCF_003857965.1). NCBI lineage: Bacteria > Pseudomonadati > Pseudomonadota > Betaproteobacteria > Burkholderiales > Burkholderiaceae > Burkholderia > Burkholderia sp. Bp9031. Next base: position 35,573 of record NZ_QTPW01000040.1, read on the forward strand.
GCAGCTATCCGGTGATGGGCGAGACGGAAAGCGACGCGGCGCTCGACGCCGCGGTGCGCGCGTACGACTCGGGCCGCGGCGAGTGGCCCACGATGAAGGTCGAGCAGCGCATCGCGTGCATGCAGGACTTCATCAAGCGGATGGTCGCGCAGCGCGAGCTGGTCGTGAACCTGATCATGTGGGAGATCGGCAAGAGCCTCGCCGATTCGCAGAAGGAGTTCGACCGCACCGTCACGTACATGACGCAGACGATCGACGCGCTGAAGGAGCTCGACAACGCGAACTCGCGCTTCGTGATCGCGGAAGGCACGATCGGCCAGATCCGCCGCACGCCGCTCGGCGTGGTGCTGTGCATGGGGCCGTACAACTATCCGCTGAACGAGACCTTCGCGACGCTGATCCCCGCGCTGCTGATGGGCAACACCGTGGTCTTCAAGCCGCCTCAGTACGGCACGCTGCTGTTCGAGCCGCTGCTCGAGGCGTTCCGCGACGCGTTCCCGAAAGGCGTGATCAACACGATCTACGCGCCGGGCGCGGTGGTCGTGCCGCACATGCTCGCGTCGGGCAAGATCAACGTGCTCGCGCTGATCGGATCGAGCAAGGTCGCCGATCACCTGAAGAAGCAGCATCCGAAGTCGCACCGCCTGCGCGCGATCCTCGGCCTCGACGCGAAGAACGCGGCGATCGTGCTGCCCGACGCCGATCTCGACCTCACCGTGAAGGAGTGCCTGCTCGGCGCGCTGTCGTTCAACGGCCAGCGCTGTACCGCGCTGAAGATGCTGCTCGTGCATCGGTCGATCGTCGACGAATTCCTGAAGCGCTTCACCGCCGCGCTCGAACAGCTGAAGATCGGCATGCCGTGGGAGAAAGGCGTCAGCATCACGCCGCTGCCGGGCATGCATCGCACCACCTACATGACCGATGCGATCGACGACGCGAAGGCGAAGGGCGCGCAGGTCGTCAACCACTCGGGCGGCGAGTTCAGCAAGACGCTGTTCTACCCGGCCGTCGTGTATCCGGTGTCCGAAGGCATGAAGCTGTACCGCGAGGAGCAGTTCGGGCCGATCATTCCGGTCGCGCCGTTCGACGACGTGGAAACCGCGCTCGACTACGTGACGACGTCGGAGCACGGCCAGCAGGTCAGCATCTTCGGTTCCGATCCGGCGCAGATCGGCGCGCTCGTCGATCCGCTCGTGAACCAGGTGTGCCGCGTGAACATCAACTGCCAGTGCCAGCGCGGGCCCGACGTGTTCCCGTTCGCGGGACGCAAGGATTCGGCGGAAGGCACGCTGTCGGTGACCGATGCGCTGCGCGCGTTCTCGATCCGTTCGATGGTCGCGGCCAAGCAGACCGACGGCAGCAAGCAACTGCTCGATTCGATCGTGTCGGACCACCACTCGAAGTTCATCAACACGGGCTTCATTTTCTGAAGCACTGAAGCGGGTTCGATGCGATGGATGATCCGCCGCGCGTTCGCGCGGCGGATCATCCGTTCATATGCGTGCGGGTCGTACGTTCATACGTTCGACGCCAGCAACCTGATGCCCGCCACACCGAACACCACCGCGAGACACGCTTCCATCGCGCGCCGGCCGCGCACGTAGAGCCGGCGCGCGCCGTCCGTCGAGAACACCAGCGCATAGCCGCCGAACACCAGGCACCCGATCGCGATGCAGCCCGGCACGACGGCGCCGTGCGACGCGCCCGCGCCGTTCGACGACAGCGCGACGATCGACACCCACACCAGGATGGCTTTCGGATTCGTCAGGTGCAGCATCGCGCCGCGTGCGTAGAAGCGCGACAGCGTCTGATCGGGCGCCGCCTTCAGCGTGGCGGCAGCCTTGGCCGACCACGCGGTGCGCCCCGACTTGAACGCGAGCCACAGCAGGTACACGCCGCCGAACAGCTTGATCGCGACCAGCAGCTTCGACCACGCGAGCAGCGCCGCCGATACGCCCAGCGCGGCCACCGTCGCCCAGAACATCGATCCCGAGATGACGCCGAGCGCGAACGCGAGCGCCGCCTTGCGGCCATGGTTCGCGGCGACCGACATGATCGCGAGATTGCTCGGGCCGGGGCTGGCCGTGCCGACGAAATAAGCCGTGTAGGCCAGCAGCAGGTTGGCCGAGAAGAAGGCGTGGACGCTCATGTCGAACCTCGCGAGGATGATCCCCGGATTGTTCGCAAACACGGCGCGGCTGCCCATGGACAGTTGTCCGGTTATTCGCTGGGCCAGTTGGGTGGCGCGGGCGACGACGTTGCGCTCGCATCCGGATCGCCGCGCGCAAAACGTCTCGAATCTGAAACATCCGGCGCAGGTGGCGCGGCATTCGATCGTGCGGCGGACCTCGTTGCGGCGCGCGGCACACAACCGGCCCGAGGCCGCCGGGACGCCCGACACACCAGCGTCGCGACCTTCCGGCGATGCGTCGGCTGAAACGCACAGTTGGTTTCAACCCGACATTACGTTACATCGCTGAAGCATTTCATCCGTCCGGGCCCTCTCGTGCGGCCGAGCGCGACCGAGGGCAGCGTACGGACACCCGCGTCGATTTTCCGTGCAAGCCAGTAGCGGCGGGACACGCTGGCCGCTGCCGCGACTCGCGGCAACCGTGCTCGACCACCGGATCGCGGCGCTGGTACGGAACCTGCATTCGCAGTGCAGTGACAACCGCGCCGCCGGTTGGTGCGGACATGAACCCGGATCGGGACCCGTCCACCGGATACGCCCGAACGATCCACGCAAGCAACGAGGTTCCTCATGGATGCGCTGCCCAACTCATCCGATACGTCGTTCCAGCTCTTTCTCGCGAAACTGCTCGAACAGCCGCAGCCCGAATGGACCGAAAAGCAGCAGATGGAACTCGAGATGGCGCGTGCGCTGTCGACCCAGATGGTCCACTTCGCCGAAGGCATGCGCGGCGGCAACGCGGATCTCGCGCGCTGCCTCGTGCTGCTGCGCTACGCGAAGGTCCTCGACTTCATGCTGACGTCGCTCGCCGCACGCCGCGACATTCACCCGCAGACGCTGCGCACGCTGTTCCGGCTCGCGAACCTGAAGGTCGACGACGCGTATCCGGTCTGAGCGGGCACCGGGCCGCACAACGCACCGCCCCTACGGCTAGCGCGCAACCCGCCCCGCCATCCACTTGCGGTAACGCCGCGTCTGGCACTGCGCGGCCATCTGCTGCGACACCAGCGCGCGCAGCGGCGACACGCCCGGATGCGTGCGTCGCCCCGCGCTCAACCGCGCGAGCTGGAACTTCACGACGGCCATGTTCGCCAGCGCGCCCAGCGCCTTGTTCTTCCACCGGATCGGCTGCAGCGCCGGCGCGCTGTCCTTGCCGGCCTGCCAGTCGCGCGGCAGGTTCGGATCGATCGACAGCGCGGTCGCGATGCCGACCATCGCCACGCCGCTGGCGACCACCTGCTCGGCCACCGCGCGGCGCCGGATCCCGCCCGTGACCATCAGCGGCATGCGTGCGACCGCCGTGATGTCCCGCGCGAATTCGAGGAAATACGCTTCCCGGGCCAACGTGCGTCCGTCGCGCGCCTCGCCCTGCATCGCCGGCACTTCGTAGCTGCCGCCCGACAGCTCGACTAGATCGACGCCGAGCGGATTCAGCAGTTCCACGACGCGCTTCGCATCGTCCGCGCTGAAGCCGCCGCGCTGGAAGTCGGCCGAATTCAGCTTGACCGACACGACGAACGCGGGCGACACCGTCGCACGCACGGCGCGGACGATGTCGAGCAGCAGCCGCGCGCGGTGCTCGATGCTGCCGCCCCACGCGTCCTGCCGGCGGTTCGTCAGCGGCGACAGGAACTGGCTCAGCAGGTAACCGTGCGCCGCGTGGATCTGCACGCCGGTGAAGCCGCTTTGCTCGGCAAGCTGCGCGGCGCGCACGAAGCGCTGCTGCACGTCGGCGATGTCGGCTTCCGTCATCTCCTTCGGCACCGGGAACTGCTTCGACAGCGCGCCGAGCGCGAGCGGCACGGCCGACGGCGCGAGCGTCGTCTGGCCGAGCGCCGCCTGCATCTGGCGCCCCGGATGGTTGATCTGCATCCAGACATGCGCGCCGCCGGAGCGTGCGACCTGCGCCCACCGGCGGAAGCGGTCGAGATGCGCGTCGCTGTCGAGCACGACGCCGTTCGGCCCCGTCATCGCGCGGCCGTCCACCATCACGTTGCCGGTCAGGATCAGGCCGGCCCGGCCGTCGGCCCATGCCTGGTACAGGCGCAGCAACGCATCGGACGGCGCGTGATCCGCGTCGGCCATGTTCTCCTCCATCGCGGCCTTGGCCAGCCGGTTCGGAATCACCGCGCCATTGGGCAGTGTGAGGGGGGCAAACAGGTTCATGGTGGGCATCCTCGATTGACGATGCCCAACCATAACTTTAAAGTCAGCTTCAAGGTCAAGCCCCTCAGGAGCACACCATGAAAATCGGCGAACTGGCGCGCACCAGCGGCATCGCGGCGTCGCGTATCCGGTTCTACGAAGCGAGCGGCCTGCTCGAACCGGCACGTCGGCAGGCGAACGGCTATCGGGAATACGGGCCGGAAGCGCTGACGCGGCTCGCGATCATCGATCGCGCGCAGCGCGCGGGTTTCGCGCTCGATGAAATCCGCGCGGTGCTGCCGCCCGATCTCGGCGCGTGGCCGCGCGACGAGCTGCTCCAGACATTGCGGCACAAGGTCGACGAAATCGCGCTGCTGGAGCAGCGGCTCGCGCAGAACCGCCGCAGCCTGCAGGCGCTGATCGACGAGATCGCGAACAAGCCCGCCGGCGAGGATTGCGCGGGCGCCGCGCAACGCATGCTCGACAAGCTGTGCAAGGAAGAGGCCGAGGCCGCAGCGGCGCCTGCGCCGGTGTCGCACCCGAGGCCGGCACGCAAGCGCGCGTGAGCGTGCGTGTACACGCATGGCGCCGGCTGTCCGCGGTGCATGGCCACATGGATTTGCTTACGTCGCAGGTAATCGACGCGCATCGCCCGCGCGCCGATCATGGCTGCATCGATCGACGCATCGCATCGACACCCCGGAGCCCGCCATGACCGCCTACGCCATCGCCCACCTGCACGACGTTCAAATGTGCGACGACATCGTCGAATACCTCGAACGCATCGACGGCACGCTCGCGCCATTCGACGGCCGTTTCGTCATTCACGGCGCGCGGCCCGACGCGCGCGAAGGCGTGTGGCGCGGCGACCTGATCGCGATCGCCTTTCCCGATCTCGCCGCGGCGCGCGCCTGGTACGAATCGGATGCGTACCGGCAGATCCAGCCGCTACGCGCTCGGCACGCGAGCGGCCGGTTGATCCTGATCGACGGCGTCGACGAGTCGCACAAGGCGACGGACATCCTGCGCTGAACCACGACGCATGCGACACATGCATCGCATGCGACGCTTACTTCGCGTTGCGCTCCATCGGCTCGCCGACGACGAAACCGCCGCCCTGGTAGCGCTGCGCGGGATCGTCGTACTCGGCGGTCGGCGCCGTCGGCGGGAACAGCCCCGCGAACTGCGCCGAGCTGTCCTGCGGCCGGAAGCCGAGGAAGCCGGCCTTCGTGTTGTCCCACCACTTCACCGGGTTGTCCGACACGCCGTAGACGATCGCGTGCCCGACGCGGTTCGTCAGCAGCGAGCAGCGCACGAGCTCGATGAAGTCGCGATAGCTGAGGAACGTGACGAGCATGCGCGGATTCTTCGGCGCCTCGAACGACGAACCGATCCTCAGGCACACCGTTTCGATCCCGAAGCGGTCGAAGTAGTAGCGCGACAGCGACTCGCCGAAGCACTTCGTCACGCCATAGAGACTGTCCGGACGCAGCGGCGAATCGGCATCGAGCACTTCCGTGACCGGATGGAAACCGATCGCATGGTTCGAGCTCGCGAACACGATCCGCTTCACGCCGTGCTTGCGCGCGGCTTCATACAGGTTGTACGTGCCGGTGATGTTCGCACCCACGAGATCGTCGAACGGCGCATCGACCGAAATGCCGCCGAGGTGGACGATCGCGTCGACGCCGTCGACGAGGTCCATCACCGCCGGCCGGTCGGCCAGGTCGACGACACGGGTTTCTTCGTGCGCGGCCGCGTCGTCCAGCGCGGCGATGTCGCTCACGCGCACGACGTCGGCCCAGTTCGCCAGCGCGCCGCGCACCTGGCGGCCGAGGTTGCCGGCCGCGCCGGTCAGCAGCAGGCGCCCGAACGGCTTGCGTGCGCCGGTGGATGAGGCGTTCATCGAGTCTCCTTGAATCTGTCCTGAGGGTGTCCGGGAAGTTGCCCGAAATCGATGGAATCAGCTGAAATCGGAAAACGTTTTCCAACTATACGCGTGACAAAAGCCGAACGTCAATGGCCGAACCTGTTCGCAGCTATCCACACTTTCCCGATATCGGCCGGTGGCCGGACGCGGGCTTTTTCTGCCACAATCCGGCATAAGCTGACGAAAACGTTACCCTTCCAATGAAAAAAGTTTCCCCGACGATCCGCGACGTGGCGGCGGAAGCCGGCGTGTCGGTCGCGACGGTATCCAAGTACGTGAACGGCACGCAGCGCTTTTCGCCGGCCGTCGAGGCGCGCCTCAAGGAAGCGATCGAGCGGCTCGGCTACCGTTCGAATCCGCTCGCGCGCTCGATGATCACCGGACGCACGCGCACCATCGGCCTCGTGATCCTCGACATCAGCAACCCGTACTTCACGAACGTCGTCAAAGGCGCGAACCGCGTCGCGCTCGAGCACGACTACACGCTGCTGCTCGTCGATACCGAAGAGAACCAGGCGCGCGAACGCTCGCTGATCGAGGCGCTCGCGCAGCGCGTCGACGGGCTGATCGTCAGCACGCGGATGCCCGACGACGAAGCCGGCTGGATGCTCGACCTGCACAAGCCGCTCGTGCTGCTGCGGCGCAGCCCCGGCCTGCCGATCCCGAGCGTCGGCATCGACAACCGGCTCGCCACCTACATGCTCGCGCGTCACCTGCTCAATCTCGGCCATACGCGCATCGCGTACCTCGGCTTCGGCACCGCGCGCGTGAACGACGAACGGATCCAGGGCGCGCGCGACTGTCTCGCGGAAGCGGGGCTCACGCTCGACGTGCACGATGCGCATGCGCCGACCGCCGAAGCCGGCGAGCGCGCGTGCTCGCGCGTGATGCTCGGGCCGCAGCGCCCGCAGGCCGTGATCTGCTACAACGACCTGATCGCGCTCGGCTTCATGAAGGAAGCCGCATCGCTCGGGTTCCGGCTGCCGCAGGACGTGTCCGTCGCCGGCATCGACAACGTGCCGTACGGCGAATATGCGGCGCCCGCGCTGACCACCATCGACATCCAGAGCGAGAACATGGGCGAGTTCGCGATGCAGAAGCTGATCGACGCGCTCGCCGGGCGCACCGATGCGAGCTATTCGACGTTCGAGCCACGGCTGATCATGCGCGCGTCGACGGCCGCGGCCGGTTGAAGCGCGCGCCACGTCCTGCCTTCATCGCTTCCGCGCATCACACATGAGAAACGCGCCGCCTCCGGGCGGCGCGTTCGTTTCCCGGCACGCGATTACGCGTCGAGCTTCGCGGGCTTCATCTTCGGCGTAAGCACGTGCATGATCGCCAGCGCGAGCAGGTAAGCCAGCGCGCCGATCGCGAACAGCACCCAGTAGTGGCCCGTACGCTGCAGCACCTGGCCGATCACTTCCGAGAACAGCACGCCGCCGATCGAGCCGGCCATCCCGCCGATGCCGACCACCGACGCGACCGCGCGGCGCGGGAACAGGTCGGACGCCGTCGTGAACAGGTTCGCCGACCAGCCCTGGTGCGCGGCGGCGGCGAGGCCGACGATCAGCACCGCGATCCACAGGCTCTGCACCTGCGACACGAACGCGATCGGCAGCACGCAGCATGCGCAGATCAGCATCGCCGTCTTGCGCGCGCCGTTCACGCTCCAGCCCGCGCGCAGCAGCTCCGACGACAGCCAGCCGCCGCCGATGCTGCCGACCGTCGTCAGCGCATAGATGCACACGAGCGGCAGACCGATATGCTGCATATCCATCCCGCGCGATTCGTTGAGCCACTTCGGCAGCCAGAACAGGTAGAACCACCACACCGGGTCGGTCAGGAACTTGCCGATCAGGAACGCCCACGTCTCGCGCTTGCGGATCAGCTCGCCCCAGCGCGGCGCGCCGGCGTCCGCGTTCGCCGCGTCGAGCGCTTCGGCTTCGTCGCACGGCTCGTCGTATTCCGCGGCGAGCGCGCGCGTGTCGGCCGTGCGATAGAGCACCAGCCACACCGCGAGCCACACGATGCCGATCGCGCCGATGATCACGAACGCCGCGCGCCACCCGTAGGCCACCGCGATCGCGGGAATGATCGCCGGTGCGAACACCGCGCCGATGTTCGCGCCCGAGTTGAAGATGCCGGTTGCGAGCGCGCGTTCGCGGCGCGGAAACCATTCGGCCGTGGTCTTGATCGCGGCCGGGAAGTTGCCGCCCTCGCCGATCCCGAGCAGCGCGCGCACGGCCGCGAAGCCCATCACCGAGCCGACCATCGCATGCAGCATCGCGGCGATGCTCCACACCAGCATCGCGACCGCATACGAGATGCGCGTGCCGAGCCAGTCGACGATGCGCCCGAAACCGAGCAGGCCGATCGCGTAGAACGCGGAAAACGCCATCACGATGCGGCCGTACTGCACCTGGCTCCAGCCGATGTCGTGCTGGAGCATCGGCGCGAGCAGGCCGAGGATCTGGCGATCCATGTAGTTGATGACGGTCGCGAAGAACAACAGCGCACAGACGGTCCAGCGATAGCGGCTGGCGGCGGCGCGCACCGCGCCGACGACGGCAGATTGCATGAGTGTCTCCGATACGCGGCCGCGCCCGTCGCGCCGCTGGATGTTGCTGTCCGTGACCGGCGACGGGCGCCGGGGCGGGCAATCGGGCCACCTTTTCGTGGTGCGGCCGATTGCCCGTCGAGTTCTGGAAAACGTTTTTCAAAGGATAGGGCGCGGCCCGGTGCCGTGTCAGTCGGGGATTTCGATGAGTCATCTCAAATCTGGCCGCACAAAAAGAGATGACTGTTTTGCAGATTGGCATTAACCGTTTTTCCGGCATTTTCCTGCGCGCAAAATGGGGCCATGACGCAAACCGGTGCGCCGATACACATGTCCGATTCCAGCCAGAATCGGCGGCGAGGATGGTTTACAGTCGTCGCATGCGCCTCGATCCCGACACCTGCTACGACGCCCTGCTTTCGCGGAACCGCCGCTTCGACGGCTGGTTCTTCGTCGGCGTATCGACGACGGGCGTGTATTGCCGCCCCGTCTGCCCGGTGAAACCGCCGAAGGCGCAGAACTGCAGCTATTACCCGACCGCCGCCGCCGCGGAGAAGGCCGGCTTTCGGCCGTGCATGCGCTGCCGGCCCGAACTCGCGCCCGGCCATGGGCTGCTCGACCTGTCCGGCAACCTCGCCGATGCGGCCGCCATACTGATCGAGGACGGTTTCCTGAACGAACACTCCGTCGACGCGCTCGCGCAGCGGGTCGGCGTGACCGAGCGCCATCTGCGCCGGATCTTCGCCGCGCAGTTCGGCGTGTCGCCGGTCGAGTTCGCGCAGACGCACCGGCTGCTGATGGCCAAGCGCCTGCTGACCGATACCGCGCTGCCGGTGGCCGTCGTCGCGTCGACCGCCGGGTTCGGCAGCGTGCGGCGCTTCAACGACCTGTTCCGGCAACGCTACGGCCTCAATCCGCTGCGCTTGCGCAAAGGTGCCGGCGCAGCCGCCGGCAGCGACATGACGTTCCCGCTACCTTACAGGCCGCCGTTCGCGTGGCCCGAGTTGATGCGCTTTCTCGCGCAGCGGCAGATCGACGGCGTCGAGCGGGTCGACGCACACGGCTATGCGCGCGTTGTCGCGCTGCCGAACGGCAACGGTCACGTGACGGGCTGGCTGTCCGTCGCGCACGCGCCGCAGCGGTTCGCACTCGCGGTCACCGTGTCGCCCACGCTGACGCCCGTCGTGCCGGCCGTGCTCGCGCGCGTGCGGCGGCTGTTCGATCTCGACAGCCGCCCCGACGTGATCGACGCGCATCTGGGCGAACTCGCGGAAGGCACGCCCGGCCTGCGCGTGCCCGGCGCATTCGACGGACTCGAGATCGCGATCCGTGCGATCGCGGGTGAACACCTGGCGGCAACGCAGGCGAGTGCCGTGCTGACGCGCGTTGCCGAACGCTTCGGTACGCCGGTCGACAACGCGCCGCCCGGGCTCACGCATGCGTTGCCTTCGGCTGCCACGCTGGCGGTCTTGCCGCCGGCTGCGCTCGAAGCAATCGGCGTGACGCGCGATGCCGCACGGGCGATCGTGTCGCTCGCACGCGCAGTGGCCGACGGCACGCTCGCGCTCGAACCGATGGCGCCGCTCGATGCGACGCTCGCCGCGTTGCGCGCACTGCCCGGCTTCGACGAACGCGCGGTGCAATACGTCGCGATGCGGGCGATGGCCTGGCCGAACGCGTTCCCCGCCGACGACGCGTGGCTCGCGCCGCGCATCGCCGCCGAACGCCCGCGCATCGCATCATCCGCGCCGCATGCGGCACACTGGGCGCCGTGGCGCGCGTATGCCGCACTGCATGTGTGGCGCCTTCATGGAGAAGCTTCGCGATGATTCCCGCTCATCTGATTCCGAGCCCGCTGGGCGACATCGCCATTCGTATCGAAGACGATGCGCTGACGGGCCTTTTCTTCGTCGGCCAGAAATACTATCCGTCGCTGGCAATCGTTGCGGACGCGAACGCGGACGCACGCGCCGCATCGCCGCTCGTGCACCAGGTTGCAGAAGAAATCGCCGAATATTTCACCGGCACGCGCGAAACCTTCTCGGTGCCGATTCACCTGCGCGGCACCGCGTTCCAGCGCAGCGTGTGGAAGGAACTGCTCGCGATTCCATTCGGCGAACTCGTGTCGTACGGCGACATCACCGAGCGCGTGGGGCTGCCGATGAGTGCGGCGCGCGCCGTCGGCGGCGCGGTCGGCCGCAACCCGGTGTCGATCATGGTGCCGTGCCATCGCGTGATCGGCGCGTCAGGCAGCCTCACCGGTTATGCAGGCGGAATTGAACGGAAGCGCGCGTTGTTGTCGCTCGAAGGCGCCGGGTTCGCGCGCGGCGAGCGTCACCCGGTGCAGCAGGCGCTCGCGTTCTGACGTCGCGAATTTACCGTTCGGCGTGCGTGGTGCGGCCTAGTCGTCGCTGCGCTTGCGCATCGCATGCGCGACCCGCGCGTTCGCCTCGAACTTCGCGCGATGTGTCGAGAAGAACGTCCGCACGTTGCGCACGTTCGATGCGCCGGTGAACAGCCGCCGCGCGAACGCGTCGTATTCGGCGACGTCGGCCAGATCGGCCACCACCACGAAGTCCGGCCCCGGCGACACGCGGTAGCACTGCGTAACCGCCGGCTCCGCGCAGACGTACGCTTCGAACGCGTCGTAGTCTTCGGCCGTCTGCCGGTCGAGGCTGATCTCGATCAGCGCCGTGACGGCCGTGCCGATCGCGACCGGATCGAGCACCGCGACCTGGCGGCGGATCACGCCCGCTTCCGTGAGCCGCCGCACACGGCGCATGCAGGTCGGCGGCGACGACAGCGCGCGCTCGGCCAGTTGCAGGTTCGACACCGATGCGTCGTCCTGCAGGATCGCGAGAATGCGCAGATCGAGATCGTCGAGCGTGATGCCGGCCATCGTCGGCTCCTTCCGGTCAGGATGTGAAATTTAATTTCAATATCATAACGCATCGCCCGTTTGCTTCATTTATTGGCTTATTTTGAAATTTAATTTCATTCAACCGCTTCTACCATCGCTGTCACGGATCCAGACCGGACATTTACGGAGCGCGATATGTGTGGAATTGTCGGGGCGGTTGCCCAGCGGGACATCCTGCCGAACCTCGTCGACGGGCTGAAGCGGCTCGAATACCGCGGCTACGACTCGTGCGGCATCGTGGTCTATCGCGACCGTGCGCTGGCACGCGCGCGCAGCGTCGAGCGCGTCGCCAACCTGCAGCGCGAGATCGCCGCGCATGCGCTGTCGGGCTACACCGGCATCGCGCATACGCGCTGGGCCACGCACGGCGCGCCCGTCACGCTCAATGCGCACCCGCACTTCTCGCCGAGCGACGACAACGCACGCATCGCGCTGTCGCACAACGGGATCATCGAGAACTGCGATCAACTGCGCGCGGAACTGCAGGCGCATGGTTATGTGTTTGCCAGCCAGACCGACAGCGAGGCGATCGCGCACCTGATCGACCACCTGTACGACGGCGACCTGTTCGACGCAGTGCGCCGCGCGGTCGCGCGACTGCGCGGCAGCTACGCGATCGCGGTGATGTGCCGCGACGAGCCGCACCGGATCGTCGGGGCGCGCGACGGGATGCCGCTCGTCGTCGGTGTCGGCGATGGCGAGAATTTCCTCGCGTCGGATGCGATCGCGTTGTCGGGCATCACCGATCGCATCGCGTATCTGGAGAACGGTGACGTCGCCGACATTCAACTGCATCGCTACTGGGTCGTCGATGCGAACGGCCAGCGCGTCGAGCGCGCGGTGCAGCGGGTGGCGGCTCACAGCGGCGCGGCCGACCTCGGGTCGTATCGCTACTACATGCAGAAGGAAATCTTCGAGCAACCGCAGGCGGTGGCCGATACGCTGCTCGACGTCGCGTCTATCATGCCGGAGCTGTTCGGCGACGGCGCGTGGCGCGTGTTCAACGACGTCGATTCGGTGCTGCTGCTCGCGTGCGGCGGCAGCTATCACGCGGCGCTGACCGCGAAGTACTGGATCGAGAGCATCGCGAAGCTGCCGGCGAGCGTGGAGATTGCGAGCGAGTTCCGTTATCGCGACAGCGTGCCGAATCCGCGCACGCTCGTCGTCGCGGTGTCGCAGAGCGGCGAGACGGCCGACGTGCTCGGCGCCGTGCATGTCGCGAAGCAGCGCGGGATGATGCATACGCTCGCGATCTGCAACGTCGCGACGAGCGCGCTGATGCGCGAATGCGCGCTGCAGTTCGTCACGCGTGCGGGGATCGAGATCGGGGTCGCGTCGACGAAGGCTTTCACGACGCAGCTCGTTGCGCTGTTTCTGCTCACGCTGGCGCTTGCGCAGGTGCGTGGGCGGTTGAGCGACGACGAGGAGAAAGCGCATTTGCGTGCGCTGCGGCATCTGCCCGATGCGATGTCGAAGGTGCTCGCGCTGGAGCCGCAGATCATGGGCTGGTCGGAGCTGCTCGCGCGACGCGACAACATGCTGTTTCTCGGGCGCGGGATGCATTATCCGATCGCGCTGGAAGGCGCGCTGAAGATGAAGGAGATTTCGTATATCCACGCGGAGGCTTATCCCGCCGGGGAGTTGAAGCACGGGCCGCTGGCGTTGGTCAGCAATGAAATGCCGGTTATCGCGGTGGCGCCGAATGATGTGCTTCTGGAAAAACTCCGGTCGAACATGCATGAAGTCAGTGCGCGGAATGGCAGGCTCTTTGTGTTCGCGGACGTGGACTGCGGGTTGGTGCCGAGCGAAGGGATCGAGGTGATTCGGCTCAATGAGTACTATGGGCCGCTGTCGCCGATTCTGCATACGGTGCCGATGCAACTGCTGGCTTATCACGCTGCGTTGGCACGGGGGACGGATATTGATAAGCCGAGGAATCTGGCGAAGTCGGTGACGGTGGAGTGAGGGGCATTCGTCGTAGACCACGATGTGGCAATCTGGATTAGAAGCGTTTACACGTCAACGTTTCTAATCCGTCCGGAGCCAGTTTTTGTCTCCAAACACTTGTTTTTGTGACGTAAACGCTTCTAATCCTGCAACGAGAAATTGCCCACTTCAAAGGGGAAATTCCGAAAAAGTTGAACCGAAATGATTCCATCAAGCGGGTGTTCGGGGCATCGACCCCGGTCTCATGCCGTTAGCCCCGTGGCTCCAAATAGCTTCGGCCACGGGCCCACCTGTCTCATGGAGAAGCCACGCTAACGCCTTCGCAACAGCAACCTTGATACCCTTATCCTTCGACTCCTCCACCTGCTCTATCTTGCTGTATGACTCGATGAGCTTCGCCACAAACTCCCTCAGCTCCATATATGGATAATTGGAGACTTCTTTGACCTTCTCGGCCAACACTGGACTATTCAGAACGAACGCCCTCAACAACGGATTGCGGGTATCGGATACGCTGCCCTTAGCCCATTTGACGAGCACATCAACGACATCCTTGCGGTCAGCCGAGCCTTCGATGCATCGTGTAAACGTGTTTGTGTAGCTCAGCCCGCATCGCCAGCTTCCCGGCTCGTAATCCGACTCGAAAACATTCAAAAATGCGGAACTGGACAGCCATGCCTGATGGTCTTGCGACAGTGGCACAAGCGTGCTCGTTTGCTCCAACTTCATCGCCTTCGCCATCGCTTGCCGAAAGTCGACGATAGCCTGCTGCCGATAGTGGGTCGTATAAGGCTTCCATGCCTCCGGTCCAGCTGTCGCAAGCCCAGCCTCTTTCATCGCCTCAATGCTCTTGAGCTGCTTCTCCAGCGCCCTGCCACCATCGAACAGAGCACCGAGGCCCATACCCTCATAGGTATTGGCTTCTAGCATGCTGGCGCCACGTTCCACGTCCTCTTTCGCCGATACCGTGGCGGCACCGGAACGAACACGCCGGGACGCACGCGCTTCGCTTCGGCATGCTTCCCTCAGCGCGCTCGACAGGGGTCGCCTACAGGTAGTCCAGCTCGAACGGGCATTCCGACAGCGAAACCGGTCCGTCCCGAGTGATCAGCACCGGCTGCTCGAGCTTCACGCCGTCCACACCGCCGGGCACGCCGACATAGCTCTCCACGCATACCGTCATCCCCTCTTCGAAGACCCCCGGGTACTGGTAAGCGGGTGCATCGGGCGGGAAATACACGAGCGGGTACTCGACGCCGAACCCGAGACCGTGCACGATTTCAGCGTAGCGGTTCGGTACGTACACTTCCGGCATCTTCCAGGTGCTGTCGATGAAGTCGTGGAACGAAAGCCCCGGTCGCAGCAACGACATGTTGTGCTGCAGTTGCTCGTACGCGAGGGCGTAGTTCGTTCGCTGCTCGTTGTTCGGCCGCCCATCGCCGATCACGAAGGATCGCGTCTGGTCCGCGAAAACGCCGTGCGGGCCGATCAGGTCGCTGTCGAACACCAGCATCTCGCCGGCCTCGACGATCTTTTCGGATGCCTCGACAAACCACGGGTTCGTGTGGTGACCGGACGCGAGCCCCCTCGTCTCCTGATACTCGCCACCGTGCTCGATGTTGTACTGGTTCAGCAGCGACAGCAGGTAGTTCTCGCTGACGCCCGGACGTACGTGCTCGCGCATGTAAGCGATGGCATCGGTGCAGACCCGCATCGAGTCGCGAATGATCCGGACTTCGTCCGGACTCTTGACCGACTTCGCACGCTCGAGCGGCCCCTTCGCATCGACTGTTCGAACGTGAAGCCTGTCGAGCGCGCGCAGCGGCAACAGGTCGATACGGTCCAGCCCCAGCACCGCACCTTTCCCGCACACCTGTGTGAGCAAGTCGGCGATTTCCTCCGCCCACAGGTTTGCATGCTCCTCTGCACGTGAACCCGACCCAAAGTAGTCCCAGGACTTGGCGGGCCGGGCTTCATCAATCAGCTCATTGCCTGCAGACAGGTGAAGCGCGCCGCCATAGTCGAACATCACGACCTTGCCTGTGACGGGCACGAAGGCATAGCGCACCATGTGATGCGAGGACCACACCTGCATGTTCCGACAGTTCGTCGCATACCTCAGATTCAGCGGATCGAACAGCACCGCCGCATCGATACCTTCGGCCTTCAACATCTCGCGCGTCCGCTCGAGGCGTCGCGCGTAAACTTTCGTGTAGTCAATTGTCTCCACAGCCTGGAACCTCGCCACTCATCGTCGTCGCAAACGGAGTTCGAACCTCGATGGTCGAACCGCGTGACAGGGGAAGCACCTGCGCCAACGGCGTCCCGCATCGTCCGCCGGAAAGCGTCAATCCCCTGTACCGGCTCAATTCTGGTAGACGACATCGGGCCCAGGCAAACGAATCTTCTTGAGTCGGTTTATCAAAATATTTGAAGCACCGCATCAGATAGTTTCGTTTGCTTTGACCATATCGGCTGGGTACTGTGATTTCGCGATACGACATACCCCTGCCGCAGCTCCGCACGAGAAAGGCCTGCACGCCTGTGCGTCTGCGAGCAAACGAATCCTGCCGTTCGCGTCCATACCCCATTGAATCCGATACGTCCGACATGACCTCATCTCACCTCATCCCTTCCGTTTCCAAGCAACCGGCGCCGAGCGACATCGAACAGAAAATTGCGGGCTGGGATTCCTGGCAATGCACCGACAGTACATTTGCGCATCGATACGTTCCTGGCGCCACCTTCCTCGTCGTTCGCGGTCAGGCGAAACTGACCTTCAAGCACGGGCTCGAGCTCGACATCGCTCAAGGGGACCTCGTGACCATTGGCGAAGGCGCCGAAGCCGAATGGGTCATCTCCTCGCCCATCGAGACGCGGTACGCGTACCACGAGAGCGGTGGCGCTGCGGGAGCGTGATCATGAGCCAGGCATTGGAATTTGACTATGTGATTGGCGGAGCCGGTTCGGCAGGCTGCGTTCTTGCACGACGTCTCGCTGACGCAGGCAATCGAGTCCTGCTGATAGAGGCCGGTCCCAAAGACAACGCGTGGGTCATCCGTATGCCTGCCGGCCTTCGTTCGATTTTCAAGCCTTCCTCGAAGTACAACTACTGGTTCGAGACGGAGCCGCAGCGCAACCTCGGCAATCGGTGCATTCAACAGCCGCGCGGCCGTGTCCTCGGAGGCTCCTCCTCGATCAACGGCATGACTTGGCTGCGCGGTCACCCGCTCGACTACGACCGCTGGGCGCAGGAAGGCGCGACCGGCTGGGACTGGCAAAACTGCCTGCCGTACTTCCGGAAGATCGAGCGCAGCGACGTCAGGAGTGCCTACCGCGGCACCGACGGATTCATCCATGCTCAACGTCAGGAAAGCCTCTCCCCGCTGAACCAGGCGTTTCTCGACGCCGGCGTCGAAGCCGGATTCCCGCTGACAGGCGATGTCAACGGCTACCAGCAGGCAGGCGTCTCGCGCTTCGAGATGAGCGTCGACCATGGGATCCGCAATAGTGCTTCGTATGGCTATCTGCACTCGCGTCAGGACGATGGCAACCTCACCATCTGGACGCGAAGCACGCTGCGAAAAATCAACATGATCGGGAACCGGGCGACGGGTTTCCAGGTGTTGCATGAAGGTTCGATCGTCGACGTACTCGCTCGCAAGGAGACGCTGCTCTGCAGCGGGGTGTTCGGTTCTCCTCAACTGCTGATGCTTTCCGGCATCGGACCGGGCGCACATCTGAAGGAGAAAGGCATCGACGTACGAGTTGATTTGCCCGGCGTTGGCCAGAACCTGCAAGACCACCTCGAATGCCACATTCAGATCGAGACCAAGGAGCCCGTCTCGTTGAATCGCGAGCTTCGACTGCACCGGATGCTGCTCGCCGGCGTGCAATGGTTCGGTTTCAAGTCCGGCATCGCTTCTGTCAATCAATGCCATGTTGGTGCCTTCCTGAAGAGCGCCGACTACATCACGCATCCGGACATCCAGTTCCACTTCTTCCCGGTGTTCTTCGACAAGAACTGGATTCCGACTCGGCAGACCAACGGCTATCGAATCGGCGTCGGTCCGATGCGGCCGACCAGCCGCGGCCAGGTTAGACTGAAGTCGAACGTGGCGGAAGAGGCCCTCTCCATCGACCCCAACTACATGGATACCGAAGAGGACTGGCGCGTCATGCGCGAGGCAATGCGCCTGGGCCTGCTGTTCTCGAAGCAGCCCGCCTTCAGCCGGTATCACTTCCGCGAGGACATGCCCGGTATCGACGTCAGCGCCACCGAGGCGCTGGACGAGTTCATCCGGATGGACGCGTCCAGCGCGTACCACCCGTGCGGCACCTGCAAGATCGGCCCGAAGAAAGACCGGCTGGCAGTCAGCGGAACAGACCTGAAGGTTCATGGCGTCGAACGGCTTCGCGTCATCGATGCGTCGGTCATGCCCTCGGTGCCCAGTGCAAACATCAATGCCGCCACGATCATGCTGGCAGAGCGCGCGAGTGACATCGTGCTCGGAAAGCCGGTGCTGCGGGGTGATTCCCTGAAGTTTGTTGCATGACCTGAAGCGCGCCGCGGCCCGATTGGCCGCGCGACAACCCACGCAAAGCTTGGCCCCGAAACCTTCCAACAGGGAAACACCATGAAGATGTCCAGATTACTGAAATTCCTCTTGCCGGCCGCTGTCTTCCTCTCTGCGGCGGGTACTGCACATGCCGACGACAAGGCAATCACGATCGGCGTCAACAACTGGGCCGAGAACATCGCCGTCGCGAACATGTGGAAGATTCTCCTCGACGAGAAAGGCTACAACGTCAAGCTGCAGAGCGCCGACAAGGCCCTGCTCTATAACGGCGTCGCCAACGGGCAAATCGATATGACCTTCGAGGTCTGGCTCCCGACGCTCGACAAGCCGGCCTACGACAAGGTCAAGGAACGCGTTGCCCTCGTCGGTCCGTGGTTCAAGGAAGCCAACCTGGGCCTGGCCGTTCCCGACTATGTCAACGTCGACAGCATCGAGCAGCTCAACGCGAACAAAACCCTGTTCGCGTCGAACGGCCGCCCGAAGATTGTCGGCATCGATTCCGGCAGCAGCCTGATGCGCGAAACCGAGACTGCGAAGAACAGCTACAAGCTGGATTGGGATGTGCAGCCGTCGTCCGAGTCGGCGATGATCCTGTCGCTGGAACGCGCCGAGAGCCGCAAGGAACCGATCGTCGTCACGCTGTGGAAGCCACACTGGATCTGGTCGAAGTACAAGTTGAAGTACCTCAAGGACCCGAAAGGCGAGTTCGGTTCGACCGATTCCATCTACGGCATCGAAACCCTGGCATTCAAGAAGCAACATCCGGACGTCGAGCGGTGGCTCCAGAAATGGAAGATGGACGACAACTCGCTTGGCAGCCTGATGTCCGAAATCAACAAGCAAGGTGCGACCACGCCTGAGAAGGGCACCAGGATCTGGATCGATGCCCATCGCTCCCTCGTGCAGCAGTGGATGCAGTAAGCGTCGGCAAGGCGTTCGGTACGCCGCTGGCGACAGGCACTCGCCAGCGGCGTGATTGCCGCACTGATTACCGCAGCAAATCGCATGGGCACCCGGAATTTGCATCCTCACATCGCCGACCGGATAATCATGCAACGACATGGACGTGCGGCGAGCGGAGTCAGGTAATGCGACGAGGAAAGCTGGACCTTAATGTACTTGAGACATTCGCCACGGTCTGTCTCTCCGGCAGCCTCAAGAGCGCGGCCGAGCACCTGTACCTCACGCAGTCTGCGGTCAGCATGCAGATCAAACGCCTTGAAGAGTGCGTGCAACAGCGGCTGCTCGAGAGGAACAACCAGAGTCTTCGTGTGACACCGGCGGGCGAGAAGATGCTGGCCCATGCCCGCGCCATGCTTCGTCTCGAAAGCGCGGCACTGAATGAATTCCTGCGTGAGCCGATTGCCGGCGAGATCCGCATCGGCGTGCCGGCCGACTATGCTCCCGCCCTTCTGTCATCCGCGCTGCCCTATCTGCACGACAACTTCCCCGCGGTGGTCCCTTCGGTGGAATGCGACCTGAGCAGGAAGCTGCGACGGAAGATCGAGAGCAATGAACTGGACCTGGCGATTCTCACGCAGGATGTGGATATCGATTCCGGCCTGCCCCTATGGGAAGAGAAACTGGTCTGGGCCGAGCCGGTGGGAAGCGAGAGGCGTGCGGACAGCTACACGGCAGTCGGTCTGCTCGACGTCGATTGCGTATTGCGCGACATGACGTTGCGCCTTGCAGCCCAACAGGCCCCCTTTCACCGGATCGCGTTTCGCTCCAACGCGCTATATAGCATTACAGCGGCAGTCGAAAACGGCTTCTGCGCGGCGTTGCTTCCGCAGAGCTCGCTCAGCCCATCGTCGCTCACGTCGAGCAAGCTCAAGGTCACCCCGATCAACGACCAGCTCATGATCCGGCTAGCCATCGCACCCGAGAAGAAGCCCGGGCTGGATTCGATTGCCGAGTTTCTTCAAACCCAATTGCTTCTTTCGGCTCGACGGGCCGAAGCTGCGTCGTAGTCGCGTGTCATTCCCGGATTCGGTTTTCCGCCTGCCGGCTACTTGACTTTGGAAATCAAGTTCCAGGAAAAGGATGCTCGACGGTCGCCGGGGCGCGGCTCTCGCCACAGCGCCCGGCTTCCCGCTTGTCGAAAGTCGAAGCGATCAGAAGAACCCGAGCGCCTCGGCCTGATAGCTGACCAGCAGGCACTTCGTCTGCTGATAGTTCGACAGCGCCATCTTGTGCGTCTCGCGACCGATGCCCGACTG
>NZ_QTPW01000041.1:0-53861 GCF_003857965.1 Burkholderia sp. Bp9031
AGATCTACACGTCGGTCGGCCTGCAGAAGCAGGGCAAGAACCTGTTCTACCGCGACCTGCTGCATCACCTGTCACATTCGAGCGACCGCTTCATCATCGCACCCGGGATCAAGGGTCTCGTGATGCTCGTGTTCACGCTGCCGTCGTTCCCGTACGTGTTCAAGATCATCAAGGATCACTTCCCGCCGCCGAAGGAAACGACGCGCGCGCAGATCATGGAGAAGTACCAGCTCGTGAAGCGCCACGATCGTCTCGGGCGGATGGCCGACACGCTCGAGTATTCGAGCGTCGCGCTGCCGATCTCGCGGCTCGACCATGCGCTCGTGCGCGAGCTGGAGAAGGAGGTGCCGTCGCTGCTCGAATACGAGGACGGCAACCTCGTGATCAAGCACCTGTACATCGAGCGCCGGATGACGCCGCTCAACCTGTACCTGCAGAACGGCAGCGACGCGGACGTCGAGCATGGCGTGAAGGAATACGGCAACGCGGTGAAGGAGCTGATGAAGGCGAACATCTTCCCCGGCGACATGCTGTACAAGAACTTCGGCGTCACGCGCCACGGCCGCGTCGTGTTCTACGACTACGACGAGATCGAGTACCTGACCGACTGCAACGTGCGGCGCGTGCCGCCGCCGCGCAACGAGGAAGACGAACTGTCCGGCGAACCGTGGTATACCGTCGGCCCGCACGACATCTTTCCGGAAACCTACGGACCGTTCCTGCTCGGCGACCCGCGCGTGCGGACGGTCTTCATGAAGCATCACGCGGACTTTTTCGAGCCTGCGCTGTGGCAGGCCAGCAAGGACAAGCTGCTGCAGGGCGAGTTGCCCGATTTTTACCCGTACGACGTGTCGCTTCGTTTCAGCGTGCGCTACCCCGCGCGCTTCGACGCGACACCGGACGCCGACGACGGCGCAGGCGACGCGCAGCGCGCCGCCTGACGCACGACCGGATCCGATCGAATCGAACCCGTTATCGACCCGCTTTCCGCCAACGGAATCCACACCGATGAATACCCAAGACAATCCGCTTTCGCACCTGTTCGACAACAACGACGCCTGGGTCAAGCGCCAGCTCGCCGACGATCCCGATTTCTTCGCGCGTCTCGCCGACCAGCAGGCGCCGGAATATCTGTGGATCGGCTGCTCGGATTCGCGCGTGCCTGCGAACCAGATCATCGGCCTGCCGCCGGGCGAAGTGTTCGTGCACCGTAACATCGCGAACGTCGTCGTGCACAGCGACCTGAATTGCCTGTCGGTGATTCAGTTCGCGGTCGACATCCTGCGCGTGAAGCACATCATGGTCGTCGGCCATTACGGCTGCTCGGGCGTGAACGCCGCGCTGCACAACCGCCGCGTCGGCCTCGCCGACAACTGGCTGCACCACGTGCAGGACGTGCGCGAACGCCACGCGGCGCTGCTCGACGAATGGCCGGTCGGCGAAGCCCGCTATCGCCGCCTGATCGAGCTGAACTCGATCGAGCAGGTCGTCAACGTGTGCCGCACGACGATCGTCAACGACGCGTGGGCGCGCGGCCAGTCGCTCACCGTGCACGGGCTCGTGTACGGCGTGCACGACGGGCGGATGCGCAACCTCGGGATGTCCGTGTCGAGCTTCGACGCGCTCGGCGAAACCTACAAGCGCTGCGTCGCGGCACTGACCGCGCGCGGCCAGCATGCGCCCGACAACGACATGGTCGCGGCGGATGCCGCGCGGCTCGAAGGCGTCGCGCAGGCGGTCGCCGACACGCTGAAGCCGTGCGGCGACGCGAAGTAACCGGCACCCACGCCGACGCGGCGCGCCGCACGCGCGCCGCGCGCCACCGGCCGAACACGCATCATGACGCCGCGCCGCGCCGCCAGCGTCGCATCGCCCGACCGATACGCTGCACGCATGCGGTAGCGCGACGACGGGCATCGAACTGATCTGACACCGGCACTGCCGCGACGGCAGTGCAACGCAAAGGAGCGGCGAACATGAAAACCGTACTGATCGTCGGCGCATCGCGCGGCTTGGGGCGCGAATTCGTCCGGCAATACCGGCGCGACGGCTGGAACGTGATCGCGACCGCGCGCGACGACGCGTCGCTCGCCGCGCTGCGCGAACTCGGCGCCCACGCGCATGCGCTCGACATCGCGCAGCCCGAACAGATCGCGGCGCTCGGCTGGAAGCTCGACGGCGAACGGCTCGACGCGGCCGTGCTCGTGTCGGGCGTGTACGGGCCGCGCACCGAAGGGGTCGAAACGATCAGCGCGGAGGATTTCGACGCGGTGATGCATACGAACGTGCGCGGGCCGATGCAGCTGCTGCCGATCCTGCTGCCGCTCGTCGAGGACGCGCGCGGCGTGCTGGCCGTCGTCTCGAGCCGGATGGGCAGCATCGCGGAGGCGACCGGCACGACCGGCTGGCTGTACCGCGCGAGCAAGGCTGCGCTGAACGACGTGCTGCGCATCGCGTCGCTGCAGACGCGCCACGCCGCATGCATCTCGCTGCATCCCGGCTGGGTGCGCACCGACATGGGTGGCGCGCAGGCCGCGATCGATCCGGAAACCAGCGTGGCCGGCATGCGCCGCGTGATCGCCGAAGCCGGCGCGGACATGTCGCAGGCCAACGGCCGTTTCTTCCAGTACGACGGTGTCGAGTTGAGCTGGTAAGCCGGCATGACAATTCGGCGTCGTTAATTCACGATTCGCATGATTTTGAACCGACCTGACGCGTGCCCGTGCGGCGGCGCGTCCCCCGTTCCTGCCGGCAAGGCCCCGCCACCGCGCTATGCGGCGTGCTGCGGCCGCTTCATCGACGGCGGCGAAGCCGCACCGACCGCGCTCGAGTTGATGCGCTCCCGGTATAGCGCATACGTGCTCGGCGCGACCGACTACCTGCGCGCGACCTGGGACGCGCGCACCTGCCCGGCCGATCTCGATGCCGACCCGAATGCGCCCGACGCGCCGCGCTGGCTCGGCCTCGCGGTCAAACGCCACGCGCCGCTCGACGAACGGCACGCGGAGGTCGAATTCGTGGCCCGCTACAAGGTCGGCGGGCGCGCGTACCGGCTCCACGAGACGAGTCGCTTCACTCGCGACGAGCACGGTTTCTGGCGCTATGTCGACGGCGATGTAAGTGAGCGCTGACAAATAGTTGCTGTGTCAGACGCCGGGTAATTCCCGCATTGCACAACCTGAATTTGTCGGGCTAGGATGGCCGTCAGATTAGTCATGTTGCATGGCAGGGCTTACGAATGGCGTTCACGTTCAGCAAGGTATTGGTGGGATGGATGGCGGCGTGCGCGCTGTCGGCCGCTCAGGCCGGTACGCCGCCGAACGCAAATGTCGGCGCAGCCGCGGCCGGCGGCTCGCTCGCGCATGCCGAGCGCTTCGATTACGGCAATTCGGGCCTCCCGCAGGTCGCCGCGAACCTCAACGAGCAAATCATCAGCATTCCGGCCGATGCTTCGGGCTCCGTGATGCTCGAGGCCACGCTGTTCAAGCCGAACGGCCCCGGCCCGTTTCCGCTCGTCGTCTTCAACCACGGCAAGAACACCGGCGATCTCCATCTGCAGCCGCGCAGCCGGCCGCTCGCGTTCGCGCGTGAATTCGTGCGCCGCGGCTACGCGGTGATCGCGCCGAACCGCCAGGGCTTCGCCGGGTCGGGCGGCACGTACCAGCAGGAAGGCTGCAACGTCGGCAAGAACGGCCTCGCGCAGGCCGCCGACGTCGCCGCGACGGTCCGCTACATGTCGCGTCAGTCGTACGTCGATGCGTCGCACATCGTCGTCGCCGGCACGTCGCACGGCGGCCTCGTGTCGGTCGCGTACGGCACCGAAGCGGCGCCCGGCGTGCGCGGCATCATCAACTTCTCCGGCGGGCTGCGCCAGGACCTCTGCGACGGCTGGCAGCGCAATCTCGTCGACGCGTTCGACCAGTACGGCGCGCATACGGCCGTGCGCTCGCTGTGGCTGTACGGCGACAACGATTCGGTGTGGACGCCCGCGCTCGTCGCGCAGATGCACGACGCGTACGTGTCGCACGGCACGCAGGCGCAGTTCATCGACTTCGGCCGCTACAAGGACGACGCGCACCGGCTGATCGTCGATCGGGACGGCGTGCCCGTATGGTGGCCGGCCGTGCATGCGTTCCTCGCGGAACTGAACCTGCCGACCTCGGTGCGTTATGCGGTCGCGAACCCGCACGAACCGAATGCGACCGGCTACGCGTCGATCGATGCGGTCGACGCGGTGCCGTTCCTCGACGAGGCCGGCCGCGAAGGCTATCGCCGCTTCCTGAGCCAGCATCCGAGCCGCGCGTTCGCGGTGTCCGCCGAAGGCGCGTGGTCGTGGGCCGAAGGCGGCGACGATCCGATGGCGCTCGCGCTCGACAACTGCACGAAGCAGGCCGCGGGCGCATGCCGGCTGTACGCGGTCAACGACCGCGTCGTGTGGAACGCGAACGCGACGCAGACGGCCGACAACGGCGACGCCGATACGCGCGCGCTGGCTTCACGCTGACGCGCGGGTCGCGACGCCCGGAGCGGGTGCTTCCCGCCCCCCTTCTCCTCTCCCTTTCCTGAACGCTCGCGCGGCCCGCAGCGGCGTTCGCATGCGCGTTCACCGGGTCATGCGAGCTGTCGAAGCGCGCCCCGCTCACGACGCCCCTGAAGCCTTTTCCCGGCGCCCTTCCTGATCCTCGGCCGCGCCCGATTCCGCACACCATTCGCTGCTCGCCGCATCCGTTGCGTCGCGCCTCGCGCCCCCTTTTCCTTTCCGCCCCGATTTTTGACCCGCGCACGCCCCACGGCCCGACGATTTTTTTCTGTCGGGGGTGTCACTCGAACGTCGTCATCTGCGGTCATTTCGATGCATCTGGCGCGTACCGTTCCGAGCACCCCGGATCTGCGCCGAACTCCCGTCCGACAAGGCTTTGCGGCGTTTGTAACCGGTAGTGCAACGTGCGGCGGAACACGCTAATCTCACCGCGTTTCCCGTCTGTCGCCGCGCGGCATCCCGTCCGATGCCCGCCGCCGTTTTACCCCCCGGAGTTGCCTTGAGTACGCCAGCCACCGACGACTGGGTCGCGCGCAGCCTGCGCGCGGTCTGGCATCCCTGCACCCAGATGAAGCACCACGAGCGCTTGCCGCTCATCCCCGTCGCGCGCGGCGCGGGCGTATGGCTGTACGATCGCGACGGCCGCCGCTACTTCGATGCGATCAGCTCGTGGTGGGTGAACCTGTTCGGCCATGCGAACCCGGACATCAACGCGGCACTGAAGGACCAGCTCGACACGCTCGAGCACGCGATGCTCGCCGGCTGCACGCACGAGCCGGCGATCGAACTCGCCGAGCGGCTGCATGCGCTCACCGCGCGCACGCTCGGCCATGCGTTCTTCGCGTCGGACGGCGCGTCGGCGGTCGAGATCGCGCTGAAGATGAGCTTCCACGCGTGGCGCAACCGCGGCCGCTCGGACAAGCGCGAATTCGTATGCGTCGCGAACAGCTACCACGGCGAGACCATCGGCGCGCTCGGCGTGACCGACGTCGCGCTGTTCAAGGATGCGTACGACCCGCTGATCCGCAACGCGCACGTGGTCGCGTCGCCCGATGCGCGCGGCGCGCTGCCGGGCGAGACGGCCGCCGATGTCGCGGGCCGCGCGCTCGACGATGTGCGGCGCCTGTTCGCCGAACGCGCGGACCGGATCGCCGCGCTGATCGTCGAGCCGCTCGTGCAATGCGCGGCCGGCATGGCGATGCACGATCCGTCGTACGTGCGCGGGCTGCGCGCGCTGTGCGACGAGTTCGGCGTGCACCTGATCGCCGACGAGATCGCGGTCGGCTGCGGCCGCACCGGCACCTTCTTCGCGTGCGAGCAGGCCGGCGTCTGGCCCGATTTCCTGTGCCTGTCGAAGGGCATCAGCGGCGGCTACCTGCCGCTGTCGCTCGTGCTCACGCGCGACGACGTGTTCGCGGCGTTCTACGACGACGACACGACGCGCGGCTTCCTGCATTCGCACTCGTACACCGGCAACCCGCTCGCGTGCCGCGCGGCGGTCGCGACGCTCGACCTGTTCGCGCGCGACGACGTGCTCGCCGGCAACGCGCGCAAATCGGCCGCGATGCGCGCCGCGCTCGCGCCGCTCGACGCGCACCCGCAGGTGCGCCACCTGCGCGAGCGCGGCACGCTGTTCGCCCTCGACGTCGCGCTCGACGGCGACGCGGCGCGCGGCTTCTCGCGGCGCTTCTTCGAGCGCGCGCTCGAACGCGAACTGCTGCTGCGCCCGATCGGCACGACCGTGTACCTGATGCCGCCGTACGTGATGAGCGATGACGACATCGCATGGCTCGCGCAACGCACGCGCGACACGCTGGATGCGACGCTCGCCGAGGGGGTGCGATGAAACGATCCTCGCCTGAAACGACCACGCCGCTGCTCGACACGCTGCAGCGCGGCTTAGCCGAACTCGATGCGCAGGGGCTGCGCCGCGTGCGCCGCACCGCCGACACCGCGTGCGACGCGCACATGCGCGTCGACGGCCGCGACATCGTCGGCTTCGCGAGCAACGACTATCTCGGCCTCGCCGCGCATCCGGCGCTCGTCGCCGCGTTCGCCGAAGGTGCGCAGCGCTACGGCTCCGGCAGCGGCGGCTCGCATCTGCTGGGCGGCCATTCGCGTGCGCACGCGACGCTCGAGGACGAGCTCGCCGGCTTCGCGGGCGGCTTCTCCGACGCGCCGCGCGCGCTGTACTTCAGCACCGGCTACATGGCGAACCTCGCCGCGATGACGGCGCTGACGGCCAGGCACGCGACGATCTTCTCCGATGCGCTGAACCACGCGTCGCTGATCGACGGAATCCGGCTGTCGCGCGCGAACGTGCAGGTCTACCCGCATGCGGACATGGCCGCGCTTGCCGCGCTGCTCGACGCGTCCGACGCCGACACGAAACTGATCGTCAGCGACACCGTGTTCAGCATGGACGGCGACATCGCGCCGCTCGCCGAACTCGTCGCGCTGGCCGAGCGCCACGGCGCGTGGCTCGTCGTCGACGACGCGCACGGCTTCGGCGTGCTCGGCCCGCAGGGTCGCGGCGCGCTCGCGGCCGCCGCGCTGCGCTCGCCGAACCTGATCTACGTCGGCACGCTCGGCAAGGCCGCCGGCGTCGCGGGCGCATTCGTCGTCGCGCACGAGACCGTGATCGAATGGATGATCCAGCGTGCGCGCAGCTACATCTTCACGACGGCCGCGCCGCCGGCCGTCGCGCATGCGGTATCGGCGAGCCTGAAGGTGATCGGCGGCGACGAAGGCGATGCGCGACGCGCGCACCTCGCCGCGCTGATCGAGCGCACGCGCACGCTGCTGCACACGACGCGCTGGCAACCAGTCGACTCGCACACGGCCGTGCAGCCGCTCGTGATCGGCAGCAACGACGCGACGCTCGCAGCGATGCGTTCGCTCGATGCGCACGGCCTGTGGGTACCGGCGATCCGGCCGCCGACGGTGCCCGTCGGCACGTCGCGGCTGCGGATCTCGCTGTCGGCCGCGCATTCGTTCGACGATCTCGCGCGGCTCGAAGCCGCACTGATCGAAGCCAGCGAGGCAGCAGCATGACCGCCCCGCTTTCCCTGTTCGTCACCGGCACCGACACCGAGATCGGCAAGACCTTCGTGTCGGCCGCGATGCTGCACGGCTTCGCGCGGCACGGCCTGCGTGCGGCCGCGCTGAAACCCGTCGCCGCCGGCGCGTATGAACGCGACGGCGTCTGGCGCAACGAGGACGCCGACCAGCTCGACGCGGCCGCGAACGTCGTGCTGCCGCCCGAGCTGCGCACGCCGTTCCTGCTGAAGGCGCCCGCCGCCCCGCACATCGTCGCCGCGCAGGAAGGCGTGACGCTCGACATCGACACGATCGTCGCAAGCCACCGCGAAGCGCTGACGCGTGCGGACGTCGTCGTCGTCGAAGGCGTCGGCGGCTTTCGCGTACCGCTCACCGACACGCAGGACACGGCCGATCTCGCGGTCGCGCTCGGCCTGCCTGTCGTGCTCGTCGTCGGCGTGCGGCTCGGCTGCATCAGCCACGCGCTGCTGACGGCCGACGCGATTCGCCAGCGCGGCCTCACGCTCGCCGGATGGGTCGCGAACCACGTCGACCCGGCCATGTCGTACGCCGACGAGAACGTCGCGACGATCCGCGACTGGCTCGCGCGCGAGCATCGCGCCCCGCTCCTCGGCCGCATCGCGCACCTGCGCCCGGCCGCCCCCGAATCCGCCGCGGCGATGCTCGACATCGCCGCGCTCGTCGATACGCTGCGCCGCGCGCAGCATTGACGCCCCGATCCCCGCATTCACGACAGGAAAACCACCATGACCCAAGCCCAGACCGCCGCCGTGCAACCCGACGCGATCCCCGTGGCCGCTCCGGCGCCGCAGCGCTGGCGCGTTGCCGACGTCGTCGCGCTGTTCGAGCTGCCGTTCAACGACCTGATGTTCCGCGCGCAGCAGGTGCATCGCGAGCATTTCGACGCGAACGCGGTGCAGCTGTCGACGCTGCTGTCGATCAAGACGGGCGGCTGCGAGGAGGATTGCGGCTACTGCTCGCAGTCGTCGCACCATGAAACGGGCCTGAAGGCCGAGAAGCTGATGGACGTCGACGCGGTGCTCGACGCGGCGCGCGCGGCGAAGGCGAACGGCGCGAGCCGCTTCTGCATGGGCGCCGCATGGCGCAACCCGAAGGAGCGCCACATGCCGGCGCTGACCGAGATGGTGCGCGGCGTGAAGGAGCTGGGCCTCGAGACCTGCATGACGCTCGGCATGCTCGAGGACGAGCAGGCGCAGCAGCTCGCCACTGCGGGCCTCGACTACTACAACCACAACCTCGACACGTCGCCGGAGTTCTACGGCCAGGTGATCTCGACGCGCACGTACCAGGATCGTCTCGACACGCTCGACCGCGTGCGCGATGCGGGCATCAACGTGTGCTGCGGCGGCATCATCGGGATGGGCGAATCGCGCCGCGAACGCGCGGGCCTGATCTCGCAGCTCGCGAACCTGAACCCGTATCCGGAATCGGTGCCGATCAACAACCTCGTCGCGATCGAAGGCACGCCGCTCGAAGGCACCGCGCCGCTCGACCCGTTCGAGTTCGTGCGCACGATCGCGGTCGCGCGCATCACGATGCCGAAGGCCGTCGTGCGCCTGTCGGCCGGCCGCGAGCAGCTCGACGACGCAATGCAGGCAATGTGCTTCCTCGCAGGCGCGAACTCGATGTTCTACGGCGACCAGCTGCTGACGACGAGCAACCCGCAAACGCAGCGCGACCGCGCACTGTTCGAGCGCCTCGGCATCCGCGCGAGCCAGGCCGACGCACTGGCGGAGAACGCGTAAGCGGCGCTATCGCACTCAGCGTGCAAACGAAAAAGCCGGGGCGTGCCCCGGCTTTTTTTCGCCCGATCGTCTGCGCCGGGTTGCGCTGCGCGTTGCGAATCGCGATCTTCCCGGCGCGCCAGCACACGCCGCCGAGCCCATCGATCGCGTCCGCGCCGGCGCGCGGCTGCTTCAGCGTGCGCGTCACACGTGCGCCGCCGCGCCGTCGAGCGCCGCGCGCACGCGCTCGACGCGCGGTCCGTCGACGGGTGCCAGCACCTCGCCGCGCGGCCGCACACCCGAGCCGAAATGCACCGCGCGCACGCCAGTCGCGCGAACGAAATCGCCGACCGCATCGATCGTGAGCCCCGAGCCGGCCAGCACCGTGCAGGTCGAGCCGGCCGCCTGCCGCACCAGCCGCGTGATCGTCGCGACGGCGTCGAGCACCGACGGATGGCCGCCCGACGTCAGCACCGACGTGACGGCCGGCACGCGCAGCAGCGCGTCGAACGCGGCGTTGAGGTCGCGCGACACGTCGAACGCGCGATGGAACGTCAGGTCGCGCCCGCCCGCGGCGGCGGCGATGCGCTCGAGCGCGGCGAGATCGACGTCGCCGCGCGCATCGAGTGCCCCGAACACGACACCGTTCGCGCCGGCCGCGACGGCCGCGCGCACGTCGCGCTCGATCACGCGCAGGTCGTCGGCGTCGTAGACGAACGAGCGGCTGTGTGGGCGCACGATCACGTTGACCGGAATCGGCACGGCGGCCACGACGGCCTCGATCAGGCCGGCGCTCGGCGTGAGCCCGCCTTCGGTGATCGCGGTCACGAGCTCGAGGCGGTCGGCGCCCGCGCGGGCGGCGGCCTTCGCGTCGCCGACGGTCGTGGCGATCACCTCGAGGAGGACGGAGGATGCGGCGGTTCGGTTCATCGGCGGCTCGCGAATCGTCAGGACAATTCGCGCATCCTAGTCGAGCGCCGTGAACGGCGCCAGCACGACGCCCGCGCTATGCGCCGTCGGCCTCCTCGTCCGTCCAGTCGATATCGCCGCACAGCACGTGCTGCGCATCGCCGATGCGCACGGCCACCGACAGCGTCACGCACGGCTGCGCCTCGTTGATCGACAGGTATGGGCGCGTCACCTGCACGCGCCCGGGCTCGGCGATCGCCGTGCGGAAATACGGCCGGCGCAGCCAGTTCGCGCCCTGCGCATCCGACAGCGGCGAGAAGCGCGCCTCGGCGAGCGCGCGGTCCGCCCGCAGCACGACGTTGCGGCCCGCCTGGCGGCCCCGCGCGTCGAGCAGGAAGCAGCGCGCGGCGGCGTCGAGCGCGAGGAAATTCCAGCACACCTCGTCGAGCGGCTCGCCGGCCGCCAGCCGCTCGGCCGCGCGCTTGAACGCACGCAGGTACGGGGCGAGCCGCTGCGTGTCGCGTCGCTCGCGCGCTTCGGTCTGCTCACGAAAGCGTTCGGTCAGCTCGCCGATGCAGCCGGTCGCCGTCGCGCTGTCGGGCAGCCCGGGCGCCGGCCGGCCGAAGAAATAGCCCTGCACGAAATCGGCCTCGCACGACAGCGCGATCTGCGCGTCGTGCTCGGTCTCGATCCCTTCGACGAGCACGAGCTTGCCGGCCTCGTGCAGCAGCGTGACGAGCCCGTGAAGGATCGCGGTGAGCCCCGTGCGGTGCGCCGCGTGGGACAGCATGATCCGGTCGAGCTTCACGATGTCCGGGTTCAGCTGCCAGATCCGCTCGAGATTCGAGTGGCCGGCACCGAAATCGTCGAGCGCGATCAGGAAGCCCTGCGCGCGGAATTCCCGCACGGCGTCGGCGAGCCGCTCGACGTCGTCGGCGCGCTGTTCGAGCACTTCGAGCACGATGCGGCGCGGCGGCATGCCGATCCGCTTCAGGTTCGCGAGCAGCGCGGCGGCCTGGAACGGATCGGTGAGCACGCCCGGATGCACGTTGAGGAACAGCCACTCGCGCTCGGCGCCGAGCAACGCGAAGTTCTCGAGATGCAGCGCCTGCGCGAGCCGGTCGAGCTGCAGCAGCTCGCCCCGGCGCGCGGCCTCGCCGAACACGTCGAGCGGCGACACCGCGCGGTCGAGCGCGTCATGCGCGCGCAACAGCGCCTCGTAGCCCACCGCACGCTGGTGCGACAGGCTGAAGATCGGCTGGAATACGGTCGTGAGCGTCAGGTCGCGGTGCCGCGTCACCAGGCGTTCGAGGCCGGAGCTCATCTCCCGCTCGAAACGATACGGCGACGCGGTGGCCGGGCGCTCCTGCTGCACGATCGTCATGGCTCCCTCCTGGTGGTGCGGCCGAACGCGGCGGGTGTTCGGGATGGCGCGCGCAATGTCATGTTCGAATCCTCGGATGTCCGGCCGGTGCCGGACGGTACGCAAGCATCAAGCAAGCTCCGTGCAAGGGCTGAACACCTGCGCCGCGCCAACGTGCAGCACCGCCGCACCAGCGTGGCGCAGACACCACGCACCGTTTGCGTGCATACGCACCGGCGCACTCGAGCGCAGCCGTCGCGCCGTCACGCTAAACTCCGGACGATCGTTTCATTCTCCACAATTGCCGTATCGATGGAAATCGTCTTCACAGTCCTGATCCTGCTGCTCGCCGTCGCGCTGTCCGGCGCGGTCACGCGCCTGCTGCCGTTGCGGCTTCCGCTGCCGCTCATGCAGATCGCGTTCGGCGCGATGCTCGCGTGGCCGAAGCTGAACCTGCACGTCACGTTCGATCCCGAAATCTTCATGCTGCTGTTCATTCCGCCGCTGCTGTTCGCGGACGGCTGGCGGATTCCGAAACGCGAGCTGTACCTGCAGCGCCGCGCGATCCTGATGCTCGCGTTCGGACTCGTGTTCATGACGGTACTCGCGGTCGGTTACTTCGCGCACTGGCTGATACCCGAGTTGCCGCTGCCCATCGCGTTCGCGCTCGCGGCCGTGCTGTCGCCCACCGACGCGGTCGCGCTGTCGGGCATCGCCGGCCGTGGCAGGATTCCGCCGCAGCTGATGCACATCCTCGAAGGCGAGGCGCTGATGAACGACGCGTCGGGCCTCGTCGCGCTGAAATTCGCGGTCGCGGCTGCGCTCACGGGCATGTTCTCGCTGCGCGACGCGTCGATCACGTTCGTGATCGTCGCCGCCGGCGGGCTGGCGACGGGCGCGATCGTGGCGTGGCTGTTCAGCGCGCTGTCGACGCGCTTCCTGAATGCCGAGCAGGAAGGCGATCCGGCTCCCGGCATCGTGATGACGCTGCTCGTGCCGTTCGCCGCCTATCTGTTCGCCGAGCACCTCGACCTGTCGGGCGTGCTCGCGGCCGTGTCGGCCGGGATGATGATGAACTACACGAGCTTCTCCCGCAAAAGCACCGTCGCATCGCGCGTGCGGGCCGAAAGCACGTGGGCGCTGATCGAGTTCGTGTTCAACGGCATGGTGTTCATCATGCTCGGGCTGCAGCTGCCGCACATCATCGGCCGCGCGCTGGTCGACGCACACCGCACGAGCGACGCGCTCGTCGGCCGGATGATCTTCAACGTATGCGCGATGATGCTCGCGCTGTATGCGATCCGCTTCCTGTGGGTCTGGCTGCTGCGCCGGATCGCAAGCCGCCGCGCCGCGCGCCACGGCCTCGCGGGCACGATGGCCGGCGTGCGCACGATCGCGGTGATGACGGTGGGCGGCGTGCGCGGCGCGGTCACGCTCGCGGGCGTGCTGTCGATCCCCGTCGCGCTGTCCGACGGCGCGCCGCTGCCCGGGCGCGACACCGCGATCTTCGTCGCATCGGCGGTGATTCTCGGTTCGCTGGTCGTCGCGGTGATCGGCCTGCCGCTGCTGCTGCGCGGCGTGCGCTCGACGCGCAACCCGCTCGCCGACGAGGAGCGCACCGCGCGCGCGGCCGCCGCGCAGGCCGCGATCCGCGCGATCGACTCGTCGCACGACGCGATCTCGGCCGATCTCGACGAATCGGGCGCCGCACGCTGCGCGGACATCTCCGCGCGCGTGATGGACCATTATCGCCGCCGCCTCGCCGCGCTCGCCGAGGACGGCCCGACGCCGCGCGCGCAAGCGAAGCAGACCGAAACGATGGAACTGCAGATGCGGATCGCGGCGGTGCGCGCGGAACGTTCGGTGCTCTATCGGCTGCGCAGCGAAAGCAGGATTTCCGACGAGACGCTGACGAAGCTGATCCGCGAGATCGACCTGTCGGAAACGGCGCTGTCGACGCGCAAGAGAGGGATCATCTGAGCGGCTGCGCCGCGCTGCGATGGCACGGCTTCCCGATGAAAAAACGGCGACGCGCGGGCGTCGCCGTTTTCACATCCGCGCGTGTTCGCGTTACTTCGCGACGACGACCGGAATGCCCTTCAGCATCCCCGCGCCCTTCATCTCGTCGAGCGCGTGCTGCACGGCCGCGCTCGTCGCCGCGTCGATGCCGAGTTGCAGCGCGAGCTCGCGTTCCGCACGCTTCACGCCCGCGAGGTTGCGCACCTTCACGTGACCGAAGCCGCGCACGCGGGCGTGCAGGTCGGCCAGCTGCGTGACCTGCGCAGCATTGCCGGCGGTCGTCGCCGCGAGCGCGCGCGTGAGCGTCGTCTCGTAGTCGTCCGCGAGCGCGCGCTCCATCCTGCGCTCGGCCGTGCGGCCGAACGGATCGAGCCACGTGCCGCGCAGGCTGCGCACGCGCGCGAGCGTGCCGAGCACCGGCCACATCCACTGGCCGAACACGCGCTTCTTCGGCGCGCCGCCATCGCTGCCAGCCTTCGCGACCGTCGGCGGCGCAAGGTTGAACTTCACGCGATAGTCCTGCCCCGGCACGCCTTCGAACTGCGCTTCGAGCGCCGTGCGGAACGCGCCGTCCGCATACAGCCGCGCCACCTCGTATTCGTCCTTCACCGCGAGCAGCCGGTAGAACGTCGTCGCGACCGCGCGTGTCAGCGCATCGTCGCCCTTCGCGCGCGCCGCGTTCACCAGCGCCCGGTAGCGCTCGACGTAGCGCGCGCCGCCGTATGCGTCGAGCCGCGTTTCGCGATCGGCGACGAGTTCGGCGAGCGTCTGCGGCGCGACCGGCGCGGCCGCCGTATGGCGTGCGTTCCACAATGCATCGAGGCCCGCCGCGTCGCCGGCCGCCATCCGGCCGATCGCGAACGCGAGCTTGTTCATCGGCACCGCGACGTTGTTCAGCTCGATCGCGCGCATCATCGCGGCGTGCGACACCGGCACGAGGCCAAGCTGCCACGCGTAGCCGAGCATCAGGATGTTCGCGCCGATCGAGTCGCCGAGGAATTTCGCGGCGAGCGCCTGCGCGTCGCAGCTCGACAGGTAGCCGTCGCCGGCCGCGTGATGCATCTTCTCGAGCAGCGCATCCGCGTGCAGGTCCGCGTCGGGGTTCTGCACGAACGACGCGTTCGGGATCCGGTGCGTATTGACGACGATGCGCGTACGCTCGTGACGCACCGTCTGCAGTGCCTCGGCGCTGGCGCCGACGACCATGTCGCACGCGAGCAGCACGTCGGCCTGCTGCGTGTCGATGCGCACCTGGTTCAGCCACCGGTCGCTCGACGCGATCCGCACGAACGACAGCACCGAGCCGCCCTTCTGCGCAAAGCCCATGAAGTCGAGCACCGACGCACTCTTGCCTTCGAGGTGCGCGGCCATGCTGATCAGCGCGCCAACCGTCACGACGCCCGTGCCACCGACACCCGTCACGAGCATGTCGTACGGCGCCGCGTCGAGATGCGTCGCCGGCACCGGCAGCGCGTCGACGCGCACGGCGAGCGCCGCCTCGTCGAATGCCGCGCCCGCGGCCTTCTTCAGCGCCGCGCCTTCGACCGTCACGAAGCTCGGGCAGAAGCCGTTCACGCACGAGTAGTCCTTGTTGCACGACGACTGGTCGATGCGGCGCTTGCGGCCGAGCGGCGTTTCGAGCGGCTCGACCGACAGGCAGTTCGACTGCACGCCGCAGTCGCCGCAGCCTTCGCACACCGCGTCGTTGATGAACAGGCGCTTGTCCGGGTCGGGGAACTCGCCCTTCTTGCGGCGGCGGCGCTTCTCGGCCGCACAGGTCTGGTCGTAGATCAGCACGGTGACACCCGGCGTCTCGCGCAGCTCGCGCTGCACCGTGTCGAGTTCGCTGCGGTGATGGAACGTCGTGCCGGGCGGGAACTGCCCGTGATGGCCTTCGTACTTCTCCGGTTCGTCGGACACCACGACGAAGCGCGACACGCCTTCCGCCTCGACCTGCCGCGCGATCTGCGGCACCGAGATGCTGCCGTCGACCGGCTGGCCGCCCGTCATCGCGACCGCATCGTTGTAGAGGATCTTGTACGTGATGTTCGTCTTCGCGGCGACCGCCTGGCGGATCGCGAGGATGCCCGAGTGGAAGTAGGTGCCGTCGCCGAGGTTCTGGAACACGTGCTTCGTGTTGGTGAACATCGCGTGCGCGGCCCAATCGACGCCCTCGCCGCCCATCTGGATCAGGCCCGTCGTATCGCGCTCCATCCACGACGCCATGAAGTGGCAGCCGATGCCGGCCTGCGCGATCGAGCCTTCCGGCACCTTCGTCGACGTGTTGTGCGGGCAGCCCGAGCAGAAGTACGGCGTGCGCTTCACCGCGTCGGCTTCGTTCGACAGGATTTGCGGCGCGACGAGATCGACGACGCGTTCGCGGCGATCGAGTGCCGGCTTGTGCCGCGCAAGCCATTCGGCGAACACCGGCAGGATCCGCGACGGGCGCAGTTCGCCGAGCTCGGACAGCAGGCACGCGCCCGCCGCATCGTGCTTGCCGAGCACGCGCGGGCGCGCGCCGTCCGCGCGGTTGTACAGGTAGTCCTTGATCTGCTGCTCGATGACGGGGCCCTTCTCCTCGATCACGAGCACTTCCGCCAGCCCGTCGACGAAGGTCTCGATGCGTGTCATCTCGAGCGGGTACGACAGGCCGACCTTGTAGATCCGTATGCCGGCCGCATCGAGATCGGCGACCGTCAGGTCGAGACGGCGCAGCGCTTCCATCAGGTCCAGGTGCGCCTTGCCGCAGGTGACGATCCCGACGTTCGCCTGCGCGCTCGGCGCGATCCACTTG
Source organism: Burkholderia sp. Bp9031 (assembly GCF_003857965.1). Taxonomy (NCBI): domain Bacteria; kingdom Pseudomonadati; phylum Pseudomonadota; class Betaproteobacteria; order Burkholderiales; family Burkholderiaceae; genus Burkholderia; species Burkholderia sp. Bp9031. Next base: position 16,431 of record NZ_QTPW01000041.1, read on the forward strand.
TCGATGCTGTTGGTGCGCGCGAAATGGCGCACCGCGTCGAGCTTCGCGGCGAGGCGCGCCTCGATCGTGAGGCTCGGCAGGTCGGGCCAGCGATTGTGCAGGCCGCCCGCCGGCGGCGTGAAACCTGCCGGCGCCGGCCATTGCGTCTGCAGCGCGTCGAGGTCGACGGTCGAGCCCGACTCGACGGTCTCCGAGATCGCCTTGAAGCCGACCCATGCGCCCGAGTAGCGCGACAGCGCCCAGCCGTACAGGCCGAACTCGAGCATGTCCGCGATGTTCGACGGGTTCACGACCGGCATGTGCCACGCGATCATCGCGAAGTCGCTCTGATGCGGCATCGAAGACGACACGCAGCCATGGTCGTCGCCCGCTACCACCAGCACGCCGCCGTGCGGCGACGAACCGTACGCGTTGCCGTGCTTCAGCGCGTCGCCGGCGCGGTCGACGCCGGGACCCTTGCCGTACCACATCGCGTACACGCCATCGACGGTGCGTTCGGGGTCGGCTTCCACGCGCTGCGTGCCGAGCACCGCGGTGCCGCCGAGTTCCTCGTTGATCGCGGGCAGGAAGCGCACGCTGCTGCCGTCGAGCAGTTTCTTCGCCTTCCACAGCTGCTGGTCGACCATGCCGAGCGGCGAGCCGCGGTAGCCGCTGACGAAGCCGGCGGTGTTGAGCCCCTGCGCGGTGTCGGACGCGCGCTGCATCAGCAGCAGGCGGACCAGCGCCTGCGTGCCGGTCAGGAAGATCCGGCCGCGCGTGGCGGTCAGGTTGTCGGTCAGGCGGTAGTCGGATAGAGCGGGCGTGCCGTCGACGGGCAGGCGGGCGGTCATGGGGATGTCTCCTGATTGTGCTGTTCTGGGCCGCGCACCGAGGCGTCGGGCGACGCCGGCCGGGCGTTCGGTTGGATGGCTCTATTTTTTCGCGGGGAGACGAGAAAGTTTTTTCTCATCTTGCTCGGGCGGCCTCGGAGCGAGAAAAACTGCGCAGGTTTCGGGCGGGAATTGAGAGAGTTTTCGCGCGAGGTGTTGCGCGGCGGTTGGACGTGTGTCGGGATGGGTCGGTGAGGTGCCTCGAAATGGCGGGGATGGGCAGGAGGCGAGCCGCGGGCGCGGCCGCAGGCGCTCGCCGCCCGTGCGACAAGGGTTTGGGCCAGGGAACGGGCGCGTGCTCACCTTTCGGATGCACAGCGTTGGGATTGGTCGCGAGCGCGGGATGTCCACAATGCCGGGGGCTGCGGGCAGAGCCTGCAGGTGCGCTCACCGTTCGATTGCACAGGGTTTCGAGTTGCGTCGGGCGCCGGATGTCCACACTGCAATCGGTCCGCAGTTCCAGCGGATTCCGACATTCACCATCGAAATCCACAGCGCGAAGAGTCGGTGTCGGCAGAAGATATCCACACCGTCGGATCCCTGCCTCGTCGATGCGACGTGCGCACTCACCTTTCCGATGCACAGGATTGCAAGTCGATCGGGCGGCACGATATCCACATCTCGGTCGCCCCGCCTCGCAACGTTCCGGCGCGCTGGCACGGGTGTGGATATCGCCCCCCGCGGACACGCGAAACCCTGTGAGTTTCGACGGCGAGCATCGGCACGCGACCCAACAAGGACGCCGATTCGGGTGTGGACAGATCGATCAGCGACGACTCGAAACGCTGTGAATTTCGATGGTGAGCGACGGCACGACGATCAAGCGAGGGCGCCGATTCGGGGGCGAATCCCCCGACCGACGACGACGCAAAACACTGTGAATGCCAACGGTGAGCAACGGCAAGACGATCGAGCGAGGGCATCGATTCGGGTGTGGACAGCTCGATCCATGGCCACTCGAAACGCTGTGAAATTCGACGGTGAGCGTGGGCGTGATATTGCCCGAAGGCGCCGATTCGGCGTGAACAGCGGCGCCCGCAACCCCTCGGCGACCCGCGCATCCTGATTCGCGCAGACGCGGCCGATCCTCATGCACGCGCCCTCACCGCTGGAATACACAGCACGTCGATTGGTTTCGTTGACCGGATATCCACATCGGAGCGTGGGCTCGAATGGAACGCGCAATCGCGAGTGCGGTTAGAATGCGCGACCCTCGAAACCGTGTCGACGATCGGAAACGGGCGCGCGAGCCGACACATGGGCCGAGCGGCCGCCGACGCTCACCATTGAAATACACAGCGATTCGAGTGAATTCGGCGACAAGATATCCACACCGCGATACGCTTGCGGCTCTATCGCCGATTCGCGCATGCCGTTAGAATGCGCGGCGCCGCGAATCGTGCACGATGCCCGGAAGTCCGCACCAGGCAAGCCTCACGGGCAATCGGCCGCCGACGCTCACCCTTCGAAAGCACAGCATTTTTCGTCGTTGGGAGTGGCGGTTGTCCACACGCTGCATCGCGCATGCGGCCGCATGTGGTCGCTCTCACCGGTGAAAGGCACAGCGTGTCGAGTGATTTGGGGCCGGGATATCCACAACCGGCGCCGCGCGGAAGTTCGCCGCCGGCGCATCGGCAACGCCGGCTCAAGCACCTGCCCGCGACCGGTGTCGAATGCCGGGAAGCCCCGTGGATTCAGCCTCCGGCCGCACACTCACCGTTCGCATACACAGTGTTTCGAGTGGGCGGACGGGCCGGTTGTCCACATTCACTCCGCCACGGGAGACACCCGCAAGCACCGTCACTCGGCAATCGACCGGATGATCCGCGCCGGGTTTCCGCCAACCAGCGTATCCGGCGGAACGTCGTGTGTCACGACGGAACCCGCGCCGATGACCGCGTTCTCGCCGACCGTCACGCCACCGATGATCGTCGCGCCCGCGCCGATCCACACATTGCTCCCGATCGCGATCGGCCGGCCGACGACGAAGTCGCGTCGGCGGGACGGCTCGACCGGATGGCCCGACGTGATGAGGCTGACGTTCGGCCCGATCATGACGTCATCGCCAATGTCGAGGCCGCCGAGGTCATGGAACGTGCAGTTCTGGTTGACGAACACGTTGCGGCCGATCCGCGTATCGGCGCCGCCCGTCGCATAGAACGGCGGGATCAGCAGGAAGCCGTCGTCCATCGGCCTGCCGACCAGTTCTCCGAACAATGCCCGGACTTCGTCCGCGTCGTCGAACGTCAGACGGTTGAGCCGGGCGATGATTGCCATCGCCCGCTTGAGCTCGGCGCGCATCGCGGCCGATTCCGGCGTGCGCCGGGGAATGATCGTGGTGCGATCGTCGTGCGCCATTCGTTGCTGTTCTCCATGTGCGATCGAACCGGCATGCAACGCATGACGGCACCGCCCGATTCGCCGCATGCGAATCGCATGGCCTTGAATTCGATCATTCGGGCGACCCGCGCGGGCGATCCGATTTTTCGCGTTTCGCGGGCTGCCGACGATCATCGTCCGGGCTCGTGCGGCTGGCCGCCGACACTGCTGCTGCGAAGCCGACAGGACAGTGTAGCCGCGCTCACTTCAGCCGAGCATAGGCACCTCAATTAATAACTAGTTAATCTATAACTAGTTTAATCATGAATTACCGTCGCATCTGGCTTTGCGGGAAATTCTCCGACCATTTCCATCCTGCCGAACGCACGCGTCCCGCCGCGCCGCCATCAAGCCAACTATCCGCCGCTTTCGCCGCGCGCCCCTGTCCGAACCGCTTGCGCTCGGGTACGCTTGAGCATCCACCGAACCGACACGCACACCCATACGCGGAGGCGCGATGAAGCTCTACTACTGGCCGAAAACCCGGGCATTCCGGGCACTGTGGATGCTGGAGGAAATCGGCGCCGTCTACGAGCTCGTGCCGATCGACCTGCGTTCGCACGAACAGGGCAGCGACGCGTTCGTCCAGGTCAATCCGATGGCCAAGCTGCCCGCACTCGACGACGGCAGCGAACCGTTCGCCGAATCCGGCGCCGTGCTGCTCTATCTCGCCGATCGCTGCCCGGGTGCCCGCCTCGGTATCGCACCCGACGATCCGCTTCGCGGCCGCTTCCTGCAATGGATGTTCTTCACGCCCACCTGCCTCGAGCCAGCGATGGCCGAGAAATTCACCGGCGCGTCGGGCAATCCGGTCGCCTTCGGCTGGGGCAACATCACGCGCGTGCAGCGAGCGCTCGCGCAAACGCTCGCCCACAGCCGCTGGCTCGTCGGCGACCGCTTCACCGCGGCCGACCTGCTGCTCGCCAGCACGCTGAAGATCGCGTTCGACGCGCACCTGCTGCCGCACGAAGGCGTGCTCGGCGACTATGTCGCGCGCGCCGAGGACCGCGACGGTCACCGCCGCGCGGTGGCGGTCGAACAACGCGAGGCGGCGCGCCTGCTGCATGCGTGATGCGTGAAGGCGCGGCAGCCGGCCGGGGCGGCCGCGCCCGACGGCCGGCGCCCGTTTGCGCCGTTTGCGCCGTTCGCCACCGTCATGCAGCCGGCCCGGGCGCCTGCACCGCCGTGCTCGGCTCAAGCACCGCACCCGGCGAACCGCGTTCGTCGGTATCGGCATCCACCGGCACGACCTCGTGAAAATGCGTGTAGTCGATGTGCGTGATGCCGCCTTCCTCATGCATCAGGTCGACATAGCGGTGACGCCAGCGGATGTCCGCATGCGTCCACGAGTAGCGCGCCTGCATGACCTGCGCGGTCGTCTCGTCGTAGCCCTCGATCGTGATCAGCAGCGACGCGTCGCGCGCGGCCAGCGATTCGGCCGTCTCGCCGAACAGCGGGCTCGTTTCGTCGATCACGTGCATCAGGTTCCAGCCGAGCAGGAAGATCGGATGCTCGTTGCGCACGAGCGGCAGATCGTGAATCTTGCGCAGCGTATAACCCTCGTGCGTGCCTTCGACGCGCATCAGCCGCAGTTTCGCCTGCGCTTCGGCGATCACGTTCTGGCGCGCATTCGCGGCGCGCACCATCAGCGTCATCCTCCCGTTCAGCGGGCGCACGACCGCATGACGTGCGAACAGGATCTTCGCCTGCGGCCGCGAAAACCGCGCGAACACGAGGCCGGTCGCCAGCGCGATGCCCGACATCCCGATGAAGATCTCGAACGTCGCGACGAGGTGCGCGTAGACGGTCTGCGGATGCATGTCGCCGTAGCCGACCGTCGCGAGCGTCTCGACGCTGAAGAAGAACGCACCGGCGAACCCTGCCGGCGACTGGTTCGCGATCGGCGCGTGGCCCAGCAGGTAGAGCGTCGCGAAGCCGCCGTTGAGCAGCAGGAACAGGATCGCGAGCGACAGGAAGAACACGGGCCAGCTCACCGTCAACGCACGGTGATAAAGATCGCGCCAGCCGAGCGGCGGCATTCCGTACGCGATGACGGAGCGGGTGCCCGACCAGATCTTGCGGCCGCGGCGACGGAAAGTTGGGGAGGACGAATCGACGTTCATCGCGCGAGGCCTGAAGCAGGGAGGCGATGAGCGTAGCACGCGAAGGCGGCGGCCGGGAATGCACGGCGATGCGGAGCGGACCGCCGCGTGCGGCGAGAAAAAACCGGCCACATGGGCGGCCGGCCGTGCGGTCATCCCGCCTGCACGCGCGCGGCGTGCGACGTGATTACTTGCGGTCGACGATCACGCGGTCGAACGTGCCGCCGTCGGCGAAGTGGGTTTTCTGCGCGTTCGCCCAACTGCCGAAAACCTGCTCGACGCTGAACGTCTTCAGCGGCTTGAACTCCGCCGCGTGCTTCTTCAGCACGTTCGCATCGCGCGGGCGCAGATGGTGCTGCGCGATGATCTCCTGCGCCTGCGGCGTGTACAGGTAGTCGAGATACGCCTGCGCGACCTTGCGCGTGCCCTTCTTGTCGACGACCCTGGCGACGACGGCGACGGGCGGTTCCGCGAGAATGCTCGCCGACGGGTACACGGCGTCGAATTCCGCGCCCGACGCGCCCGTGTCCATCAGCGCGACTTCATTCTCGAACGTGACGAGCACGTCGCCGATGCCGCGCTGCGTGAAGGTCGTCGTCGCGCCGCGGCCGCCCGAGTCCAGCACCGGCACGTTGCGGAAGATCGCCTTCTCGAAATCGAGCGCCTGCTGGTCGGTCGCGCCCTTCTGCTTCTGGTAGCCCCACGCGGCGAGATATGCGTAGCGGCCGTTGCCCGACGTCTTCGGGTTCGCGATGATCACCTGCACGCCCGGCTTCGCGAGATCGCTCCAGTCCTTGATCGCCTTCGGATTGCCCTTGCGCACGAGGAACACCATCGTCGTCGAGTACGGCGAGCTGCTGTCGGGAAAGCGCGCGCGCCAGTCCTTCGGCAGCAACTGACCGCGCTCGGCGAGCAGGTCGATGTCGTTCGGCTGGTTCATCGTCACGACGTCGGCCTGCAGCCCCTGCAGCACCGACAGCGCCTGCGCGCTCGACGCGCCGTGCGACTGCTTGATCGTCACGGTTTCGCCGGTCTGCTGCTTGTAGGTGGCGGCGAAGCTCGCGTTGATGTCCTTGTACAGTTCGCGCGTCACGTCGTACGACACGTTCAGGATCGACGTGTCCGCGTGCGCGGCCGTTGCCGCCACGACGAGCGCCGCCGCCGCGCCCGTGTGCAGCCAGCGACCGATCCCCTTGATGCTTGCCATCGTGATATGCCCCGTTTCCAGTGGTGATGAATGTGCGTGACGGCGCGCGTACGCGCTGTCATCGAAACGTAAGCGGGCATTCTAGCGGCCGGGCGCGGCGCGCTTTCCAATCTGTCCTGCAAAGCAAATCTTGAATCCTGCTAAACGGCGCGCGCCCCTCGCGCGGGCGCCGGATCCGGTGTTAAGATCGCCGCTCAGCCCTTTTCACTGTTCCTCCATGTCCGCTGCCCTGCGCTCGCCCTCGATCCTTGCCGCCATCGCGGCAGGTGCGCGCGCGGCCGGGCTGAAACTGAAAAAACGACTCCTCGACTGACGGGGACGTCGCGTCCCGTCAGGCGAATGCCGGACGGGATGCACGCAGGTCGTTTCTTTCTCCTTGCTCGCACGCCTCGCTCCGGCACACCGCCGGCGGAACGGTTCCTTCCCACTCCGTTTCCACCATGAGGCTTTGCATGCACACACGTTTCGAAGGTATCTGGCTGCCGCTCATCACGCCGTTCCACGACGGCGAGGTCGACCACAGCGCACTCGCGCGGCTCGCGCATCACTACGCGGCGGCGGGCATCGCGGGTTTCGTCGCGGGCGCGACGACCGGTGAAGGCGTCCTGCTCGACGCGCGCGAACAGGACGCCGTGTTCGCGACGCTGCGTGATGCGGTGCCCGGCCTGCCGATCGTCGTCGGGCTCACCGCGAGCGCGACGCACTTCGCGGCGGCCCGCGCACGCGAACTCGCCGCGCTGCGGCCCGACGGGCTGCTCGTCACGCCGCCCGTCTACGTTCGGCCCACGCAGGACGGCATCCGCCGCCACGTCGAAGCGATCGTCGACGCGGCCGACCTGCCGGTCCTCGTCTACAACATCCCGTACCGCACCGGCGTGAACGTCGAACTGGAGACGCTGCAGGCGCTTGCGCGCGACCCGCGCGTCGCGGGCATCAAGGAATGCGGCGGTACGCTCGACCGGATGAGCCGGCTCGTGCACGACACGCCGCTCGCGATCCTCTCCGGCGACGACAACCAGAACTTCGCCGCGCTGTGTGCCGGCGCGCATGGCGCGATCGCCAGCAGCGCGCACGTGCTGCCCGAATGGCACGTGCGCATTCACGCGCTGCTGCGCGACGGCCGCCTCGCCGACGCGCGGCGGCTGTCGGTCGCGCTGCAGCCGCTGGTTGCCGCGCTGTTCGCGGAGCCGAATCCGGCACCGGTGAAGGCGGTGCTGGCCGCGCAGGGATGGTGCGAGGACGGGTTGCGGCTACCGTTCGTGCCGGCGAGCGAAGGGTTGCGGGAGCGGCTGGCCGCCCTGCTGGCCACGCTCGGTGCAATCGCCCGGGACATCGAGGTCGCGTAGGCCGGGACGCGACACGCGGCTCGGACATCAGGCGAATCTTCGCCCAAACTGTTTCAAACCGTCAGAACGACGGACAGGCCGTAACGCGCAAACATGCCGAGCCGCTGCTCCGGAACGTTTCGTCACGCCGCCAGAGCCGCCGCCTCCCCCTGCGTCGCGTCCCGCACCGCCTGCGTGACGATCCGCGCGAGCCGCTCGACGGTCGGCGTCGCCGACGACGTACGCCGCAGCAGCATCAGCGGCAGGCTCGGCAGCTCCGGCAGCCCGGACGACGGCGCGTCGAGCACGCGCACCGATGCGGGCAGCCCGTAGTGCGAGCGCACCGTCAGCCCGAGGCCGGCCGCCGCCGCGGCCCACAGCCCGGCCAGGCTCGGCGTGGTGAACGCAACGCGCCACGGCACGCCCGCGCGATCGAGTGCGTCGGTCGCCGCGCCGAAGAAGCGGCACGGCCGGTCGAACACGACGAGCGGCAGCGGCTCGCCCGACGCGCGCCTCGCACGAAGGCTCGCGCCGTCGTCCTCGGCCGCATCCGCCGGTCCGCCGCCGTCCGGCATGCCGAAGCCGCCCGCGCCCATCGCCGCGATCCACTGCATCGGCACCTGCGCGATCGCGTCGCTGGCGATACCCGCGCGCGACACCAGCGTCGCCGACGCCGGGTCGCCCCACACGAGCGCGAGATCGAGCTGGTTCGCGTCGAGCCGCTCGAGCAACTCGGCGTTGCGCGCGACGCGCGCCTCGATCCTCACCTTGGGATGCGCACGCGCGAAGCGCCCGAGCACGTCGGGCAGGATCGCTTCGCCGAAATCCTCCTGCAGGCCGACCCGCACCCAGCCGTCGAGATTCACGCCGCGCACGGCCGCGGCCGCTTCGTCGTTCAGTTCGATCATCCGCCGCGCATAGCGCAGCATCGCGTCGCCGGCGTCGGTCAGCGCGAGCCCGCGCCCGGCCTTCACGAACAGCGGCGTACCGGCCTGCTCCTCGAGCTTGCGGATCTGCGCGCTCACCGCCGACGACGAACGCGCGACGCGATCGGCAGCCTTCGCGAAGCTGCCGAGATCCACGCCCGCGACCAGGCTGCGCAACGCCGCGACGTCGAAGTTCGGCCGGGCCAGCGCGGCGTCGGGTGCCGCGAGCGACGCAGCGCCATGGGCATTGGCTTGTCCGGACATTTCAACCATCCCATTTTATCGAACGATTCATCAAAAACTTTCCGATTTTCAGGATAAATGTAGGTCGCCACACTGGCGCTGTCAATTTCCGAACGGGCTCCGTCGCCATGGATACCTCCTGCCTCGCTTCCTCGTCCTCGCCTGCGCGCGACGCACGCGGCCCGGCCCATCGCTGGCGCGTGCTTGCGGCCGGGGTCGCCGCGAACATGAGTTTTTCCGCCGCTGCGGCGGGCATTCCGACCACCGCGGTGTGGATGCGCTCGGCCTACCACCTCGACAACGGCGCGCTCAGCCTCGTGCTCGGCGCGCTCGGCTTCGGCGTCGCGCTGTCCGAGCTGCCTTGGGGAATCGCCGCCGACCGCTTCGGCGACCGCCGCGTGCTGCTCACCGGCCTCGTCGCAACCGCCGCGATGCTTGCGCTGATGGCGGCCCTGCTCGTCCCGAGCGCGTATGCGGTGCCGCCACTCATGCGCGTCGTCGCGGCGATGTGCTGCGTCGGCCTGCTCGGCGGCAGCGTGAACGGCTCGAGCGGACGCGCGGTGATGCGCTGGTTCGGCGAGCGCGAACGCGGGCTCGCGATGAGCATCCGCCAGACGGCCGTGCCGCTCGGCGGCGGCGTCGGCGCGGCGCTATTGCCATCGCTCGCATCGCATGCGGGCTTCGCCGCGGTGTACGGCACGCTGATGCTGCTGTGTGCCGGATCGGCCGCGCTGACGTGGCGCTGGCTGCACGAACCGCCCGACGCACCGGCCGCCGCGCACCGCTCCGCCGCGCAGCAACCGCCGGCCGCGCCCGCGCGCAGCCCGCTCGCGAACGGCCGCGTCTGGCGCATCGTGCTCGGCATCGGCGCGCTGTGTGCGCCGCAGTTCGCGGTGCTCACGTTCGCGACCGTGTTCCTGCACGATTTCGGCCGGCTCGGCCTCGCCGGCATCAGCGCGGCGATGGTCGCGCTGCAGCTCGGCGCCATGGTGATGCGGGTCTGGAGCGGCCGCCATACCGATCGGCATGGCAACCGGCGTGCGTACCTGCGCGGGTCGGTCTGCGTCGCGGCCGGATCGTTCGCGCTGCTCGCGGCCGCGACCGCCGGCAGCCCGCACGTGCCGCTCGCCGCGATCGTCGCGATTCTCGTGTTCGCCGGCATCTGCGTGTCGGCGTGGCACGGCGTCGCGTACACCGAGCTCGCGACGCTCGCGGGCGCGAACCACGCGGGCACCGCGCTCGGGATGGCGAACACGATCGTCTATCTCGGGCTGTTCGCGACGCCGCTCGCGATTCCGCCGCTGCTCGCCGTCAGTTCGTGGAGCGTGGTCTGGCTCGCCGCCGCGCTGATCGCAGGCGCGACCTGGCCACTCTTTGCGCGATAGCGACGGCGATCGTCATCGCGCGGAACACGCGGACGTCGTCGTCCATGCCGCACATGCCGCGACGTCCGCGCGCCATCATGCCGCCTCGCGCGACAGCGCGCGCCGCACGGTCGGCCGCTCGGCCTCGCGCTGAGCATGCGCGGTCCACGCGGGATGCCGCGTCATGTCGAGCACGATCGCGGCCCCCCCAGCGATACAGCACCAGCAGGAACGGATCGACGATCGAATGGCCGCCCGGCTCGGCCCACGTGCGGCCGTCGGCGAGCGCGGCTTCGATCGACGCGACGCTGAAGGGACGCGGCGTCGCGCTCGCGCGCCGCTCGCTGATCGAACCCGAACTCGCTGCCGGCACGCTCGTGCGCGTGTCGACGGTGCGCGTGACCGACGTGTACGCGCACTACGTGGTGTGGCGTCCCGATCATCCGCACGCAGCGGCGATCCGCACGTGGCTCGACTGGCTGCGCAGCGAGGTGCGGCGCAGGACGCCGCGACGCTGAAACACGGCAGCCGCGTCGTCGAAAGCATCCGGTCAGCGTCACGACAGCCTTTCGCGATCATGCTCCAGTCGCAAACGATTCACCGAATCGTCGCATCGCATCGGCATACTCGAAAACGTTCCCGATCCGCCTGCCTGGAGAGAAGTCATGCGTTGCGCCGCCTTCGTCGTCCTATGTGCCGCCACCTTCGTCGCCGCCTGCAGCGACGACGCGCCGCACGACGCGCAAGCGGCCGACGCCTCGCAGCAGGCCGGCGCATCGTCCGGCTCCGCGAGCGCGTTCAACAGCGACGCGGGCGCGAATGCCGCCGCGTCCGATGCCGCGCCGCTCGCGCCGCCCGTCGTCCACTATCCGCCCGACGATGACGACGACGCCAAAACCGCGCCGAACGCGGGCGCGTCCGGCGTCGCCGCGTCGTCGCCGCACTGATCCCGCCGCACCTGCTTCCGTCCCCGATCGCAGAACCGAGGTGAAATAACATGACGTCATCCAGCCGCCGCCGTTTCCTGCATACCGTCGCGCAATCCGCGGGCGCGGCCGTCGCGCTCAACGCGTTCCCCGAATCGATCCGACGCGCGCTCGCGATTCCGGCCGCGCGCGGCACCGGCACGATCCGCGATGTCGAGCACATCGTCGTGTTCATGCAGGAAAACCGCTCGTTCGATCATTACTTCGGGCACCTGCGCGGCGTACGCGGCTACAACGACCGCTTCCCGATCCCGCTGCCGAACGGCAAGCCGGTGTGGTGCCAGCCGTCGAAGGAAGACCCGGCGAAACCCGTGCTGCCGTTCCGGCTCGACACGAAGACGACCAGTGCGCAGTGCCTCGGCGCGCTCGACCACTCGTGGGCGAAGACCCACGCGGCGATCGACGGCGGCCGCTACGACCAGTGGCCCGCGAACAAGACCGACATGACGATGGGCTATCACGTGCGCGAGGACATCCCGTTCCACTACGCGCTCGCCGATGCGTTCACCGTGTGCGACAACTATTTCTGCTCGCTGCCGGGCCCGACGCACCCGAACCGTTCGTACCTGATGACGGGGACGGTCGACCCGACCGGCAAGTTCGGCGGCCCGCTGCTCGACAACGCCGACTACGTCGACGGCGACCTGCCGCCCGCGTATCAGCTGCTGTCGTGGACGACCTTCCCCGAGCGGCTCGAGGCGCACGGCGTGTCGTGGCAGATCTACCAGCAGGGGCTGACGTGGGCCGACCCGTACAACGGCAACTACGGCACGAACATCCTGCAGAACTTCACGAACTTCATCAACGCGAAGCCGGGCTCGCCGCTGTACCAGCGCGCGCAGACGGTGCGCACGCTCGACAACCTGAAGGACGACGTGATCAACGACCGGCTGCCGCAGGTGTCGTGGCTGCTGCCGCCCGCCGTGTTCTCCGAGCATCCGAAATACACGCCCGCGTACGGCGCGAACTACACGTCGCAGATCCTCGACGCGCTGACGTCGAATCCGGACGTGTGGGCGAAGACCGTGCTCTTCATCATGTACGACGAGAACGACGGCTTCTTCGATCACGTCGTGCCGCCGCAGCCGCCGACATCCGCCGCGCAGGGCGCATCGACCGTGACGACCGACGGCGAGCTGCACACCGTCGTGAACCCCGGCCGCGGCGGCAGCTACACCGCCGACGGGCTGCCGTACGGCCTCGGGCCGCGCGTGCCGATGACGGTCGTGTCGCCGTGGTCGAAAGGCGGCTTCGTGTGCTCGCAGGTGTTCGACCACACGTCGGTGCTCCGCTTCATCGGCGAGCGCTTCGGCGTCGACGAGCCGAACATCACGCCGTGGCGCCGGAGCGTCTGCGGCGACCTCACGGCCGCGTTCGACTTCCGCTCGTCCGACGCCTCGTTCCCGTCGCTGCCCGATACGAGCCAGTACCGTTCGATCGCCGACCAGCAATGCACGTCGCAACCGGCGCCGACGGTGCCCGCGACGCCGTCGCCGATCGACCCGCAGGAACCCGGCGTGCGGCCGGCGCGCGCGCTGCCTTACGAGCTGCATGTGAACGCGAGCATCTACGGCGGCAACACGCTGCGCATCGAGTTCGCGAACCGCGGCAACCAGGGCGCGCACTTCCAGGTGTACGCGACGAACCGCACCGACGGCCCGTGGCGCTACACGGTCGGTGCGCGCCGCGTACTGCACGCGGACTTCGACCTGACGGAAACGAACGGCGTGTATGCGTTCTCGGTGTACGGGCCGAACGGTTTCGTGCGCATGTTCGCGGGCAACGTGTCGGCCGCGGCCGCGCACCGCCGCAACCACGCGCAGCCGGAGGTCAAGGCCGGCTACGACATCGCGAACGGCAACCTGTACCTGAAGCTGCGCAACCACGGCGCGGGTCACGTCACGCTGACGCTGGCCGACAACGCGTACGGCGCGCCCGCGCGCCACGTGACGCTGCACGGCGGCGACGAACATGTCGAGCAATGGGCGCTCGCGTCGAGCCACCACTGGTATGACGTTACGGTGAGCGACGGCGCGAACGGCACGTTCTCGCGCCGCTTCGCGGGCCACGTCGAGAACGGCCGATCGAGCTACTCCGATCCGGCCGCGGTGCACCCCGTCTCCGCGTCGTAAGCGCGGCGGCACGACGGCGCGCGGCAGCCGCCGCGCAGCGCGTGCCCGTGAACGTCAGATCGCGTGCGCGAGCGCGCGGTCGACGCGCGCGGCGTCGAAGCCGTCGTCCGCGTCGCGAAAGCGCAGCGGCGCCGCGCAATGCACCAGCGTGTCGATGAAATACTTCGCGCGCGGCCACGGCCCGAAGCCGGCCGCGGTATTGATGTGTCCCGCATCGCCGAGGTTCACGAACGCGCTGCCGAGCCGCTGCGCAAGCGTGCGCGCATCGGCGAGCGGCATCCACGGATCGGTCTCGCTGCCGATCACGATCGACGGCACCGCGAGCCGGCGCGGGTCGAACGGCCCGGCAAACGCGAATTTCTGCGGACTGGCCGGTGCGGCGAGCAGCACGCCCGCGACGTCGGCCGCCTGCGGCCATTGCGCGAGCGCATGCGCGGCCGCGAGGCAGCCGAAGCTGTGCGCGGCCAGCACGAACGGGCCGCGCTCGCGGTCGAGCAGCGCGCGCACCGACTGCGCCCAGCGTGCCAGATCGGGAGCGTCCCAGTCGGCCTGTTCGACCCGCAGCGAACGCGGGAACTGCCGCTCCAGCCAGGTCTGCCAGTGGGCGCCTTCGCTGCCGTGCAGGCCCGGAACGGTCACGAGCCGCGGCGGCCACGCCGATTTGCTGCATGCGCGCATGATTGCCCTCGCTTGCTTTGCTTGGAGACGAGGTTCGATTGTGGCGCGCCGCCCTCGGCGGCCGAACCAATATTTCGTGCTTTGCTTTTGAGCGGGACGGCCATCCGGGGACGGCCACCGGGTACAGCCACCGGGGCAGCCCCCGCCGCAGGCCGCACGGCGCGGGCCGGCGGCCTCGCGGCGGCGCAATGCGCCGCGAAACCGTAGAATGTGGGCTTCCCGCTTGCCATGCATCGGATCGAACCCGGCCGCCGCGCCGGTTCCGATCGACAGGAGACGCCCGATGTCCGCTACGCCCGCCGGCGCGCTGCGCCCGTTCCATCTCGCCTTTCCCGTGTCGAGCCTCGCCGACGCGCGCGCGTTCTACGGCGGCCTGCTCGGCTGCCCGGAGGGCCGCAGCTCGGAGCACTGGGTCGACTTCGACTTCTTCGGCCACCAGCTCGTCGCGCATCTCGCGCCGCACGAGACCGGCGCAAGCGCGGTGAACCCGGTCGACGGCGACGACGTGCCCGTGCGCCATTTCGGCGTCGTGCTGTCGATGGACGAATGGCATGCGCTCGCCGACAAACTGAAGGCCGCGCAGACGCGCTTCGTGATCGAGCCGCACATCCGCTTCAAGGGCGAGGTCGGCGAACAGGCGACGATGTTCTTCCTCGATCCGTGCGGCAACGCGCTCGAGTTCAAGGCGTTCGCCGACATCGGCCAACTGTTCGCGAAGTAAGCGCATGAAGATCCTGTTCTACTCGCCGCATCAGGAAGCCGGCGCATGGCGCGACGCGATCGCGCAGGCGCTGCCCGAGGCCGAGCTGCGCGCGTGGCAACCGGGCGACACGGCCGCCGCCGACTACGCGCTCGTATGGCGCGCGCCGCGCGAGCTGTTCGCGCCGCGCGACGGGCTGCGCGCGATCTTCAATCTCGGCGCGGGCGTCGACGCGCTGCTCGCGCTCGACCGCGCGCATCCCGGCACGCTGCCGCGCGACGTGCCGCTGGTGCGCCTCGAGGATTCGGGCATGGCACAGCAGATGATCGAATACGTGACGCACGCGGTGCTGCGCTACCTGCGCCGCTTCGACGAATACGAAGCGCTGCAGCACGAGCGCCGCTGGACAGTGCTCGAACCGCATCCGCGCGCGCGCTTCACCGTCGCGGTGCTCGGCCTCGGCGTGCTCGGCGCGCAGGTCGCGCGCTCGCTTGCCGCGCTCGGGCTGCCGGTGCGCGGCTACAGCCGCAGCCCGAAGCAGCTCGACGGTATCGAAACCTTCGCGGGCGGCGATGCGTTCGTCGCGTGCATCGACGGCGCGAAGGTGCTCGTGAACCTGCTGCCGAGCACGCGCGATACCGACGGGATCCTGTCGGCACGGACCTTCGCCAGGCTCGCGCCGGGCGCGTACGTGGTGAACGTCGCACGCGGCGCGCATCTCGTCGAAGCCGACCTGCTCGATGCGCTCGCGAGCGGCCAGGTCGCCGCGGCGACGCTCGACGTGTTCCAGCACGAGCCGCTGCCGGCCGATCATCCGTTCTGGCACGCGCCGCGCATCACGATCACGCCGCACAGCTCGGCCGAGACGCTGCGCGACGAAGCCGTCGAGCAGATCGCCGGCAAGATTCGCGCATTCGAGCGCGGCGAGCGTATCGGCGGCATCGTCGACTACGCGCGCGGCTACTGAATTCCGCCCTACACAAAACTGGAGACAACCATGACGTTCCCCACCGCCGTCAAGATCGTCGAAGTCGGCCCGCGCGACGGGCTGCAGAACGAAAAGACCTTCGTGCCGACCGACGTGAAGATCGCGCTCGTCGACCGGCTGTCGCGCGCCGGTTTCCGCAATATCGAGGCCGCGTCGTTCGTGTCGCCGAAATGGGTGCCGCAGATGGCCGACGGCGCGGACGTGATGGCCGGCATCGAGCGTCGCGCGGGCACCGTGTACTCGGTGCTCACGCCGAACCTGAAGGGCTTCGAGAACGCGCTCGCCGCACGCGCCGACGAAGTGGTGATCTTCGGCGCGGCGAGCGAGGCGTTCTCGCAGCGCAACATCAACTGCAGCATCGCCGAGAGCATCGCGCGCTTCGAGCCGGTCGCGAAGGCCGCGAAAGATGCCGGCCTGCGGCTGCGCGGCAGCGTGTCGTGCACGCTCGGCTGCCCGTACCAGGGCGAGGTGCCGGTCGCCTCGGTCGTCGACGTGGTCGAACGCTTCGCCGCGCTCGGCTGCGACGAGATCGACATCGCCGACACGATCGGCGTCGGCACGCCGAAGCGCACGCGCGAAGTGCTCGCGGCCGTCACGCGCGTGTTTCCGCGTGAACGGCTGTCGGGCCACTTCCACGACACCTACGGCCAGGCGCTCGCGAACATCTACGCGGCGCTGTTCGAAGGGATCGAGATCTTCCACGCGTCGGTCGCGGGCCTCGGCGGCTGTCCGTACGCGAAGGGTGCGACCGGCAACGTCGCGACCGAGGACGTGCTGTACCTGATGCAGGGCCTTGGCATCGACACCGGCATCGACCTCGCGCAGGTGGTCGCCGCCGGCGACTTCATCTCGAACGCGATCGGCCGCGCGAACGTGTCGCGCGCCGGTCGCGCGTTGCTCGCCAAGGCGCAGAGCGCGGCCGACGCGCCGAGCTGCGTCTGACCCGACATTGACGGATTACTCCATGACGACACCCGCTTCATTCGACGCTCTCCCCGATTCCGCGCGACGCGTCGCGCTGCTGCTGCGCGAACGCGGCCATGAGAAAGGGATCGTGATGCTCGCCGAGACCGGCAAGACCTCCGCCGAGGCCGCGGCCGGGCTCGGCTGCTCGGTCGCGCAGATCGCGAAGTCGATCCTGTTTCGCCGTGAATCGGACGGCCTGCCGGTACTCGTCGTCGCAAGCGGCACGAACCGCGTCGACGAGAAGAAGGTCGCCGCCCAGGTCGGCACGGTCGGCCGCGCCGATGCGAAGTTCGTGCGCGACAACACCGGCTACGCGATCGGCGGCGTCTGCCCGATCGGTCACCTCGTCGAACCGGTCACGCTGATCGACGCCGACCTCCTCGCGCTCGACAGCCTGTGGGCAGCCGCCGGCCATCCGCACGCGGTGTTCAACCTGTCGCCGCAGGAGCTCGTCACGCTGACGGGCGCGCCGGTCGCCGACATCGCGCTGCGCAACGACGCATGAGCGCCGTGCCGGTATCGGTCGGGACGGTCGCGTCGCCGTGCACCGACGTATGCAGGATCGACCCGCGTACCGACTGGTGCGCGGGCTGCCTGCGCACGCGCGACGAGATCAAGGGATGGCGCGCGTCGGACGACGACGCGAGACGCGCGTTGCTGGCGCGGCTCGACGCGCGGCGGCGCCTGCTCGCCAGGAGCGGCGCATAAAAAAATGCCGTTCGGCCTGTCTGGCGAACGGCATGAGATCGGAATCCTGTGAACGTGATCAACGTCACAGCCCGCATCATACGAGCGACGCTGCAGCATCGCATCGGGTGTTTCCCTACAACTTCTTACAGCATGTTTCGTGCGCAATCGGCGTTCCCGGATGCGGCGCTGACGGGCGTCGGCGCCGAGCCGCACGGCAGGCCGTAGCGGCAAGCCGTAGCGGCAAGCCGAATCGCACGACCGTTTCAGTTGCCGACCGCCGCGCGACGCGCGGGCACGATGCGCCAGCCGAGGTTCACGCCGGCCGCCGCGAGCAGGATCAGGAGCGCGCCGAGCACCTGCGTCCACGCGAGCGTCTGCCCGAACGCGACGCGATCGACGATGATCGCGACGACCGGATAGACGAACGACAGTGCGCCCGTCATCGCGACCGGCAGCTTCTGGATCGCACCGTACAGCAGCACATACATCAGACCGGTGTTCACGACGCCGAGCACGACGAGATCGAGCCACTGCGCGGCCGTCGCGGGCAGCACAATGCCCAGGCCGGCCTGCAGCAGCGCGAGCAGATGCGGCGGCGTGCCCTTCAGGTGCTTCGTGACGATCGACGACACGGCGTACAGGAATGCCGCGCCCAGCGACAGCGCGACGCCTTCGAGATATTCGCCGGGTACCGCGAGCACCGCCGGCTCGACCCGCACCACGCACACGAGCCCGATGAAGGCGAGCGCGAGCCACGCGATCGTCGAGGCGCCGACCCGTTCGCGGAACACGATCGCGCCGAGCGCAACGAGCATGAACGGCTGCGTGTTGTACACGGCGGTCGCCATCGAGATCGACGCGCGCGAATACGCGGCGAACAGCAGCAGCCAGTTCGCGACGATCGCGACGCTGCCGAGCGTCGCGAGCGCGAGCATGCGCGGCGAAAACAATGCGCGGCGCAGGAAGCCGAGCGCCGCACAGACGATCGCGAGCGTCGCGGCGCCGAACAGGCAGCGGAAGAACACGACGTTGGTAAGCGGTTGCTGCGACGACATCACGAGCCAGCCGATCGTGCCGGACGTCATCATCGCGACGACCATCTCGGCGGCACCGCGGCGGATTTCGTTCGAGGCCATCATGGACTCCGTTTGACGAGAGGAGATGACTTCGATTCTAGGAACTTGCTTTCCGCGCATCCACGACTAAACTGAAGCGAAACAATCGATTCACCTTCGAAAGCAAAGCGATCATGTCGAAACGCCTTTCCCCGCCCGCCGTCGCGTCGCTGGACGCGACCGACCGCGCGATCCTCGCGGCGCTCGCCGAGGACGCGCGCATCGCCACCAGCGAACTGGCGCGGCAGATCGGGTTGTCGGCGCCCGCGACCGCCGACCGCGTGCGGCGGCTCGAAGCGCAGGGCGTGATCGCGGGCTTCACCGTCGAGCTCGACCCGCGCGCGCTCGGCTACACGCTGCAGGCGATCGTCCGCGTGAAGCCGCTGCCGGGGCAGTTGCATCTCGTCGAGGAGGTGTTGCGGCGGATCCCGGAATTCGTCGAATGCGACAAGGTGACCGGCGAGGACTGCTTCATCTGCCGGCTCTACCTGCGCTCGATCGAGCACCTCGACGACATCCTGTCGAAGGTGACGGAGCGCGCGGAAACGAGCACGGCGATCGTGAAGTCGACGCCCGTGCCGCGCCGCCTGCCGCCCCTCGTCGAAGACGATGCCGCGCGCCGCTGACCGTCGGCGCGCGCCACCCGCTGCGGCCGGCGCCGCTCACGCGGCCGCGTCGCGCGCTTCGAAGAACGCGAGCAGCTCGTCGATCAGCGCGACGGGCGCCTCTTCCGGAATGTAGTGCCCGCACGCGAGCGCGCGGCCGCTGACGTCGCGCGCAACGCGCCGCCATTCGTCGAGCGGATCGAAGCAGCGGCCGACGATCCCGTTCTCGCCCCACAGCACGCGCAGCGGGCACGCGACCTTGTTGCCGCGCTCGAGATCCGCGCGGTCGTGTTCGAGATCGATCGTCGCCGACGCGCGGTAGTCCTCGCACATCGCATGCACGGCGCCCGGCTGCGCGAGCGCGGCGCGATACGCGGCGAGCGCTTCCGGCTCGAACGGCGCGAGCCCGGCGGAACGATTGCCCATCACGCGCTCGATGTATGCATCGGTGCGGCCTTCGATCAGCGTTTCGGGCAGCGGCGCCGGCTGGATCAGGAAGAACCAGTGGAAATACGCGGTCGCGAACGCACGATCGGTTTGCTCGTACATCGCGAGCGTCGGCGCGATGTCGAGCAGCATCATCCGCTCGACGGCCGCCGAATGATCGAGCGCGAGCCGGTGCGCGACGCGCGCGCCGCGATCGTGCGCGCATACGTGGAATTGCGCGAAGCCGAAATGCCGCATCACGGCGACCTGGTCGGCCGCCATCGCGCGTTTCGAATACGGCGCGTGCTGCGCGTCGCTCGGCGGCTTGCCCGACGTGCCGTAGCCGCGCAGGTCGGTCGCGATCACCGTGAAGTGATTCGCGAGCGTCGCGGCGACGCGATGCCAGATCATGTGGGTCTGCGGATGGCCGTGCAGCAGCAGAAGCGGCGGCCCCGCGCCTCCTTTGACACCGAAGATGTCGGTGTCCTGCACCGTCACGCGAAACGGTACAAACGCGTCGAACGACATGGTTTCTTTCTCGTTGGCTTGTTATGGCGGATATTGTAGGAGCGCCCGGCCGACTGCTGCGCGCGGTAGATGCCCGAATGCGTAGAAAGAGAACACTCACTCGATTGTCGCCACACCGCGCAGCTTGCTAAGCTCGCGTAGAATCGCACGACCGTTCGTATCAATATGAACGCACCGCTGCGCCGCTACACTCGAAGCACCGTTCGACCGCCAAGCATGCATGCCGGCGCCGGCGCGATCGCGCCGGGTCCGGCCGCCCCTCGAGACTGGAGACATCACATGGCATTGCCCGCCGCCCTGCAGAACCTGACGCTGCCCGTCATCGCGTCGCCGATGTTCATCGTCAGCTACCCCGAACTCGTGCTCGCGCAATGCAAGGCGGGTATCGTCGGATCATTCCCCGCGCTCAACGCCCGTCCGGCCGAACTGCTCGACGAGTGGCTCACGCAGATCCAGTCCGAGCTCGCGGACCACAAGGCGAAGCACCCGGACGCGGTGATCGGCCCGATCGCGGTCAACCAGATCGTCCACCAGTCGAACGTGCGGCTCGAGCATGACGTGCGCGTGTGCGTCGAGCACAAGGTGCCGATCTTCATCACGAGCCTGCGCGCGCCGGCGCGCGAGATCGTCGACGCGGTGCACAGCTACGGCGGCATCGTGCTGCACGACGTGATCAACCTGCGTCACGCGCAGAAGGCGCTCGAAGCCGGCGTCGACGGGCTGATTCTCGTCGCGGCCGGCGCCGGCGGCCACGCGGGCACGACCTCGCCGTTCGCGCTCGTCGGCGAAGTGCGCCAGATGTTCGACGGCCCGATCGTGCTGTCCGGCTCGATCGCGAACGGCGGCTCGATCCTCGCCGCGCAGGCGATGGGCGCCGACTTCGCGTACATGGGCACGCGCTTTATCGCGACGCAGGAAGCGCACGCGGTCGAGGACTACAAGCACGCGATCCTCAACGCGAAATCGTCCGACATCATCTACACGAACCTCTTCACCGGCGTGCACGGCAACTACATCCGCGAGAGCATCGAGAAGGCCGGCCTCGATCCGGACGCGCTGCCGGAATCGGACAAGTCGAAGATGAACTTTGGCGGCGACAAGGCGAAGGCATGGAAGGACATCTGGGGCGCCGGCCAGGGCGTCGGCCTGATGGACGACCTGCCGAGCGTCGGCGCGCTCGTCGAGCGGCTGAAGCGCGAGTACGACGACGCGAAGGCACGGCTCGGCATCGCCCGCTGAAGCAGGCGGCGGGTTGCTCCACCGCCGCGCCTGATGCCGGCCTCAACAAAAAAGCGCGAACCGCACACGGCTCGCGCTTTTTTCATGTCCACCCGCGGACGGCCGGCGCCGCTCAGCCCGCGCGCTTGATCCGCGTGATCGGCAACACGCGCAGGCGCGACTCGATCGACGGGCACAGCGACTGCCCTTCGAATCGCGCGGCGAGGAAATCGACGAACGAACGCACCTTCGCGGACACATGGCGGCGGCTCGCGTACACCGCATAGATCGGCGCCTCGTGCGGCGGCACGGAGTCGAGCAGCACCGGCACGAGCCGGCCGGATTCGATGTCGTCGCCGACCACCTCGGTGCCGAGCAGCGCGATGCCCGCGCCCGCGAGCACGGCCGCGCGCAGCCCTTCGAGATGGTTCACGATCAGGTTGCCGTTCAGGCTCACGCGCGACGCGGCGGCCGCGTCGATCACCAGCGAATCGAGCATCGTCGAATTCGAATCGCGGCGCAGATAGTTGTGGTGCGCGAGATCGGCAATCGTCTGAGGCGTGCCGTGCTTCTCGAGATACGCGGGCGACGCGACCAGCAAGATGTGCGCGGTCGCGATCTGCCGTGCGACCAGCGACGACGATTTCAGTCCGTTCGGCGCCGCGCGCACCGCGACGTCATAGCCTTCCTCGATCAGGTCGACCACGCGATCGGACAGCGTCATGTCGACGGTCACGTCCGGGAACCGGCCTGCATAGTCGGTGACGGCCTGCATCACGTGCCGCAATCCGAACGCGGACAGCGACGTCACGCGCAGGCGGCCCTGCGGCACGACGCTCGCGGCGCCGACCGCCTGTCCGGCTTCGTCGAGTTCCGACAGCGCCTGCACGAGGCGCTCATAGTATTCGCGTCCCGCCTCGGTCGGCGCGACACGTCGTGTCGTACGATGCAGCAGCCGCGCGCCGAGCTGCTGCTCGAGATGCATCACGTGCTTGCTCGCCATCGCGGCCGACATCTGCATGCGCTCGGCCGCGCCGACGAAGCTGCCCACTTCGACGACGTAGCGAAACACATTCATGCTGACGAGGGTATCCATCGAACTAGCTCGCAATTCCTGGGAATCATGCAATTACGAGATAGGGTAACAAAGGCGAGGAAACAAAAAGGTCAACAAAAGCAAAACGGCGCCGCGGATGGCGGCGCCGTTTTGGGGCGGAAAGCCGGCAGGCGGGACGCGCGCTGCGTGTGCGCGCCCTGCGAACGAATCGTCAGAACTTCGCGCGGATGCCGGCGCCGAACGTGTTGCCGCTCGACAGGCCGCTGATGTGGTCGTTCATGTACGCGGCGTAGACGTCGGTGCGCTTGGACAGCGGATAGTCGTAGCCGACGGCCCAGGTCTGGCGCGTCTGGTCTAGGCCGCCCGCGTCGCGCGAGTATGCGTACGACGCCATCGCGTTGCCGACGCCGAGCGGCACCGACACGCCGCCCTGCGCGGTGTTCACGTGCCAGCTGCCCGCGACCTGGTCGTTCTTCGTATACATATACTGGCCGAACAGCTTCACGTACTTCAGGTCGTAGGTCGCGCCGACCAGGCCGATGCCCTGGCTCTTCATGCCGGTTACGAGCGAGCTCAGGTCCTGCGGGCCGTTGTTGAAGTTCACGTACTGGTAGACGGCGGTCGCCGCGAACGGGCCGTTCGCGTAGTTGAACTGCGCGCTCCACTTCTTCGAGCGGTTGTCGCCGGCCGTGTTGCCGAGCGCGTACATCGCCGCGAAATTCAGGCCGCCGAACGAAGGCGACGTGTAAGACAGCGCGTTGTTCCAGCCCGAATCGCCGACCGCGCCCTGGTCGCTCGGATAGGTCGGGAACGTGCCGAGGCCGAGGAACACGTGGTACACCATCGGCGAGAAGGTGTACGAGTCGTAGAACGGGTTGAACAGGATCGTCGACAGGAACAGGTGCGTCGTCAGGCGGCCCGCCGTCACCGTGCCGTACGGCGAGCTGACGCCGACGTACGCGTTGCGCGCGAAGAACGTGTCGCCCTGGAAGCGGCCGAACTGGCCGTTCTGCGCACGGAAGAAGCTTTCCATCGTGAAGATCGCCTTGTAGCCGCCGCCGAGATCCTCTGCGCCGTGCAGGCCCCAGTACGACGTCGACATCCCGCCGCCCGACACGTTCCATGCGCGATTGCCGCCCGGGAACTTGGTTGCGCCGACCCATTCGTCGACCTGACCGTAGAGCGAAACGCTCGACTGCGCGTGGACGGGTGCGGTTGCCGCCACGCAGGCGGCCGCGGCGATCAGCTTGACGGACGTGCGCGACGCACGGCGAGCGAATGCTTTCATGGGATCTCCAGGTTTTGTCGAATAGTCGATAAGTGGCGCGAGCGTTGTTTTTGGAGCCGATTGCTTGCGTCGTATGGGGCGCAGCCATCTTTACGGATCATTTGTCCGGTCAAAATTGCGCGCACTTATTGCGGGTATAGCGACGGCATTAACTTCGCGAAATCGACACATGACCGGGCGCGCGTCAGCGGCCCCGCGCGGAGCGGGCACGCGACCGGACGGCCGCGGGGCGCGCGCGTGCCGGGCGCGAAAGATAGCGCAATGCTGCGGGAAAATCAGCGGAAATCTGCGCGCGACTGTGGCGAATTCGCATCACAGCCGGCGGGGGGGAACGAACGCGCGGGGCGCTCAGCGAACGCGCAGGGCGCTCAGTTTCGGTAGAACGGGGAGAAAAACGGCGAGTGGGAAGGTTCTTCCTGCGCGCGAGGCGGCGGCATCGGACGGCCGCCGCGCTCCTCGTTGTAGCGCGCGACGTCGGCGCGGATCGAGCCGGCACGCAGCGGCACGTTGCCGCCGCCGGGTGGCCGCGGCATCTGGCGGGAGTCGGCGCTGATCGGGCGATACGGGCTCTGCGCGGCGTAATGGCCGTACGACGGCGTCGGCCGCAGCCCCCAGCGGGAACCATAGCCGCTCACGCCGCCGGCACGCGCGCCGGCACCGCCCGGCGGCAGTGCCCTGCGCCAGACCGGCGCGTTGCCGGCCGGCCGGCCATAGGCGTGCATGTCGCCGCCACCGAAACCGTGACTGAAACCGTGACCGAAGCCGTGGCCGCCGAACGCCTGGCCGCCGTGCGGCGGTTGCGCGAGCGCGAGCGGCACCAGCAGCGCGCCGAGCACGCCCGCCACCCATCGTCCGACCTTCAGTTTCACCCGTTCCGTCATCATTCAGTGCCTGTTACCGCTCGC
Source organism: Burkholderia sp. Bp9031 (assembly GCF_003857965.1). Taxonomy (NCBI): domain Bacteria; kingdom Pseudomonadati; phylum Pseudomonadota; class Betaproteobacteria; order Burkholderiales; family Burkholderiaceae; genus Burkholderia; species Burkholderia sp. Bp9031. The sequence continues at coordinate 41,128 of NZ_QTPW01000041.1, forward strand.
CGCCGGCCGTTTCCAGCCAACGCAAGCCTTTCAGCAGTAATTTATGAGCGGTCCGAAACGGTGTCGAGCCAAAAAGTGTTAGGTCGCGGGCATCGGTGTAACACCATGTTACTGCTAGGTTTTTTCACTTCATGGCGCAATCGTGGCAGAACATTCTTCTGCCATTTTGCGCAACAGCGGGCCGCCGCGGACGCCCGCTGTTGCATGCAATCGATTCATCAATTGATTCGCACAATGAATTTGCGTATTGAATAGTCAATCGGGACAATATCGGCTTCACGCGCGAGGTGCGCGCCCGCCGTTTCCGAATCGAGTTTCCCGATGGCCCGTCCCCGTTTCCTTCCCGACAACTTCACGCTCGCGCTCGTCGGCACCGTCGTGCTCGCGAGCCTGCTGCCGTGCCGCGGCCCGGCCGCCCATGCGTTCAACTGGGCGACCAACATCGCGGTCGGCCTGCTGTTCTTCCTGCATGGCGCGAAGCTGTCGCGCGAAGCCGTCGTCGCGGGCGCGACCCACTGGCGGCTGCATGCGGTCGTGCTGCTCAGCACGTTCGCGCTGTTCCCGCTGCTCGGCCTCGCGCTGAAGCCCGTGCTGCAGCCGCTCGTCACGCCGACGCTCTATGCCGGCGTGCTCTTTCTGTGCACGCTGCCGTCGACGGTCCAGTCGTCGATCGCGTTCACGTCGATCGCGAAGGGCAACGTGCCGGCCGCCGTGTGCGCGGCGTCCGCGTCGAGCCTGCTCGGGATCTTCGTGACGCCGGCGCTCGTCGGGCTGATGATCACGTCGCAGTCGGCCGCGGCCGCGTCGCCGTGGAGCACCGTCGGCAGCATCGTGATGCAGCTGCTCGTGCCGTTCATCGCAGGCCAGCTGCTGCGGCCCGTGATCGGCGGCTGGATCGACCGCAATCGCGGCGTGCTGCGCTTCGTCGACCAGGGCTCGATCCTGCTCGTCGTCTACGTCGCGTTCAGCGAGGCCGTAAACCAGGGGCTGTGGCACCAGATTCCGGCGCGCGCGCTCGGCGGCCTGCTGGTCGTCAACGTCGTGCTGCTCGTGATCGCGCTGGTGCTGACCACGGTCGTCAGCAAGCGGCTCGGCTTCAACCGGGCCGACCAGATCACGATCATTTTCTGCGGATCGAAGAAGAGCCTCGCGGCCGGCGTGCCGATGGCGAAGGTGATCTTCTCCGCGCAGGCGGTCGGCGCGATCGTGCTGCCGCTGATGCTGTTCCACCAGATCCAGCTGATGGCGTGCGCGGCGCTCGCGCAGCGCTGGGGCGCGCGCGACATGAGCGGCGAGCGTGACGGCGAGAGCGCCGCGGCCGGGACGGCGCGCACGCAGGGTGCGCTGAACGCGGGCAAGCACTGACGCGGGAGGGCGCGGCCGGCATGGCTGGCCGCCGCTGGGTATTCGCCGTTCTGCTTCCGTCCCGCGGCTCTCGGCTCTCGGCTCTCGGCTCTCGGCCTTCCGCCCTTCCGCCTTCCGCCTTCCCGCCTTCCCGCCTTCCCGCCTTCCCGCCTTCCCGCCTTCCCGCCTTCCCGCCTTCCCGCCTTCCCGCCTCAGCCTCAGCCTCAGCCTCAGCCTCTACCACCGCGCCGCCGCGTCCCTTCAGCCCGCCGCGGCGCATGCACCAGCAACGTGCATCGCGTCACGAAATCTTCATTCAATTCTCTGCACGCGCTGCCGTTAAAGTCGGGCGTCCCATCGTCTCTGCCGTCCTCGTCAATGCCCGCGCCCCATCCCGATTCGTCCGCCGCCCCCACCACGCGCCTGATCGCGGAGCGCGCGCTCGCCGCCGTGTTCCAACCGATCGTCGACCTCGGATCCGGCACGGTCGTCGGTTACGAAGGCCTGATCCGCGGCCCGCGCGGCACCGATCTCGAGCCGCCGGCCGCGCTGTTCGCGCAGGCCGCCCGCGACGGCACGACCGTCGCGCTCGAACAGGCGGCCGCGCTCACGTGCCTCGACGCGTTCGCGGCACTCGGCTGCGACGGCAAGCTGTTCCTCAACTTCAGCGCGGGCACGATCGAGCAACTCGCGCGCGAACGCGAGCGCGCGCGGCAGCTGCTCGGCCGCGCACGGGTCGGCGCCGAGCGCATCGTGATCGAGCTGACCGAGCAGACCGCGATACCGGACATCGCGCGCATCGAGCCGGCAGTCGCGTCGCTGCGCGACGCGGGCATCCAGTTCGCGCTCGACGACTACGGCACCGCGAACGCGAGCATGAACCTGTGGCTGCGCCTGCATCCGGACGTCGTGAAGATCGACCGCTTCTTCATCCACGACATCGCCCGCGACCCGCTCAAGTTCGAGGCGGTCAGGGCGATGCAGCACTTCGCGCAGGCGAGCGGTGCGCAGCTGATCGCGGAAGGCATCGAGAACGCGTGCGACCTGATGGTCGTGCGCGACATGGGCATCTGCTGCGTGCAGGGCTTCCTGCTCGGCCGGCCGAACGCGCATCCGCCGCGGGTCGTCGCGCCGGCCGCGCGCGACGCGATCCGCACCCCGCACATCGCGGTGTTCCCGGGCGCCACGCGCACCGTGCGGCCGGCCGGCACGATCGCGGCGAAGATGCTGGTCCCGGCGCCCGCGCTGCCGCGCGATGCGAGCAGCAACGACGTGCTGGACCTGTTCAACCGGATGCCGGGCCTGCACGCGGTCGCGCTCGTCGAACGCGGGCGGCCGGTCGCGCTCGTGAACCGGCGCGGCTTCATGGACCGCTTCGCACTGCCGTACCACCGCGAGGTGTTCGGCAAGAAGCCGTGCCTGCAATTCGCGAACGACGCGCCGCTGATGATCGACAACGCGACGACGGTCGAACAGCTCGCGATGCTGCTCGCAAGCCATGACCAGCGTTATCTCGCGGATGGTTTCGTGATCACCGAACACGGCCGCTACGTCGGGCTCGGCACCGGCGAGAGTCTCGTGCGCGCGGTGACCGAAGTGCGCATCGAGGCCGCGCGTTACGCGAATCCGCTGACCTTCCTGCCCGGCAACATCCCGATCAGCGCGCACATCGACCGCCTGCTGGAGCGCGACGCCGGTTTCCACGCGTGCTACGTCGACCTGAACCAGTTCAAGCCGTTCAACGACCAGTACGGCTACTGGCAGGGCGACGAAGTGCTGAAGTTCGCGGCCACCGTGCTGGCCGGCGTGTGCGATCCGCAGCGTGACTTCCTCGGGCACGTCGGCGGCGACGATTTCCTCGTGCTGTTCCAGCGCGACGACTGGCGCACGCGTGCGGCCGACGCGATCGCGCGCTTCAACGACGGCGCGCAGCGCTTCTACACGCAGGCCGACCGGCTGGCGGGCGGGCTGCGCGGCGAGGACCGCCACGGCAACCCCGCGTTCTTTGGTTTCGTGACGATGGCGATCGGCGCGGTTGGCGTGCCGGCCGGTGCGAACGGCGCGATGCGCTACGGCAGCGACGAGATCGCGTCGGTTGCGGCGCTCGCGAAACGGCGCGCGAAACAGCAGCCGGGCGGGCTCGCGGTCGTCGATCTCGACGCGGGCCGCGCGGCGCTGCGGGAGCGCGGCGAGCCGCCGCACGCGGCGGCGGGCTGAACGGCGGGCGGCAACCGACCGCAGGCAGGCTGCCTGCAGCAGACGGGCCGTCGGCTGCCCGAACAGCATCGACGGTGCGGCCCTTCCCGCGCCCCTGGCGCCCCGATCGACGGTGACGGACTGTCGAGCGTCCGCCCTTTGCGTCGAACATCCGGCCCGCCCATGTGACGCGCCGCCTTCCGAGCCCCCTTTCCGCGCGATCACCTTGCCTTTTCCGCGATTTGTTTAGTATTTTTAGTAACGGCGTTTTCGCAGATTAGCGCGTAAAAAACCCATTATTTCCGGGTATTCCCCGGCTATCCAGCCCTAATTAGGTACGGCGTTTTACTATACAATCGCCGTCACCCTAAACAAATCGGATCCCGAACGATGGGCACCACCATTCGCGACGTTGCGCGGGCGGCAGAGGTCTCGATCGGCACCGTCTCCCGCGCGCTGAAAAACCAGCCGGGCCTGTCCGAAGCCACGCGCGCGCGCATCGTCGAAATCGCGCAGCGGCTCGGCTACGACCCGGCCCAGTTGCGTCCGCGCATCCGCCGGCTTACCTTCCTGCTGCATCGCCAGCACAACCGCTTTCCCGCCAGCCCGTTCTTCTCGCACGTGCTGCACGGCGTCGAGGACGCGTGCCGCGAGCGCGGCATCGTGCCGACGCTGCTCACGGTCGGCCCGAACGACGACGTGCTGCGCCAGATGCGCCCGCACGCCCCCGACGCGATCGCGGTGGCCGGCTTCATCGAGCCCGAGACGATCGAGGCGCTCGCCGCGACCGGCCGCCCGCTCGTGCTGATCGACCTGTGGGCGCCCGGCCTGCGCTCGGTGAACATCGACAACGCGACGGGCGCGGCGCTCGCGATGCGCCATCTACTCGCCACCGGCCGCTCGCGGATCGCGTTCATCGGCGGATCGGCCGCGCACTACAGCATCGCGCAGCGCGCGATCGGCTACCGGCGCGCGTTCTTCGAGGCCGGGCGGCTGTTCGATCCTGCGTACGAAGTGACGATCGACGCCGGGCTCGACCCCGACACCGGCGCCGCGCGCGCGATGCAGCAGCTGCTCGATGCGCCGGGCCCGCGCCCCGACGCCGTGTTCGCGTACAACGACGCCGCCGCGCTGGCCGCGCAGCGCGTGTGCATCGCGCGTGGCGTGCGGATTCCGGAGGAGATCGCGATCGTCGGCTTCGACGACATCCCCGCCGCCGCGCACGCGAACCCGCCACTCACGACGCTCGCCGTCGACAAGGAAGCGCTCGGCCGCCGCGGCGTCGAACTGCTGCTCGCGGAAGCGCCCGAGCACACCGAGATCTCCCTGCCCGTCGAGCTGATCGTGCGGGCCAGCAGCCAGCCCGCCGGCTCGCCGGCATTCGATACCGCCACGGTCACCGAATCATGAACATGCCCCCGGTCCAATCACGCACGGCCACGCCGGCCAACCACGCGCAAGCGGCACCGTTCGTCGCGAGCTTCCGCGATCCGTCGTTCCTGCTGTCGCACATCGAGGACACGCTGCGCTTCTACGCGACGAACGCGTTCGACCCGACGGGCGGCTTCTACCACTACTTCCGCGACGACGGCAGCATCTACAACCGCACGTCGCGGCACCTGGTCAGCAGCTGCCGGTTCGTCTTCAACTACGCGATGGCGTACCGGCATTTCGGCGATCCGCGTCATCTCGACCATGCACGCCACGGGCTGCGCTTCCTGCGCGACGCGCACTGGGATGAAGCGCTGCAGGGCTACGACTGGGAACTCGACTGGCGCGACGGCGCAAAACGCGCGACGCTCGACGGCACGCGCCATTGCTACGGGCTTGCGTTCGTGCTGCTGGCCGCCGCGCATGCGACGATGGCCGGCATCGACGAAGCACGCGCGCTGATCGCGTCGACCTACGAGCTCGCGGAGCACCGCTTCTGGGATGCGGCCGCGGGCCTCTACGCGGACGACGCGACGCCGAACTGGAACGTGTCGTCGTACCGCGGCCAGAACGCGAACATGCACATGACGGAGGCGCTGCTCGCGGCCTACGAGGCGACCGGCCACCTCACCTACCTCGACCGCGCGGAGAAGCTCGCGACCCACGTCACGCAGCGCCAGGCCGCGCTGTCGGGCGGCCTCGTGTGGGAGCACTACCATGCGGACTGGTCGATCGACTGGGATTACAACAAGGAAGACAGCTCGAACATCTTCCGTCCGTGGGGCTTCCAGCCCGGCCATCAGACCGAATGGGCGAAGCTGCTGCTGATCCTGGAGCGGCACCGCCCGCTCGACTGGCTCGCGCCGCGCGCGGCCGAGCTGTTCGACGCGGCGCTCACGCACGCGTGGGACGCCGATCACGGCGGCCTCTGCTACGGCTTCGGCCCCGACTTCACGATCTGCGACCACAACAAGTATTTCTGGGTGCAGGCGGAAACCTTCGCGGCGGCCGCGATGCTCGGCGCGCGCACCGGCAGCGAGCGCTTCTGGGACTGGTACGACGAGATCTGGCGCTACAGCTGGGCGCATTTCGTCGATCACCGCTACGGCGCGTGGTACCGGATCCTCACCTGCGACAACCGCAAGTACAGCGACGAGAAGAGCCCGGCCGGCAAGACCGACTATCACACGATGGGCGCGTGCTACGACGTGCTCGCGACCCTCGCGCGCGCGGCGCGCAGCGAGCCGACGCAATGAGCGGCGGCATGTTTCCGGCATTCGTGTCGGCGGGCGACATCCTGACCGACATGGTGCGCGTGGGCGACGCGCAGTGGACGTCGGTGCCGGGCGGCGCCGGCTGGAACGTCGCGCGCGCGGTTGCGCGGCTCGGCATGCCGAGCGCGCTCGCGGGCGCGATCGGCGAAGACTGCTTCTCCGACGTGCTGTGGCGCACCAGCGATGCGGCCGGGCTCGATCTGCGCTTCCTGCAGCGCGTGCCGCGTGCGCCGCTGCTCGCGATCGTCCACGAGACGCGGCCGCCTGCGTACTTCTTCATCGGCGATGCGAGCGCGGATCTCGCGTTCGACCCGGCGCGGCTGCCGGCCGGCTGGGCCGAACACGTGAAATGGGCGCACTTCGGCTGTATCAGCCTCGTGCGCGAACCGCTCGCGGGCACGCTCGTCGCACTCGCGGCCGAGCTGCACGCGCGCGGCGTGAAGATCAGCTTCGATCCGAACTACCGGAACCTGATGACGGCCGCGTACCAGCCGACGCTCGCGAAGATGGCCGGCCTCGCCGACCTGATCAAGGTATCCGACGAGGACCTGCGTCACCTGTTCGGCGGCGACGGCCCCGACGCGATCGCCGCGGTGCGCGCGCTGAATCCGCGCACGGCCGTATTCGTCACGCGCGGCGCGCAGGCAGCGACGCTCTACGCGGACGGCGACGTGCTCGAGGCGAGCCCGCCGCGCGTCGAGGTGGTCGACACCGTCGGCGCGGGCGACGCGTCGATCGGCGGCATGCTGTTCAGCCTGATGGCCGCGCCGCAACGGTCGTGGCGCGAACATCTGGCGTTCGCGCTCGCGGCGGGCGCCGCGGCATGCCGGCATACGGGCGCGCATGCGCCGACGCTCGACGAGGTCGTCGCGCTGCTCGAATGGTGACGGCATGATGACGGCGCGCTGATCGGTCGCCGATTAGCGGCGCTGTACATGCTGCGCCGCAGTGCTACGATGAAGTGTCCTATTGCGGGAGAGGCACGATGGACACGAACACGTTCACGAAAGGCATCTACACGGCCAAGGCGCATACGCAGCACGCCGCCAACGGGCAGTTCCAGGGCTACGTGATCCTCGCCCGGGACGATGGCGACGATACGGAGAACGTGCGCTACGACGTCCACACGACGAGCCCGAGCGAGGAAGAGGCGTTCGACGAAGCGAAGGCGCTCGCGCACCGGATCCTCGGCGAAATCGAACTGTAGTGCGCCGGGCCATCACGCACGCGCCGCATTCGCGGCTCAGAGCAGCCGCGCCACCATCGACACCAGCATCGTCAGCACCAGCGTCGACATGAACGGGAACGGGTAGCGCCGTCCGCCGAGCGTCAGCGTGACGTCGCCCGGCATCCGTCCGATGCCGAACTTGCCGAGCCACGGCCAGCAGCGCGTCAGGATCATCACCGCGACGAACGACGCCATCAGCCAGCGCAGCATCCCGGCCCCCGTCAGAGCGCGTGCGAGCGGTCGCCGCGCGCGAACGCGTCGAGCGTGCCGTCGATCCCGCGCGAGAACGCGATCACCTTGAACAGCTCGCCCATCTCGGCTTCCGAGATCAGCTTCTGCACCGCGTTCGCGGCCGGCAGGAACTGGTGGATGTCGGACGGATCGATCGCGGCCAGCGCGTCGGTGATGCCCGCGTTCAGCAGGAAGCGCGCCTGCGACGTGTAGCCGAGCAGGTCCGCTCCGGTGGCGACGCCCGCGTCGTAGATGCCGGTGAATTCGACGTGCGCGGTAATGTCCTGCAGCCCCGGGTACAGGAATGCGTCGTCGTGCGCGTGGTGCCGGTAGTGGCACATGAGCGTGCCGCGGTCGCGCTGCGGATGGTAGTACTCGTGCGCGGGAAAGCCGTAGTCGACGAGCAGCACCGCGCCGCGCGAGAGCATCGTGCATACGGTGCGCGTGAACGCCAGCGCGGCTTCATGCGTCTCGGTCACGTAGCCGTCGTCGACCTCGAGCGTCGCGAGCACCGGCGGCAGGCCTGCCGCGCCGGCGGGCCGGTCGTCGAACACGAACGCGTGCTGCGCGTCGAGCGCGACGCCGCGCTCGAGCCACGCGCCGTCCGCCTTCGCGAAGAGGCGCACCGGCATCGCGTCGAGCACCTCGTTGCCGACCACGACGCCGTCGAAGCGCTCGGGCAGCGCGTCGAGCCAGCGCACCTTGCCGGCGAGCGCCGGCGCGGCGGCCGCGATCGTGTCGCGCTGCCGTTCGCGCAGTTCGCCGGACAGGTCGACGATCAGGTATTCGTCGAGCTCGACGCCGAGCGCATCGAGCGCCGCGAGCAGCCCGGCCGCGAGCTTGCCCGTGCCCGCGCCGAATTCCATCACGCGGCGCGTGCCGCTCGCCGCGAGCGCGTCGGCGACGGGATTCGCGAGCGTCTGCGCGAACAGCGGCGACAGCTCCGGGGCCGTCACGAAGTCGCTGCCGTCGTCGGCGCGGCGCCCGAACTTGCGCGCGCCGCCGCTGTAATAGCCGAGGCCGGGCGCGTACAGCGCGCGCTCCATGAAGCGGTCGAACGGCAGCCAGCCGCCCGCCGCCGCGATCTCGTCGCGCAATTGCGCGGCAAGGGTTTCGGACTGCGCAAGCGCGTCAGGGCCGGGAGCAGGTAAACTAGCGGGTTCGTGAGCTTTCGGGTTCATCCCGGCATTGTAAATGACCGTTTCAGCCGATACGTCGCCCCCGCGCATCGCGCTCGTCGCAGGCGCGCTGGGCAGCGCTTCCGACGCCGCGTCGCTCGGTCGTGCGCTCGCGACCGGATTCGCGCAGCGCGGCTGGGACGTCGCGCTGCAGCGCAGCCCCGGCGCGCCGCGCGCGGCCGCCGACGCGCTCGTCGCCGAAGTCGCCGCACGGGGCCGCCGCGCAGCCGTGCTCGATGCCGATCTGGCCCTGGAAGCCGACGCTGCCGCGCTCGTCGCCGCGTGCGTCGAGGCACTCGGCCGGCCCACTTGCGTGGTGTTCGTCAGCGCATGCGCGGGCACCGACGACGCGCACACGGTTGACGGCGCATCGCTCGCCGGCGCACTCGCGCGCAACGTGACGGCGCCGCTCGCGCTGGCCCGCGCGCTCGCCGATGCGACGCCCGACGCCGCGCGCGGCAACGAATCGCTGCGCGCGTGCGCGATCCACGTACTGGATCAGGCCCTGTTTCACCCGGCGCCCGCGCAGTTGTCGCACGCGCTGATGCAGGCCGCGCTGAACCGCGCGACCTCGGCGTTGGCGCTGGCGCTCGCGCCGAAGGTGCGCGTCGCGGCGCTCGTGCGCGGCCACGCGGCGCACGCGAACGACATCGCGGCGGCGGCCTGCTATCTCGCGAGCGCGCCCGGCGTGACGGGCGCGACGCTGACCGTCGACGGCGGCGAGCACCTGGTGCCACCCGCCGCCGGCCCGAATGAATGAACCGCGCGAGCGCGCGGCCTGATGCCGCCGCCCGCGCCGCTTTGCGTGCGCGCACGCCAATTTGACTGGAACGACCATGTTTTCCGCTCTCCTGCACCCCCGCCTCGCGGACTGCCGCAGGCTCTACCTGCGCGACTACGAGGTGCACATCAACATCGGGGCCTTCGAACACGAGAAGCGCGGCGAGCAGCGCGTCGTCATCAACGTCGACCTGTTCGTGCCGCTCGCGCTGTCCACCCCCGTCGACGACCGGCTGCATGAAGTCGTCGACTACGACCTGATGAAGCAGAGCGTCGCGCAGAGCGTGGCGCGCGGCCACATCCACCTGCAGGAAACGCTGTGCGACGCGATCGCCGCGCACCTGCTGGCGCACGACGCCGTGCGCGCGGTACGCGTCTGTACCGAGAAACCGGACGCCTATCCGGACTGCGATGCCGTCGGCGTCGAAGTCTTTCGCATCAAGGACGAGGCATGAACGCCCCCCACATGAACGACACGACGGCCGACGCGGCCGCCATCGAAGCCACCGCCGCCGACACCGGCCGCCGCGCGCTGACGCGCCGCGAGCAGAAGGAAGCGTACGAGAACAACAAGCTGTTCAAGCGGATCGTGCGCCAGGTCGGCCAGGCGATCGGCGACTACAACATGATCGAGCAGGGCGACAAGGTGATGGTGTGCCTGTCGGGCGGCAAGGACAGCTACGCGATGCTCGACGTGCTGCTGCGCCTGCGCGAGCGCGCGCCGATCGACTTCGACATCGTCGCGGTCAACCTCGACCAGAAGCAGCCGGGCTTTCCGGAGCACGTGCTGCCCGAGTACCTGACGCAGGTCGGCGTGCCGTTCCACATCGAGAACCAGGACACCTACAGCATCGTCAAGCGGCTCGTGCCCGAGGGCAAGACGACCTGCTCGCTGTGCTCGCGGCTGCGCCGCGGGATCCTGTACCGCGTGGCCGGCGAGCTCGGTGCGACCAAGATCGCGCTCGGCCACCACCGCGACGACATCCTGCAGACGCTGCTGCTCAACATGTTCTACGGCGGCAAGCTGAAGGGGATGCCGCCGAAGCTGCAGTCGGACGACGGCAGGAACGTCGTGATCCGCCCGCTCGCGTACGTGAAGGAAACCGATCTCGAGAAATACGCGGCGCTGCGCGAATTCCCGATCATCCCGTGCAACCTGTGCGGCAGCCAGCCGAACCTGAAGCGCGCGGAAATGAAGGCGCTGATCCGCGAATGGGACAAGCGCTTCCCGGGCCGCGTCGACAACATGTTCAGCGCGCTCGCGAACGTCGTGCCGTCGCACCTGATGGATACGACCCAGTTCCCGTTCGCGTCGCTGCGCGCGACCGGCGTTGCCGATCCGCAGGGCGACATCGCGTTCGACGAGGAGCCGTGCGCGTCCGGCGACGACACCGCCGCACCGGGCGCCGCCAAACCGATCTCGATCGTCCAGTTCGACGACCTGTAAGCAGGGCCAGAACACTCGCCGGCGCGGGGCGCAAGCCCCCTTTTCCGGCGCTGTCGCCCCGCCGCGACAGGCCCGGAACGCCAGGGGCCGCATGCTAAAATGATCGGCTACGAACTCCTCTGACAAGCTCGCCATGAATATCGTGATTTTGGCGGCAGGCACCGGCAAGCGCATGCGTTCCGCGCTGCCGAAAGTGCTCCATCCCCTGGCCGGCAGGCCGCTCCTCTCCCACGTCATCGCCACCGCGCGCACGCTGCAGCCGTCGCGGCTCGTCGTCGTCGTCGGTCATGGCGCCGAGCAGGTCCAGGCCGCCGTCGCCGCGCCCGACGTCCAGTTCGCGGTGCAGGCCGAACAGCTCGGCACCGGTCATGCGGTGCGCCAGGCGCTGCCGCTGCTCGATCCCGCGCAACCGACGCTGGTGCTGTACGGCGACGTGCCGCTCACCCGCGCATCGACGCTGCAGCGTCTCGTCGACGCCGCACGCGAAGGCCGCTACGGGATTCTGACCGTCACGCTCGACGATCCGACCGGTTACGGCCGCATCGTGCGCGACGCATCCGGCTTCGTCACGCGCATCGTCGAGCAGAAGGACGCGTCGCCCGAGCAGCTGAAGATCGCCGAGATCAACACCGGCATCATCGTCACGCCCACGGCGCAGCTGTCGATGTGGCTCGGCGCGCTGAAGAACGAGAACGCGCAGGGCGAGTACTACCTGACCGACGTCGTCGAGCTCGCGATCGAGGCCGGCTTCGAGATCGTCACGTCGCAGCCCGACGAAGACTGGGAAACGCTCGGCGTGAACAGCAAGGCGCAGCTCGCGGAGCTCGAGCGCATCCATCAGCGCAACGTCGCCGATGCGCTGCTCGTCGACGGCGTCACACTCGCCGATCCGGCGCGCCTCGACGTGCGCGGCACGCTGCGCTGCGGCCGCGACGTGTCGATCGACGTGAACTGCGTGTTCGAAGGCAACGTGACGCTCGCCGACAACGTGACGATCGGCGCGAACTGCGTGATCCGCAATGCGTCGATCGGCACCGGCACGCGCATCGACGCCTTCACGCACATCGACGGCGCCGAGCTCGGCGCGCACACCGTGATCGGCCCGTACGCACGGCTGCGCCCGGGCGCGCAGCTCGCGGACGAAGCGCACGTCGGCAACTTCGTCGAGGTGAAGAACGCGGTGATCGGCCACGGCTCGAAGGCGAACCACCTGACGTACATCGGCGACGCCGACATCGGCGCGCGCGTGAACATCGGTGCGGGCACGATCACCTGCAACTACGACGGCGCGAACAAGTTCCGCACCGTGATCGAGGACGACGTGTTCGTCGGTTCGGATACGCAGCTCGTCGCGCCGGTGCGCGTCGGCCGCGGCGTGACGATCGCGGCCGGCACGACGATCTGGAAGGACGTCGCCGAGGGCGTCCTCGCATTGAACGAGAAGACGCAGACCGCGAAAAGCGGCTACGTCCGCCCGGTCAAGAAGAAGAGCTGAACCCTTTTGCGGGCGCCCGGACGGCGCCCGCGTCGACTTACAGGATTGACCATTCATGTGCGGCATTGTCGGCGCAGTTGCGCAGCGTAATATCGTTCCGGTGCTGATCGAAGGATTGCGGCGCCTCGAA
>NZ_QTPW01000042.1:0-53042 GCF_003857965.1 Burkholderia sp. Bp9031
GACCGTGAAACGACTCTACGCCGATGATAGTGCGGATTCCCGTGTGAAAGTAGGTAATCGTCAGGCTCCCTAAGCCAGAAACCCCCGCCCGAAAGGCGGGGGTTTTTGCATTTGCGGCGTCGGAAAAGGAAAAGGGCGATGGCCGCCAGGCGTTGGCTTGGGAGCTCGTGCCGGCGGACGAACTGGCCAGGCACCTCACCGTCGATGCAAACTGCAATTGTCCCGAACCGGCACATCCGGCAGCAATCCATTCTCAATGCCCCCGAATCACGCTGCAAGCTGAATGGCGCGATGCGTATCGAGGTGAGCAGTATAGAATTCGCCAAAATGGCCTCATGCACGGGCAACATCGTCTATCTTCGTCGATATCGGCTCAAAAATGTTCTTCCTTGACATCGGTGGCGTATATGGTTGATTGCCGAGCCAAGTCGAATCTATGCGCATAAAGTGGTTTCAGCACGACGTGTCGGCAAAGCCGAGTTCGGACGCTTCAGGGTAATATCGCCACTCGTCCGGCTTCCACACATGGCTGCCGGTGTGTTCCGCATGCCGCAACTGTATCGTTCATGATTTCCAGCTCAGCTCAGAGTGGTCGGACGACCGACTTCCTGCCGTATCTCGTCGCCGCGACCTTCTTCATGGAGTATCTCGACACGACCGTGATCGCGACCGCGCTGCCGCAAATGGCTCGCTCCTTCGGCGTCGGGCCGAATGCGCTGAGTCTCGGGATGACGGCCTACATGCTCGCGCTCGCGGTATTCATCCCGATCAGCGGTTGGATCGCGGATCGATACGGTTCACGCACGGTGTTCGGTAGCGCGATTGTGATCTTTACCGGGGCATCGATTCTCTGCGGGTTGTCCAACGGCGTTGTGACGTTTACGGCTGCACGCCTGTTGCAGGGCGTCGGCGGGGCGATGATGGTGCCGGTCGGGCGGATGATCGTCGTGCGCAGCACCGAGAAAGCACGGCTAATGCGCGCGATCGCGACGATCACGTGGCCGGGTATCGTTGCGCCGGTCGTCGGGCCGCCGATCGGCGGCTTCATCACGACCTATGCATCCTGGCGATGGATCTTCCTGTTGAATGTGCCGCTTGGCCTCGCCGCGCTGGTCTGCACGTGGCTGATCGTACGGAATACGCGCGCGGACGAACAGCGGCCGCTCGATTGGGCCGGGTTCGTGCTGGCGGGTGGTGCGTTGACCTGTCTGTTGCTGGGTACTGAAACGGCTGGTCAGCAGGACGCGCAGTTCACGCGTGCGGCCGTGCTGGTCGGCGCTAGCGTGTTGTTCGGTATTGCCGCGTGGTTGCATGCGCGGCGTTGCGAGCATCCGCTGCTCGATTTCACGACGCTGAAGGTGTCGACCTTCTCGGTAACGGTGCTCACCGGGTCGGTCACGCGGATTGCGGTCAATGCGGTGCCCTATCTGCTGCCGCTGCTGTTCCAGATCGGTTTCGGGCTGTCGCCGTTCCAGTCCGGTTTGCTGTTGCTCGCGAGCGCGCTCGGCAATCTGGGCATGAAGGCAGGCACGTCGTGGATCCTCGACCGTTTTGGGTTCCGTCGCGTTGCGCTCGTCGACGTGACGATCGTCGGCTTCTTCACGATCGCATGCGGCTGGCTGACCGCATCGACGCCGCTTGCAATCACGCTGCTGGTCGTATTCGTCTACGGGCTGACGCGCTCGATGCAGTTCACGACGCTGGCGACGCTCGCCTATGCCGATATTCCGTCGCACCAGACCAGCGCCGCGAGCACGCTGTGGAGCGCCGCGCAGCAGATGACGATCGGGATGGGGATCGCATTCGGCGCGCTGGCACTGCGGCTCTCCGCGCTGGTGCGCGGCGATGCGGCCGGAATTCACTACGTGCTCGACGATTTTCGCTGGGCGTTCGTTGCCGCGGGAGTGCTCGCGCTGCTGACATTGCCGGGCTATGCGCGACTTGCGTCCGATGCGGGCGACCGATTGCGAGCGAGTGCGGCGCGAGGGTAGGTCGAACCGGCGACCATGTGTGAATGGCGACAGGTGCGCACTGTCCCGCGCAGTTGCTCACCGATGGTTCGATTCGTCGCGGGAGCGATGCTCCTTCGTGCAATGAGATCTCCGCGCGTGCATTTCATGAGCTGGCGCGCCGTGGTGCTGACGATACCCGGTCGTCATGCTGTACACGCACGAATCCGTGCGCGAGACAGCGACCGACGATGCCGCGCTCGCGTTGACCACCGCTACTGCGCATCGTGAAAGATGATGCCGACCGTATGGCGGTGCCCGGTCCGGATCCGGCTCACGCCGTGACGCAGGTTGACGCGATAGACGCCGCGCGTTCCCTGCACGGGCCGGCCATGCACGGCGAAGATCACCGCGTCGCCTTGCGTCAGCGGCACCACTTCCGCACGCGATTGCATGCGCGGCCGCTGTTCCGTCAGCACGAACTCCCCACCCGTGAAATCGCGGCCCGGCGCCGATAGCAAGATCGCGACCTGCAGCGGAAAGACGTGTTCGCCATACAGATCCTGATGGAGGCAGTTGTAGTCGTCCGGACCGTACTGCAGGATCAGCGGCGTCGGTCGCGTCTGTCCCGCCGCGTGACAGCGCTCGAGGAATGCAGCGTGATCGGCCGGGTAGCGGGCGTCGATCCCGAGTGCGCGGTTCCAGCGATTGGCGATCGGTGCGAGATGCGGGTAGAGCGCTGTTCGCAATGTGTCGATAACTGCCGGCAGTGGATACGCGAAGTACCGGTATTCACCGCGGCCGAAACCATGCCGCGCCATGATGACGCGCGACCGGTAAAGCGCATCTCGCGGATAGAGCGATGCCAGCGCAATGCATTCGTCAGCGGATAGGAGACCCGGTACGTGAGCGCATCCATGGCGATCGAGTGCGGTACCGGCGGCGGTCCAGTCGAGTGCGCTCACGCGCTGCACGAGGTCGACAGATTCGACGGCGGGCTGCAGATCGGCGATGTTCACGGGGTGTGCCTCTTTAGTCGGCGATGGGGTGTCGTGCGGATATGTCGTGAGCGCCGAAATCCTCTCCGCATCACGCGCGCCCGGATGCCCGGGCGACCGCAGACGGATGACGGACGACGCAATTCGGGAAATGCTGCTGCGAGCACGACCAGGTCATGATGAAAATCGATGAACCCAGTCTAATGCCGTGGGTGCGACGGCGCGCTCCAGATCTTGCGCTTCAATTCGGAAGAGCGAGGGGGCGCAAGTCCCGGCGCGAGCGGTTGGGCATAACGCGGATTCATTGAGATGCTGTTCCGCCTCGGTCCGGGATGGGCTCGGCGTAGTGTGCGCGAGATGGAAAGCGAGAGGGCCTGCGAGGAGAAAAACCGAAGCGCCGAAGCGCCGAAGCGCCGAAGAGACGAAGCGCCGAAGAGACGAAGAGACGAAGAGACGAAGAGACGAAGAGCGGCGAGCGACCGATCCCCCGGCCGCTCGCCGCTCGCCCGCTCAGGCGATCGACCGGAACAGCCAGTAGAGTCCGGCCGCCAGCGCGATCGACGCCGGCAGCGTCAGTACCCACGCGAGCACGAGGCTGCGCACCGTGCTCCACTGCAGCCCGGACCCGTTCGCCGCCATCGTGCCCGCGACGCCCGACGACAGCACGTGCGTCGTCGATACGGGCAGCCCGTATGCATCGGCCGCGCCGATCGTCAGCATTGCGACGAGTTCGGCCGACGCGCCCTGTCCGTACGTCAGATGCTGCTTGCCGATTTTCTCGCCGACGGTTACGACAATCCGTTTCCAGCCGACCATCGTGCCGAGACCCAGCGCGATCGCAACGGCCACCTTCACCCAGGTCGGAATGAACTTGGTCGCGTGATCGAGCTGCTTGTGGTAGTTGTCGATCGCGAGCTTGTCGTCGGCGGCGAAGGCGGGCTGACCCGACTTCTCGATCAGGCGAATCGCTTCGGATACCAGATACATCGTGTTGCGCACGTTGTCGACGTCACGCTGCGGCACGGCCGCCATCGAGCCCGACGAACCGACCGCGGTCGCGAGCGACGTGGACAGTTGCTGCACGGCCGGCAGCACGGCGGGCGTCATCTCGCGACGCTGCACGAAGTGCTCGACATCGGCACGCGGATTCGCGGACGGCGCGACGCCGTTCGAGTATTTCGCGAAGGTCGCGGCCGCCTGGTTCGCGACGGCGACGAACGTCTGCGATTCGGCCGGCGTGACCGCCTTGTTCAGTGCATACGCAGTCGGCACCGTGCCGATCAGGATCAGCATGATGAGGCCCATCCCCTTCTGCCCGTCGTTCGACCCGTGCGCAAACGACACGCCCGTGCACGTGAGGATCAGCAGGCAGCGGATCCAGAACGGCGGCGGCTGATCCTTCGGCGGCTCCTTGTACAGTTCCGGAATCCGCACGACGGCCTTCAGCAGGAGCAGCAGCAGCGACGCGCACAGGAAGCCGACGATCGGCGAGAACAGCAGCGACTTGCCGACGCCGAGCGCCTGGCCCCAGTCGACGCCGCTCGTGCCCGACGGCCCGTGCATCAGCTGGTTCATCAGCCCGACGCCGATGATCGACCCGATCAGCGTATGCGAGCTCGACGACGGCAACCCGAAATACCAGGTCGCCAGGTTCCAGACGATCGCGGCGATCAGCAGCGCGAACACCATCGCGAAACCCGAACCGCTGCCGACCTGCAGGATCAGCTCGACCGGTAGCAACTGCAGGATGCCGAATGCGACGGCGCCGCTCGAAACCATCACGCCGAGGAAGTTCCACATGCCTGACCAGATCACCGCGACGTTCGGCGTCAGCGAGTGGGTGTAGATCACGGTCGCGACCGCGTTCGCCGTGTCGTGGAAGCCATTGACGAATTCGAAGCCGAGCGCGATCACCAGCGCGGCACCGAGCATCAGGTACGGGAACAACGATCCTTCGCGGATGGGCGACAGATCGGCAATCAGATGGGTGGCGATATAGACTGCACCGATCGCAAGCACCAGCAGGAAGACGGCATAGCCGACCTGCCGGGTACGTTCGGTGGAGCCGGAATTGTGCGCGGCGGACGAAGTGGGCTGATTCATGACGGCATCTCGTAAGGGAACCGCAGCCAATCCTAGCTTTCGCTATCCGTCAGTTTGATGACAGTCGGGAGGACGAACCGTTACCTTTCAGATATGTAAGAAAGTGGCGCCGTCAATCTCCTTACGCATCGGTATCGCGCCGAACGTCGTCCGTGGCCACTGTCCAGCCATCTCGCGATGCGGTGAATACCGAGCACGACAGCGGCGCGACTTCGATGCGGATCGCAGCCTTTGCACCTATCCGACGCACGTGCGCGATGGCAGCCCGAACGATCGCCGCATGCGTGATCGCGACGATATCGCGATCGCGCGGCAGCGCGTTCAACCATGCGTCGACGCGGCGTGCGACGTTCTCGAACGATTCGCCGCCGTGCGGCGACGCGGACGGATCGTCGATCCAGGCGCCGAGCTCGTCGGGGATATCGCGCGCGAGGTCGTGCAGCCGCTTGCCGCGCCAGTTGGCGTAGTCGACATCGCGCAGCGCATCGTCGATGCCGGCGCGCAGCCCGAGCGCATCGGCGGTTTGCTGCGCACAGCGTGCGGGGCTGCACAGCACGATCGCGTCGCGGCTGCCGGCGAACCGCTCGCGTAGCGCGGCAGCATCGGCGAGCCCGCGGGCATCGAGCGCATCGTCAGCGGGAAACGCGCCGGCGCGCATCGCACGGGTCGACGCATGCGCGATCAGGCACAGCGAGGCAGGCTGGGTCATGTCGATGTCCGGAAGGTTTTGCATGGCCGCGCCCGTCGTGCACGGGCCTTCAACGCGCGAACGTTCGCGCGTACAATTCGCACGATACGAAAGGCGGAAGCCGGTGCAAGCCCGGCGCGGTCGCGCCACTGTAACCGGGGATCCTCGATCCCGGAAGCCAGACCTGCCTGCGTATTCCATCCAACATTTGTCGGGGCGCGATTCCCCTGAGGTGCATCCATGAGCGAAGCAGTGCTGAAGCCGGTCGTCGTGCCGGCGCCCATTCCCGTCCGCGAACTGTTGCCGTGGGCCATCTTCGTCGGCCTGATCCTGCTGCTCGCGCTGTATTTCGTCGGCGCGGAACAGGGCGCGACGTCGCTCGTACCGGGCATGTACGTGCACGAGTTCGTCCACGACGGTCGCCATCTGCTCGGCTTTCCCTGCCACTGACGCGGAGTACACGATGGTCGGAAAGCTGCTCATGCGCGGGATGCTCGCAGGCATCGCCGCGGGCCTCCTCACGTTCGGTTTCGCCAGAATCGTCGGCGAACCGCAGGTCGATCAGGCAATCTCCTTCGAAGAAAAGACCGACGCCGCCAAGGGCGAAGCGCCGGAGCCCGAACTGGTCAGCCGTCACACGCAGGCCGGCGTTGGCCTGCTGACCGGCGTCGTGACCTACGGCGCGGCATTCGGCGGACTGTTCTCGCTGGTCTTTGCGTATGCCTACGGACGAGGCAGCCGCCTCCCGGCACGGCCGCTCGCCGCATGGCTCGCGCTGGCGGCGTTCGTCGCGCTCGTGATCGTGCCGAACCTCAAGTACCCGGCCAATCCGCCGTCGGTCGGCGATCCCGACACGATCGGCTATCGCACGGGGCTGTTCTTCCTGATGATCGCGATCTCGGTCGCGACGATGGTGTTCTCGGTCAGCGTGCGCCGCCATCTGCTGGCGAAACTCGGGCAGTGGAACGCGTCGATCGTCGCCGGGCTCGTGTTTGTCGCGATCATCGCGGCCGTGCAGATCGGGCTGCCGTCGGTCAGCGAGTTGCCGGCCGATTTCCCGGCGGTGTTGCTGTGGAAGTTCCGCGTCGCCGCGATCGGCATGCAGGCGCTCATGTGGACGACGATCGGCCTGCTGTTCGGTGCATGGGTCGAACGCGGTGAACGCACCGGCATGCGCGCCGCCTGACGCACGTTGCACCGGGGCGCGCCTAGCGCAGCATGCGCGGCGCGCTCCACGTCGATTCGCGCGCCAGCGCGACGAATGCGGCCAGATAGTCGATCGATGCATCCGCTTCGCGGATACCGAGAAAGATCTGCTTCGCGATGCCCTTCTTCCCCAGCCTGACCGGCACGACCGGCATCCGGTCCGCATATTCGTCGGCAAGCCATCTCGGCAGCGCGGCCACGCCGCGCCCGCTCGCGACCATCTGCAGCATGATGTCAGTCGTCTCGATCGACTTGTGGCGCCGCGGCACGATGCCGGCCGGCGTCAGGAACTGGTTGTAGATGTCGAGCCGGTCGGTCTCGACCGGGTAGGTGATCAGGACTTCGTCGGTCAGCTGCTCGGGCGTCACGTAGTCGGCGTTGGCGAACCGGTGCGCGTCCGCGACGACCAGCACCTGCTCGTAATCGAACACGGGATCGAAGCGCAGCCCCGGCTTGTTCAGCGGGTCGGGCGTCACGAGCACGTCGATGTCATGGCCGAACAGCGCGCCGATGCCGCCGAACTGGAAGCGCTGCTTCACGTCCACGTCGACGTCCGGCCAGCGCGACAGGTACGGCGACACGACCTTCAGCAGCCACTGGTAGCACGGATGGCACTCCATCCCGATGCGCAGCGTGCCGCGCTCGCCCTTTGCATACTGCTTCATCCGCTCCTCGGCGAGCTCGAACTGCGGCAGCAGCCGGTTCGCGAGCTTCAGCAGATATTGCCCGCCTTGCGTGAGCCGCAGCCCGCGTCCTTCCCGATCCCAGATCGGCGTGCCGAGCTGCTGCTCGATCTTCCGGACGGTATGGCTGAGCGCCGATTGCGTGAGATGCAGCGCATTGGCGGCTGCGGTCAGCGAGCCCTGGCGCTCGACTTCACGGATCACGACGAGATGGAATCGTTCCAGCATGGATATCGCTCAACCCAGAGACGCATGAACAAACTTAATGGATAAATGAAATAATGCCATTTTATTTCATGGGATGAAATCCCTATGATGACTGCCGGATCTTCAATTTTTCTCTGGACGGCAGCTTCATGGTGACGACACACAACCTCGGTTTCCCGCGCATCGGCGCGAAGCGCGAACTCAAGTTCGCTCTCGAACGCTACTGGAAGGGCGAATCGCCGCGCGACGAGCTGAGGGCACTCGGCGCCTCGCTCCGCCAGCGCCACTGGAACGACCAGCGCGAACTCGATCTCGCGCCGATCGGCGATTTCGCGTTCTACGACCAGGTGCTCGACATGAGCTTCACGCTCGGCAACCTGCCGAAGCGCGTGCAGGACTTCCACGGCGATCCGCTCGACAACTATTTCCGCGTCGCGCGCGGCCGTTCGGCGCAGTCGGCGGAAGAACATGCGGCATGCTGCGGCGGTGTCGCGGCCGGCGAAATGACGAAGTGGTTCGACACGAACTATCACTACATCGTGCCGGAACTCCATGCGGACACGAACTTTTCGCTCGATCCGTCGCGACTGCTGCAGCAATTGGCCGAGGCGAAGGCGCAAGGCATCAACGCGAAGCCGGTGATCCTCGGCCCCGTCACGTATCTGTGGCTCGGCAAGGCGAAGGACGATTCTGATCGCCTCGCGCTGCTGCCGAAGCTGCTGCCGGTGTACGGCGCGCTGCTCGACACGCTGACCGCGCAGGGTGTCGAATGGATGCAGATCGACGAGCCGATCCTCGTGACCGAACTCGACGCCGAATGGCGCCAGGCATTTCGCACCGCGTATGCGGCGCTCGAAACGCGCCGCATCAAGCTGCTGCTCGCGACGTACTTCGGCCAGTTGCAGGACAACCTGACGCTCGCTGCCTCGCTGCCGGTCGACGGCCTGCACATCGACGCGATCAACGCGCGCGACGAAATCGATGCACTGGTGCGTGAACTGCCGGCCGACCGCGTGCTGTCGGTGGGCGCGATCAACGGCCGCAACATCTGGAAGACGGACCTGAACGCGACGCTCGACTGGCTCGAACCGCTCGCGAAGCAATTGGGCGGTCGCCTGTGGCTTGCGCCTTCGTGCTCGCTGCTGCACGTGCCGGTCGATCTGGCGAGCGAAGAGAAGCTCGACGCGGAGATCCGTTCGTGGCTTGCGTTCGCGCTGCAGAAGCTCGACGAACTGAAGGTGCTCGCGACCGCGCTGAACGAAGGCCGCGACAGGGTGGCCGACGCGCTTGCCGCAAACGCCGCCGCGATCGAGTCGCGCCGCCGTTCGCCGCGCGTGCACAACCCGGCGGTGAAGGCCTCGATCGCGCGCATCGACGCGCAGCTCGGCAACCGCGCGAGCCCCTATCCGGAACGCGCGCCGAAGCAGTCGGCACGCTTGAACCTGCCGGCCTTCCCGACGACGACGATCGGCTCGTTTCCGCAGACCGCCGAAATCCGCCAGGCGCGCAGCCAGTTCAAGGCCGGCGCGCTGGATGAAGCCGGCTACCGCAACGCGATGCAGGCCGAGATCGAGCGCAGCGTGCGCGAACAGGAATCGCTCGAGCTCGACGTGCTCGTGCACGGTGAAGCCGAGCGCAACGACATGGTCGAATACTTCGGCGAGCAGCTCGACGGCTACGCATTCAGCCAGTTCGGCTGGGTGCAGTCGTACGGTTCGCGCTGCGTGAAGCCGCCGATCCTGTTCGGCGACATCAGCCGTCCGAAAGCGATGACGGTCGAATGGATCGCGTACGCGCAGTCGCTGACGAACAAGCCGATGAAGGGCATGCTGACCGGACCGGTGACGATCCTGAACTGGTCGTTCGTGCGTGACGACCAGCCGCGCTCGGTGTCGTGCTACCAGCTCGCGCTCGCGATCCGCGACGAAGTGCTCGATCTCGAGAAGGCCGGCGTGCGCGTGATCCAGATCGACGAGGCCGCGCTGCGCGAAGGGTTGCCGCTGCGCCGCGCGCGATGGGGCGAGTACCTGACGTGGGCGGTCGAGTCGTTCCGCATCACGGCGAACGGCGTGCGGGACGACACGCAGATCCACACGCACATGTGCTATTCGGAGTTCAACGACATCATCGCGTCGATCGCCGACATGGACGCGGACGTGATCACGATCGAGACATCGCGCTCGGACATGGAACTGCTCGACGCGTTCGACAGCTTCAGGTATCCGAACGAGATCGGCCCGGGCGTGTACGACATCCATTCGCCGAACATCCCGACGCAGGATCACATCGTGGGCCTGATGAAGAAGGCGGCCGAGCGGATTCCGGCGGAACGCCTGTGGGTGAACCCGGACTGCGGACTGAAGACGCGCCAGTGGCGGGAAGTGATTCCGGCGCTGACGAACATGGTCGCCGCCGCCAAGACGCTGCGCAGCCAGGTGCAATAACGCGCGAATGCGGTATGCCTGCCGCCGCGATCGATGATCCGGCGGCGGGTGCCGTACCGGTCGAGACCTTCCCGGGCAGGCCTCGGAACACGTCGTTTCTGCTGCTTGATCCTCGAGGTGCATTCCCGCCATGTGCGAACGCATCCGCTACCCGCTCGACCAGCGCGAAACAGACGGGAGAGCGGAATCCTGGAGCGGGAGTGCGCGACCGGACGACCGCCCGCATGCGTGGAAACCGGGCAGGCGAAGCCGCCTGCCCGTTGCACCGGAAATTACGCGGTGCGCGCGCCGCGCGGCAGCGGCTCGTTCGTCTTGCCGGGCGCACTCGCATCGTCAATGCTGACGCGACGCGAGATCAGCCACACGCACAGCGATGACAGGATCGCGGCGCTGGTGTACTGGAGCGCGAGCGGCCACCATTGTGGCGCGGTGTTCTGCGCGATGATGGTCGCAACGAGCGGCGTGAGGCCGCCGGCGAGCGCGCCGCACACCTGGTACGCGATCGAGATCGCCGTGTAGCGGATGCGTGCGACGAAGATACCGCTGACGAAGCCTGCAACCACCGAGTAGTAGCCCGATTCCGCGAGCGTCGCGAGGCCGACGCCGACCGTAATCGACAGCGGCGTGCCCATGTGCACGAGCGGCAGCATGACGAACGGGACGATCGCAGCCCATGCGCCGGTGATCAGCAGCACGCGCGTGGTGCCGAAGCGCTGCGCGAGGAACGCGGCCGCGAGCTGCACGACGAACTGCAGCACGGCGACGATCGTCATGCAATGCAGCACCATCGACCGGTCGAGCGACAGGAACTGCGTCGCGTAGCTGATCATGAAGATGTTGCTGAAATACACGCCGGCGATGCCGTAGACGTTCGCACCGATCGCGAGCAGCAGCAGCGGCCAGTACTTGAGCGCTTCGCGCACCGGGTTCTGCGGGGTATTGCCGCTCTTTTTCACTTCCTCGAACTCGGGCGATTCCGACACGCTCGCGCGGATCACGAAGCCGACGATCAGCAGCACGGAACTCGCAAGGAACGGCACGCGCCAGCCCCAGCTCATCATGTCGTCCTTCGACAGCGTGCTGATCGCGCCGAACGCGAGCATCGACAGGATCAGGCCGCTCGCGCTGCCGAGCTGCGCGAACGACGCGAAGAACGTGCGCTTGCCTTCGGGCGCGTGTTCGCCGGCGAGCAGCACCGCGCCGCCCCATTCGCCGCCGACCGCGATGCCTTGCAGCACGCGCATCAGCACGAGCAGGATCGGGGCGATCACGCCGGCCTGCGCATGGGTCGGCAGCAGGCCGATCGCGACCGTCGACACGGCCATCAGCATCAGTGTCGCGAGCAGCGAACGCTTGCGGCCGAAGCGGTCGCCGAGATAGCCGAACATCACGCCGCCGAGCGGCCGCGCGAAGAAGCCGACCGCGAACGAGCCGAACGACGCGAGCAGGCTGACGAAGCGGTTTTCGCCGGGAAAGAACAGCGGCCCGAACACGATGGCGGCGGCGGTCGCATAGCTATAGAAGTCGTACCACTCGATCGTGGTGCCGACGAACGAAGCGAGCGCCGCCCGCTTCGGTTGCTTGACGGAAGTCCCCATCTGTCTAGTGTTCCTCTCGAATCCTCTGATTTTTGGAATGGATGGCGGCGCGGGGATCAGTCGCGGTACGCGACGCCGGGCAGCACGCACAGCAGCTCGTACGCAAGGTTCGCGCCGAGCAGGGCCGTGGTGCCGAACGGGTCGTACGGCGGCGCGACTTCGACGAGATCGCAGCCGACGATGTTCAGCCCCTTCGCGCCGCGGATGATTTCAAGCGCCTGCGGCACCGTGAGGCCGGCGATTTCCGGCGTGCCGGTGCCCGGGGCATAGGCCGGGTCGATGCCGTCGATGTCGAAGCTGATGTAGACGGGTGTGTCGCCGACGCGCGCGCGCACTTCTTCCATCAGTGGTGCGAGCGACTTGTTCCAGCATTCCTCGGCCTGGACCACGCGGAAGCCCTGCTCGCGGCACCAGTCGAAGTCCTCGGCCGCGTAGCCGGTGCCGCGCAGGCCGATCTGCGTGACCTTGTCGCCGTGCAGCAGGCCTTCCTCGACCGCCCGGCGGAACGGCGTGCCGTGCGCGATCTTTTCGCCCATCATCGTGTCGTTCACGTCGGCGTGTGCATCGACGTGGATCAATGCAACCTTGCCGTGCTTGCGGTGGATCGCGCGCAGGATCGGCAGCGCGATCGTGTGGTCGCCGCCGAGCGTGATCGGCTTGCAGCCGTGCTCGAGGATCGCGTCGTACGCGGCCTCGATGCGCGCGATGGAGTCGTGCAGGTTGTACGGGTTGATCGCGACGTCGCCGATATCGGCGACTTGCAGCGAATCGAAGGGTGCCGCGCGCGTGGCCATGTTGTACGGGCGCAGCAGCACGGACTCGGTGCGGATCTGGCGCGGGCCGAAGCGCGCGCCGGTGCGGTTGGAGGTGCCGAGGTCGAACGGCACGCCGACGAAGCATGCGTCGAGGCCCGCGGCGCTTGCCACGTGCGGCAGGCGCATCATCGTCGCGATGCCGCCGCAGCGCGGCATTTCATTGCCGCCGAGCGGCTGGAAATGGGTGTGGTCGTTCATGGGCTTGTCTCTTCCGATGTGGGGTTGCCGTATCATGCGACGCGGCCTGGCACATAGTTTTACGCGTCACGCCGGAAAGAAGAATGCGAAGATATCGACGTAAACATCGATTTTCATCGATGTATGGAAGGGGAATAGCGTGCTGGGGAATCTGTCGACGCTCGATCTGCGGTTGATCCGCGTGTTTCTCGCGGTCACGGACGCGGGCGGCGTGTCGGCCGCGCAGGCGATGCTGAACGTCGGCCAGTCGACGATCAGCGCGCAGCTGTCGTCGCTCGAGACGCGGCTCGGCTACCGGCTCTGCGAGCGCGGCCGCAGCGGCTTCCGGCTCACGCCGAAAGGCGAGCGGTTCCACGCGATGAGCCGCAAGCTGCTCGCGGCGCTCGACGAATTCGGGATGGCGGCGCGGCACATGGACCGCCAGCTGGTCGGCACGCTGAACATCGGCCTGATCGGCCATACGCCGATTAGCCAGAACGCGCGGATCGCCGAGGCGATCGCCGCGTTCCGCACGCGCGACGAGGCCGTGCGCTTCTCGATCTCGGTGCGCGCGCCGGGCGATCTCGAGGAAAAGCTGCTGAGCGACGAGATCCAGATCGCGGTCGGCTACTTCTGGCATCGCGTGCCGTCGCTGCACTACACGCCGCTGTTCATCGAGCGGCAGGTCGCCTACTGCGGCCGCGGCCATCCGCTGTTCGAACGCGCGGGCGCGCTGACGCCGGCCGACGTCGCGGGCTTCGAGTGGGCGTGGCGCTCGTATCCGCTGCCGGAGGCGCAGATGTCGACGACGCCCGACCGCGTAACCGCGACCGCCGACAACATGGAGGCCGTCGCGCTGCTGATCCTGTCCGGCCACCACCTCGGCTATCTGCCGCAGCACTTCGCGGCACCGTATGTCGCGCAGGGGCTGCTCGCGCCGCTCAATCAGGACCAGCTACGCTACGACGTCACGTTCCACATGGTCGTGGCGCGCGACGGACGCGGCGATCCACTCGTCGAAGCGTTTCTCGAGGATCTCGAGCACGCGCACCAGCCGCCCGACATCGTGTAGGGCGCCGTCGGCAACAATGTGAACGAATGTTGCGGCGGCGCGGCCCGCCGTCGCCCACATCGATAGGCGTCGAAGTGACGTATCGGGCAGCGGAGCGGCTTGCGTGTGCCGGCTGCCCGCCGCCATCACGGCACCGGCAATCCCGCGTCGTGCTTGACCTCGCGCAGCGACAGCGCCGATTCGATCGACGTCACGCCCGGCAGCATCCGCAGCGAATCGCGAATGAACGTGCCGTAGTCGTCGAGATCGCGCGCGACCACCTGCAGCAGATAGTCGGCCGTGCCCGCGACGTTGTGGCACGCGAGAATCCGCTCGATGCCGAGCACTTCCCGTTCGAACCGGTCGGCGACCTTGCGGTCGTGCGTCGCGAACCGCACGAGCACGAATGCGACGACGCCGAAGCCGAGCGCCTGGCGCGACAGCTGCGCGCGGTAGCGCTCGATGTAGCCGTCGCTTTCGAGACGTTTCAGGCGCCGTGCGCAGGGCGTCTCGGAGAGGCCCACGGAATCGGCGAGGCGTGCGATCGGCAGGCGGCCGTCGCGCTGCACCGCGGCGAGAATCGCACGATCGGTTTTATCGAGTTCGGACATGTTGGCGGAATCCTTGTCTTGGTTGCGCGATTGTGGCGGATTCCGCTATCGATCGCCAATCCTGAGCCAAATATGGCCAATAATCCCTCCATCTTCAGCGGCAACATATCGTCATTGAAGGACGGGGGCAGACCATGATTTCCACGCATTTGCTGTTGATTTATCTCGCCGCACTGGCGGCCATCTACGCGGTGCCCGGGCCCGACATGGCGCTCGTTCTGCAGACCAGCATCGGCCGTGGCGTGCGGCCGGGCATGGCGGCGGCGGCCGGCCTGTCGCTGTCGCGCACCGCGCACGTGACGTTGTCCGCCTGCGGCGTCGCGGCGCTGATCCGCGGCGCGCCATGGCTGTACGAGGCGATTCGCTACGGCGGCGCGCTCTATCTCGCATACGTCGCGATCCAGGTGTTCCGCTCGCCGGTGTTCGCGCTCGGCGACGGCGATGCGGCCGCCGCCGGGGAACTGCGGCAGTCGTTCTTCAAGGGGCTGCTGACGAACCTGCTGAACCCGAAGGCGCTGCTGTTCTGCTCGGTGCTGCTGCCGCAATTCGTGCGGCCGGAGGCCGGGCCCGTCGTGTGGCAGATGTTCGAACTCGGCGCGATGCTCGTCGCGGCCGGCGTGTGTTTCGACCTCGCATGCGTGTTCGGCGCGTCGCGCATCGCCGCATGGATGCGCGCGCATCCGCTGGCCCAGACGGTGCAGCGCTGGACGTTTTCCGCTGCGCTGATCGGCTTCGCGCTGCGCCTGTCGATGGACTGAGCCACGTCATCGCACCGTGCCGCGCGCAATGCCGGCCTTCGCCCGCTGGCCGCGACACGGCGGGGCGCGCGCGCAAATCATCTGACTGTTCTAAACTTCCTTTAACCTCGCGCTGTTGCAAACCGACTGACCGAACGGAACCGTCTCCCGCCGGCCCTGTCCGATTTCCTGGCTATTCCGTGCAACGCGGTACCAAGGAGGGTCTGAACATGGCAAGGCATCTTCAAGCCGACCGTGAACCCCGCATCGTCGCCGAATCGAAGTGTCTCGGTCAGTGCGATCCGGCAGAACGCATCCACGTCACGATCATGTTGCGGCGGCAGGAAGAAGGGCAACTCGA
Organism: Burkholderia sp. Bp9031; assembly: GCF_003857965.1. Taxonomy (NCBI): domain Bacteria; kingdom Pseudomonadati; phylum Pseudomonadota; class Betaproteobacteria; order Burkholderiales; family Burkholderiaceae; genus Burkholderia; species Burkholderia sp. Bp9031. The sequence goes on from NZ_QTPW01000042.1 coordinate 15,629, forward strand.
TGCATTGGTCCACCAGCTCGCCACCGGCGACGCCCAGGCAAAACCGCTGTCGCGCGACGCCTTCGCGCAGCGTTTTTCCGCCAATCCCGACGACATTCGCAAAACCGAGGACTTCGCGCGCCGCCATCAGCTGACGGTCGATCGCGTCGATCCGGTCGAAAGCGTCGTCGTGCTGTCCGGGACCATCCAGCAGTTCGAGGCGGCATTCAGCGTGAAGCTCGAGCGTTTCGAGCATCGCTCGATCGGCCAGTACCGCGGCCGCTCGGGCCCGATCGCGCTGCCGGACGATCTCGGCGATGCCGTCACGGCCGTGCTCGGCCTAGACAGCCGTCCGCAGGCGCGGCCGCACTTCCGGCTGCGTCCGCCGTTCAAGCCCGCGCGCGGCGCCACCAGCGTCACGTTTACGCCGATCCAGCTCGCGTCGCTGTACGGCTTTCCGGCCGGCGACGGCGCGGGGCAATGCATCGCGATCGTCGAACTCGGTGGTGGCTATCGCCCGGCCGATATCCAGCAGTATTTCCGCGGGCTCGGCATCAACACGCCGCCGACGCTCGTCGACGTGAACGTCGGCACCGGCCGCAATGCGCCGACCGGCGAGGCGAACGGCCCGGACGGCGAAGTCGCGCTCGACATCGAGATCGCCGGTGCGATCGCGCCGGCTGCGAAGATCGCGGTCTACTTCGCGCCGAACAGCGACGCGGGCTTCATCCAGGCTGTGAACGCGGCCGTTACCGACAAGACCAACCAGCCGTCCGTGATCTCGATCAGCTGGGGCGGGCCGGAAGCGATCTGGCAGGCGCAGTCGGCACAGGCGTTCAACCGCGTGCTGCAGGCGGCTGCCGCGCAGGGGGTCACGGTGTGCGCGGCGTCGGGCGACAGCGGCTCGGGCGACGGGCTGCAGGACGGCGCCGATCACGTCGACTTCCCGGCATCGAGCCCGTACGTGCTCGGCTGCGGCGGCACGCAGCTCGATGCGCTGCCGGGGCAGGGCATTCGCAGCGAGGTCACGTGGAACGACGAGGCGGCCGGTGGCGGTGCGGGCGGCGGCGGCGTCAGCACGATGTTCGACGTGCCGGTCTGGCAGCAGGGGCTGAAGGTGGCGCTCGCCGACGGCAGCAGCACGTCGCTCGCGAAGCGCGGCGTGCCGGACGTCGCCGGCGATGCCTCGCCGCAAACGGGCTACGAGGTGTCGATCGCGGGCACGCCCGCGGTGATGGGCGGCACGAGCGCGGTCGCGCCGTTGTGGGCCGCGCTGATCGCCCGGATCAACGCGGCGGCCGGTGCATCGGCCGGCTGGATCAATCCGGCGCTGTACAAGAATCCGGGCGCGCTGCGCGACATCACGAAAGGCTCGAACGGCACGTATGCGGCCGCGCACGGCTGGGACGCATGCACGGGCCTCGGCAGCCCCGACGGCACGAAACTCGCGGCGATCCTCGCGCGCAAGCCGTCGAGCTGACGCGCCGGCATACGCCTTTCCATGCGACGCGGGTTTCCTGCCCGCGTCTTTTTTCACCTCCAGGAGCAGCACGATGGGCATCGATTCCGCATCTTCCGGCGGCGTGTATCCGCTGCATCACGGCGACCACAATTCGCATGGCGTGCCGCCGACCATCAATCCCGTCGCGCTGAGCCACGGCCGCGACCAGCCGTTCTTCGATCCGGTCGCATACGGCAACGGCCCCGACGACTCGGTGACCGACACGACCGAAGCGGCCGCGATCACGCATCACACGATCCTGATCGACGGCAAGCGGATCGCGTACACGGCGACGGTCGGCCATCTCGTGACGGTCGACCCGAGCAGTTCGCAGCCGGCCGCGAAGATCTTCTATGTCGCGTTCACGGCCGACGGCGCGAAGGAGGAAACGCGGCCCGTCACGTTCTTCTACAACGGCGGGCCCGGCTCGTCGTCGGTGTTCGTGCTGCTCGGTTCGTTCGCGCCGAAGCGCATCAAGACGTCGATGCCGGGGTTCACGCCGCCCGCGCCGTACCAGATGGAAGACAACCCGGACAGCATGATCGACCACAGCGATCTCGTGTTCATCAACCCGGTCGGCACCGGTTATTCGGCGGCTGTCGCGCCGAACAAGAATCGCAATTTCTGGGGCGTCGACCAGGATGCGGATTCGCTGAAGCAGTTCATCAAGCGCTACCTGACGAAGAACAATCGCTGGAATTCGCCGAAATACCTGTTCGGCGAGTCGTATGGCACCGCGCGCAGCTGCGTGCTCGCGTACAAGCTGCACGAGGACGGCGTCGACCTGAACGGCGTCACGCTGCAGTCGTCGATCCTCGACTACCGGCAGGCCGGCAACCCGGTCGGCGCGCTGCCGACTGCGGCGGCCGACGCGTGGTATCACAAGAAGCTCGGCGTCAAGCCGGCGCCGACCGATCTCGGCGCGTTCGTCGAGGAAGTCGCGCAGTTCGCTCGCACCGACTACCTGAGCGCATTGCGCAACGTGCCGCATGCCGACCCGGCCGCCGTTCGGAAGCTGTCGGACTACACGGGCATCGACACGGCGACGCTGCAGACCTGGGGGCTCGACATCGCGGGTTACAACGCGCGCGGCAATTCGCTGTTCCTGACGACGCTGCTGCAGGCGCAGGGGCTGGCGCTCGGTTCGTACGACGGCCGCGTGACGGCGATTTCGACCGGTATCGCCGGCAAGATCGATCCGAATTCGGGCGGCAACGATCCGACGATGACGGCCGTGACGGGCGTCTACACGGCGATGTGGAACAGCTACCTGAACGAGCAGTTGAAGTTCACGTCGAACTCCGCGTTCACGGACCTGAACGACCAGGCGTTCCAGAACTGGGACTTCGGCCATATCGACCCGACCGGTGCGCAGCAGGGCATCGATGCGAAGGGGAACGTGATCCTCTACACGGCGGGCGACCTCGCCGCGGTGATGGCGCTGAATGTCGACCTGAAGGTGCTGTCGGCGAACGGCTTCTACGATTTCGTCACGCCGTTCTACCAGACCGTGATCGACCTGCAGCAGATGCCGCTCGAGGATCAGAAGGTGCGGCAGAACCTGTCCGCGCGGTTCTATCCGTCGGGGCACATGGTGTATCTCGACGGCGGTTCGCGCACCGCGCTCAAGCGCGATCTTGCAACGATGTACGACGCGACGGTCAGCGATACGGGCGCGCGGATGCGGATTCGCGCATTGCAGGCGAAGAAGACGGGCGGGCACGCGTAGCGCGGCCCGTCGTGCACGGGCCGCGCGTGACCGTGACGGTTCGCGCGGCGCGGTGTTTCGGCCGGAGCGGCCGGCTTACGCGGCCGGCCAGTCGAACGGCGTGTACGGCAGTGCGCGCTTGTGGCGCGAACCGTCGTAGAAGCGCAGCACCGTTTCGTACACGTTGTCGGCGACGGGATTGCCTTCGAGAAAATCGTCGATCTCGTCGTAGGTGACGCCATACGCGTGCTCGTCGGGGCGCAGCGGACGCAGTTCCTCGAGGTCGGCCGTCGGCACCTTCATCACGATCAGTTCTTCGCCACCGAGCGCGCGGGCGACCGCACGCACGCGGCGCTTGCTCAGGCCGGCGAGCGGCAGCACGTCCGCGCCGCCGTCGCCGAATTTCGTGAAGAAGCCCATCAGCGATTCGGCCGCGTGGTCGGTGCCGATCACGATGCCGCGCCGCGCGCCGGCTACCGCATACTGCGCGATCATGCGCTCGCGCGCCTTGATGTTGCCGTGCACGAAGTCCTGCTGTGCCGGGTTTTCGAACGCGTGACCGGAGGCGATCAGCGACGCGAGCATCGCGTCGGCGGCCGGCTTCACGTCGACCGTGAACGTCTCGTCCGCACGCACGAACGCGAGCGCGCGCTGTGCATCGGCTTCGTCGTTCTGCACGCCGTTCGGCAAGCGCATTGCGATGAAGCGGGCGTCGTAGCCGCCGGCGCGCAGCTTTTCGACCGACAACTGCGCGAGCCGCCCGGCCGTCGACGAATCGACGCCGCCGCTGATGCCGAGCACGTAGGTCCGCAGGCCGGTCGAACGAAGGTACTGAGCGAGGAAATCGACGCGGCGGGCGATCTCGGCCTCGGCGTCGAAGTGCGGGGCGACGTTCAGTTCGGCAATGATCGCGCGTTGGCGGCTGGCGTAATCGGCGGATGTCATGGGGGGTTCCGGAACGAAATGCAAGGCGCCCATCATAAGCGCAATCGCGGCCCGGCGCCGCGCCGGGCATGCGATCCGGCGGCTTCGCGTTGCATCGGCGAGACGCGGTGCATCGTCGTGGTGCAGCGCATCCTGGCGTGCACGCGGATGCTTCGTTTCGATGCATGGAGGGGCGCGGTGACGGACGCTTCCTGCTCCTGCTCCTGCTCCTGCTCCTGCTCCTGCACCTGCACCTGCACCTGCACCTGCACCTGCTCTTGTTTGTGTTTGTGTTCGCGTCAGCGCCGCGCGAGCACGACACCCACGAGCGCGAGCGCGAAGCCGGCGAGCTGGACGGTCGCGAGCGTTTCTCCGAACAGCAGGTAACCCTGCAGCGCGGCGAGCGGCGGCGCGAGAAACAGCAACGACGTCGCGCGGGCCGCGTTGCCGCGCCGCAGCATCCACATCAGCATCGTGACCGCGCCGCCGGACAGGAACACGACGCCCCACACGAGCGATAGCCACAGAGCCGGCGCGCCGGTCCAGCGCGTTTCGTGCAGCAGCACGACGAAGATGGTCGCGACGATCGCGGCGCCGAGATTCTGCACGGCGACGGCCGTGCGCAGGTCGTTCTGCGCGAGCTTGCCTTTCTGGTACAGCGAGCCTGCCGTGATCGAGCCGACCGCCAGGATCGACACGGTCACGACGAACCACGCGGGCGCGGCGCCCGGCGGCGGCGCGACGCCGCCCGCGACCTTCGGCGCGAGCACGAGCGCGACGCCGGCGAGCCCGAGCGCCATCCCGAGCCAGCCGCGCGTGGGCAGGCGCTCGTTGAACAGCGGCACGGCCAGCACGGCGGTGGCGAGCGGCTGCAGTGCGCCGAGGAGTGCCATCACGCCCGCGTTCAGCCCTTGCGCGACGGCCCAGTAGCTGGCGCCGAGATAGACGCCCTGCAGCAGCGCGCCCGCGATCAGGTGGCGCGGCCATTCGCGGCGGGCCGGCCACGGCGCGCGCGCGACGAGAGCCACGGCGCCGAACAGCACGGCCGTGCCCGCGAAACGCGCGAGCAGGAACAGGTTCGGATCGGCGTAGGGCTTGATTGCCCGGGCGACGATGAAGCCGGTGGACCACAGCGCGACGAAAGCCGCGGCGACGAACGAGGTGAACATGCGTGGCGGGCCGCGATACGGCCGGACGGATCGTGAAGTCGGCTAGTATCGGGCGAAGCGGCGCGGCCGTCTTGTCGGATTCTGCATTCGCCCGGCGCGCTTGCGCGGCGCATGCACGCGGCCATGCATGGCGCGCGGCTTCGGCTGCGCGTGGTGGCTACGCACGCGAAGCGCCGCCAGCGCAGCAATGCGCTGGCCGTTCGGCTATTGGCCGGCCGGGTGAAAGCGCCGTGGCATGAACGCGCGCCGTGGCGCGCGCAAAGGAACGGAGATCAGTCGAGCGAGAACGTGTCGAGCGGCTGGTTCGCGCGCGCGTCGGTCGCGAAGCGCGCGGCGAGCTGTTCATACAGCCGGCGGGCCTCGTCGAGCGTCAGGTCGATCCAGTACGGATCGCCGGCCCCGTCGTTGAGCCGTTCCGGCGAAAACTGGATTTCGAGCACACTGCCTTTGCGATACATTGGGCAAGCCCCTTGATGGTCTGTCGTTCGGCGAAGCGCAGAGTGTAGCAATCGCTTGCCGTGCCGATTCGCGCGCATCGGGCAATACAGAATTTCGCTTTCGCGAAGCGCGGCCGCTGCGGGACGCGCCGCCGTCAAATGCCAGTCAAACGGCCGTAATACAATGGCCGGCTTACCCATTACCAGTCGCCTCGGGCGCATTGCGATGCTGGCGGAACAACGTCATCAATACATTCTGTCGGAGCTCGGACGATCGGGCGCGCTGTCGGTTGCCGAACTCGTGCGCTCGCTCGACGTGTCGCGCGAGACCGTGCGGCGCGACCTGAACGCGCTGGCGGCGCGCGGCCTGCTCGTGATGACGCACGGCGGCGCGCTGGCGGCGGACCGGCGCGAGCCGAGCCTGTCCGAGCGTGAAGCGGCGAACGCCGAAGCGAAGCGCACGATCGGGCGGCGCGCGGCCGAATTCGTGCCCGACGATGCATCGGTGCTGATCGACTCGGGCAGCACGCCGCATGCGGTCGCGCTCGCGTTGACCGACCGGCACCGGCTGTCGATCTACACGAACGACTGGCGCACCGCGTTCGTGCTCGCGCGCCGCAATGGCAATCGCGTGACGCTGCTCGGCGGCGAACTGTCCGACGACGAGGATGCGACGTTCGGGCTCGATACGATCCAGCAGCTCGCGCAATACCATGTCGATTTCGCGTTCGTCGGCGCGGGCGGCATCACGGCCGACGGCGACTGTACCGACTACTCGCGGCTCGCCGCCGAAGTGCGCAGCCGGATGATCGCGGCGGCCGGCACGGCGATCATCGTCGCCGACCATTCGAAGTTCGGCCGCGTGACGCCGGTGCGGATCAACGGCACGTCGGCCGCGCGCTACCTCGTGACCGAGCGCGCGCCGGACAAGACCGTGCGCCGCGCGCTGACCGCACGCGGCATCGAACTGCTCGTGTGCGACTGACGCGGCGCCGACATACAAGGTTCATCGAACGGTCATCGCACTGGAAGACCCGCCGTCAAGACTGACGCATTCATCTCTATTGGCCGGAACGCCAGGAGCGACGAATGACCGTCAGCGTACGCAGCTATCTTTCCCCGACCCTGGTGCTCTTGGCCTTCGACTGGCCCGATGCTGCATCGCGCACCGACTTCCTCGGCTTCGCGATCCGGCGCACGCCGGGCTTCTGGTCGGCCGACGGCAAGACGCGGGCGCCGAACAGCTGGCTGCCGAACCGGCTGACGTTCGACGGCCCGGCCGCCGACACGCAGGGCGATGCGCCGACCGACCAGGCGCCGATCCAGAAATTCATGTGGTGGGACGCGCGCATCGATCCGCAGGATCGCGATGCGTCGTTCCGCTATGACGTCTTTCCCGTCGTCGGCACGCCGGCGAATCTGCAGGTGCTCGATGCGCAGGCAGGCGTGTGCGAGGTCGTGCTGCCCGCGCACATCGTCGATGGCATCGGCACGTGGTTCAACCGCGCGGTGGTGAGCTCGCAGGCGTTCGCGAAACAGGTCGCGGCGCTGGGTCTCGCGCCGAACGCGGCGCCGAGCGCGGACCAGGCGCTGAAGCTGCGCACGTGGCTCGCGAACGACATGGAACAGGTGTTCGCGGAGATGCTCGACCCCGCGTCGCGCGCGGTGTCGGCTGTCTATCACCTGACGGACACGCTGTGGGCGCTGCCTGCATTCGACGCGTTCGGACGCCGGCACGGCGCAGCGTCGCTCGCGATCGTCTTCGACGCACACGCGACCGCGCGCAAGGGCAAGCCAGCGCTGCCGTCGCCGAACCAGCCGGCCGTCGACGCGCTGCGGGGCCTCGCGACGCTGGCGCCGCGCGATCGCTCGCACATCATGCACGACAAGTTCATCGCGACCGACGCGCCCGGGCATGTGACACCTGCGGCGGCGCCCGCGCGCGTGCTCACCGGTTCCGCGAACTTCACGACCGAAGGGCTGACGGAACAGGCCAACGTGCTGCACGCATTCGATTCGCCTGCGCTCGCCGCGCTGTACAACGAGCGTGCGCATGCGCTGGCCGCGAATCCGCCGATCGCGGAAACGGCGCGGCTGTCGCCCGGCTGGTCGGCGCCGCTGATGGTCGGCAGCGCGCAGGTGCGCGTCGCGTTTTCGCCGGAGCCGGCGGGGCAACGCACCGAGATCGACACGATCGTCGCTGCGATCGCGGCCGCGAAGCATTCGGTGTCGTTCTGCCTGTTCATGCCGACCGACGCGGCGCTGCGCGACGCATGCTTTGCAGCCGGCGACCGCGGCCTGATGATGTTCGGCCTCGTGAACCGCATCAACGTCGGCAGTGCGACGAAGGCCGATGCCGCACAGCACGACGGCCAGCCGCTCGATGCGGCAACGCTCGCGAACCTCGAGCTTTACCATCGCCATCGCGATCGTCGCGACGTGATCGATGCCGCGTATTTCTCACCGGCAACCGTGCCGCAGGGCTTCGAGCCGGAGCTGCGCCTCTTTCCGGGCGCATCGGTGCCGGCCTATCCGCCGGTCGTGATCCACCACAAGTTCATCGTGATCGATGCGGAAGGCGCGAACCCGATCGTCTATACGGGCTCGGCGAACATGAGCCGCAATTCAGAGCAGTACAACGACGAGAACCTGCTCGAGATCCGCGACACGCGGATTGCCGCGATCTATCTTGCGGAATTCCTGCGGCTCTACGAGCACTATCGCGCGCGGGCGCTGTCGATCGAGACGAAGCAGCACGGCGCCGGTTCGCATCGGCAGCTCGCGCTCGCGCCGGATTCGAGCTGGGCGAAGAAGTATTACGCGGCGGGACGCCCGGAAGAGAAAGCGCGGATCGCGCTGGCGTCGATCGCGCCGACGGACTGACGCGTGACGCGTGCGCTCGACCCGGAGTGGCCTGAAGCGGCCGGAAGCGCGACGTGCTCCCGGCTCATGCCGGTTGCACGCGTGGTGGTGTCGTTCGAGAGAGGGGCCGCCCGGCGAGTGGATCGCTCGCCGTCCGGCCTTCGGTGGAATCGCGCGGCGTGCCTACGCGGCGACGTAGCGCAGCACGGAGTCGGCGATTGTCTCGCGATGCCGCACGCGCAGCCGCGGCGCCGACGGATCGCGGCCGAACGCGGCGCCGAACGTATAGCGGTTCGACACGCGGTGGAAGCAGAACGAGCTGATCAGCAGGTGCAGGTCGAACGCGTCGATGTCCTTGCGGAACGCGCCGCTCGCCGCGCCGCGCTCGAGCAGTTCCTCGAGCGTCTTGATGATGCTGACGTTGCGGTTCTTGAACGACTTCAGCTGTTCGAGATACTTCGCGCCGTGAATGTTCTCGATCGACACGAGGCGGACGAAGTCGCGATGCTTGTCGTGATAGTCGAACGTGAATTCGACGAGCCGGCGCATGCCTTCGCGCGGCTCCATGTCGCCGACGTGCAGTTCCTGCTCGAGCGCGCGGATGTCGCCGTACACCTTCTCCAGCACGGCCTCGTACAGGCCTTCCTTGCTTTCGAAGTAGTAGTAGAGCATCCGCTTCGTCGTGTTCGTACGCTCGGCGATCGCGTCGACGCGCGCACCGGCGAGGCCCATCGCGGAAAACTCCTGCGTGGCGACGTCGAGGATGTTGCGCTTGGTTTGCTCGGGATCGTATTTGCGCCGCGCATCGGTCGCAAGCGCGCGGCTTTCGGACGTGGCGGCCTTGCTTCCAGCTTTCATGTGACTTTGTTGTGGGTTGGCGGCGGCATGAAAAAACCATTCTAGCATGCGGGAAATGCCCGTCCTGCCGACCTTGCGCTCGAATCGGCAGCGCGGTTTCGGCCGCCGCCGCGGCGGCTCAGCGCCGGCACGACGCGAGTGCGTCGCGGGCCTGGTACGCGGTGTACGTGAGCTGCGCGGCGGCGAGGCCCGCGAGCCCGAACGTGCGCGTCAGCCCGAACGCGGCGAAGCCTTCCGGCACGGGCTGCTCCCCGGCCAGCGCGGCGGCGAGTGCTTCGCCGGCGACGGTGGTGGGCGCCATCCCGTGGCCACCGAACGCGATCGCATGCCACACGCCGTCCGCGTCGCGACCGATCTGCGGCATCTTGTGCCGCGCGTAGCTCATCAGCCCGCCCCACGCGTAGTCGACCTTCACGCCGTCGAGCTGCGGATACACGCGCAGCAGGTCGCGCCGCAGCAGCCGCGCGATTGCGTCGGGGCCGCGGTCGAGCACCGAGATCCGGCCGCCCCACAGAATCCGCGTGTCCTTCAGCGGACGGTAGTAGTCGAATGCGAAACGCGTGTCGTAGATTGCGTACGGTGCATCGATCGCGTCCGGCAGCCGCGTGCCGAGCGGCTCGGTCGCGATCACGTAGGTCGCGATCGGCAGCACCGCGCGCTCGATGCGCGGCGACACGCCGCGCGCATAGCCGCCGCCGGCGAACACGACGTCCTTCGCGCGCACCGTGCCCTGCGCCGTGCGCACGACGTAGCCGGCGCCTTCGCGCGTGATGCCGAGCGCAGCCGAGCGTTCGTACACGCGTGCGCCGCCGCGCGAGGCAGCCGCCGCGACGCCGAGCACGTACTTGAGCGGATGGAAGTGGAACGCGTTCGGCTCGAACAGGCCGCCGTAATAGCGCTGCGTCTTGAGCCGCGCGCGCAGCGCGTCGGTGGAGACGGGTTCCCAGTCGACGTTGAATTCCTGCTTCATCAGCGTGCGCACGCCGTCGAGCCGCGACGGATCGTCGAACCAGTTCGCGAGCATCACGCCCTCGTCGACGATGTCGCAGTCGATGCCGTAGCGGGCAATCCGCGTGCGGATCAGGTCGACCGCATCGACGGTGAGCCGGTACAGGCGGCGGCCTTCGTCGCGGCCGAGCGTGCGTAGCAGGTCCGCGTTGTCGAGGCTGTAGCCCCCGAACACGAAGCCGCCGTTGCGGCCCGACGCGCCGAAGCCCACCCGTTCGCTGTCGAGCACGACGACATCCCGCACGCCGCGCTCGACGAGACCGAGCGCCGTGCACAGGCCGGCGAGGCCGCCGCCGACGATGCAGACCTGCGTGTCGATCGTGCCGGTCAGTTGCGGGTAGGGCTGGCGGGTAACGGTGGCTTCGTAGAAGTTCTGCATGCGTTTTCAGTGACTCGTAACGGCGGAAAACAGGCGGCGCGCGTCGATCTTGCCTGAACGCGCGCGCCGCGTCGAATGGGGTTTTCAGTGCGCCGGCCGCCGCGGTCGTGCGGCGGCCGGCGCTTCCGGGCATCAGGCGCCCGGGGTCGGGTTGGCCGGGCTGGCGACGTAGGCCGGATAGCCAGCGTCGGCCTTCTCCGTGGCGTCGGCCATCGCGTTGCGCTCGATCCATGGCGCGATCTCCATGTCCTCGTAGCGCACGAGGCGGCATTTGCGCACCAGCGCGTAGCCGAGCCAGATCACGACGAAGAACGGCACGCCGATGTAGGTCGCGGCGACGCCTGCCCAGTCGATCTTGCTGCCGAGGAACGCCTGGTAATCCTGGCCCAGCGCGATGACCGCGCACAGCACGAACGCGAAGATCGGGCCGAACGGGAACCACTTCGAGCGGTACGGCAACTGGTCGAGGCGGTAGCCCTGCTTCAACAGGCCCTTGCGGAAGCGGTAGTGGCTGATCGCGATGCCGAGCCACGTGATGAAGCCGGCCATGCCCGACGTGTTCAGCAGCCACAGGTAGACCGTCTTGTCGCCATACAGCGACGTGAGGAAGCAGAGCGCGCCGACGGCCGTCGTCGCATACAGCGCGTTGCGCGGCACGCCACCGGGCGACAGCTTCGCGAACAGCTTCGGTGCGCGGCCTTCTACCGCGAGGTTGTACAGCATCCGCGTCGACGCGTACATGCCCGAGTTGCCGGCCGACAGCACGGCCGTCAGGATCACCGCGTTCATCACGCCGGCCGCGAACGCGAGGCCCGCGTGGCGGAACACGAGCGTAAACGGGCTCACGCCGATGTCGGTCACGTCGCTTTTCAGCAGGCTCGGGTCGGTGTACGGAATCAGCACGCCGATCACGAAGATCGCGAGCACGTAGAAGAGCAGGATGCGCCAGAAGATCTGGCTGACTGCGCGCGGGATCGTCGTGCGCGGATTCTCCGATTCGCCGGCCGCGACGCCGATCATTTCGGTGCCCTGGAACGAGAAGCCCGCGATCATCGCGACGCCCATCAGCGCCGGCAGGCCGCCCGCGAACGGCGCGTCGCCGATCGTGAAGTTGGTCCAGCCCGCGCTCGGGCCGCCCTTCAGAATGCCGAAGATCATCAGCAGGCCGACGCCGAGGAACGCGACGACCGTCAGCACCTTGATCAGCGCGAACCAGTATTCGGCTTCACCAAAACCGCGCACCGACAGCGCGTTGAGCGCGAAGATCAGCGTGAGAAACAGCGCGCTCCACCAGACGCCCGGCACATGCGGAAACCAGTAGTTCATCACGAGCTGCGCGGCGACGAGCTCGACCGCGAGCGTGACGGCCCAGCTATACCAGTAGTTCCAGCCGATCGCGAAGCCGAAGCCTTCGTCGACGAACTTCGAGCCGTAGGTCGCGAACGAGCCCGACACCGGCATGAACGCGGCCATTTCGCCGAGGCTCGTCATCAGGAAGTAGACCATCAGGCCGATCAGCATGTACGCGACGATCGCGCCGCCGGGGCCGGCCTGGGAAATCGATGCACCGGACGCGACGAACAGGCCCGTGCCGATCGAGCCGCCGATGGCGATCATCCGCAGATGGCGCGCCTGCAGGCTGCGGTGAAGGGCCGGCGTTGCGGGGCGCGAGCCGGGTGGAGGGGAGGAATCGGGGCGGGCATCTGAATGCATGGGCGGTGCTGGGCACTGTCTCCGGGATTGTTTTTTGGCCGCGAAACGCAACGCGTCGCCGGCCGCCGGCCGGACGGCGACGGTGCCGCGCAGCCCGGATCGGACGAACCGGGGGCACGATGCGAGTCGCGTTCGTCTGTCGTCCAGCCGCGTTTTGCGCGGCCGTCGTCGCGCCGGGTGCGGTGCACTGCGACGCGCCCAGATTGTGGGCGGCCGGGGCACGCGCGGCAAACGATATTTCCGCACAGGTTAATGCGGCTTAGTCATCAAGTTGCGGCGCGGGGCAACGCGGCGGCCGGCCCGGTCAAGGGCTTGGGACAAGTCTCATGCCGTTGCGGAAAGTGGGGGATTCGTCGAGTCGGGGTGTTGCGCTTTCGGAATGAAGTCGTGAGTTAATATCAATAGCGGGCCGACTTGTGGCCGTCGACAATGTGGCTCATGGATCGTGCCTCGCGAGGCGAGGGCGTGCCGGCCGGCCGGGGCTTTCGGCGGCGGCGCGCGGGCGATGCGCCATGCGGCGCGTCGGGCCGGCCGAGGCGCGCATCCGCTTGCACTAGGTGCGCGAACGCGCTCCAATCGAATCACGCGGGCGGCGTTGCCGCCGCACCGATCAATCTGTCCCTGAAGAGGAAGTGATGCAATTCAACGACATTCTTGCTGCGCTCGACATCGATCTCGCCCAGTGGAAAGGCAATGCGCTGACCGCGCGTTCGCCGCTCGACGGCGCGACGCTCGCGACGCTGGCGGTCGACTCGCCCGCCGACGCCGAGCGCAAGATCGACGCCGCGCACGACGCATTCCTCAAGTGGCGCACGGTGCCGGCGCCGGTGCGCGGCGAGTTCGTGCGCGTGTTCGGCAACGTACTCCGTGAGCACAAGGCCGAACTGGGCCGCCTCGTCACGCTCGAAGCCGGCAAGATCACGTCGGAAGGCCTCGGCGAAGTGCAGGAAATGATCGACATCTGCGATTTCGCGGTTGGCCTGTCGCGCCAGCTTTACGGCCTGACGATCGCGTCCGAGCGCCCGGGCCACCGGATGATGGAAACGTGGCACCCGATCGGCGTGTGCGGCGTGATCTCGGCGTTCAACTTCCCGGTCGCGGTGTGGGCGTGGAATGCGGCGCTCGCGTTCGTGTGCGGCGATTCGGTCGTGTGGAAGCCGTCGGAGAAGACGCCGCTCACCGCGATTGCGTGCCACGTGCTGCTCGAGAAGGCGATCCGCGAATTCGAGAAGACCCATCCGGGCGTCGCGCCGAAGGGCCTGAGCCAGCTGGTGCTCGGCATGCGCGATGTCGGCGAGGTGCTGACGTCGTCGAAGAAGGTGCCGGTCGTCAGCGCGACGGGCAGCGTGCGGATGGGCCAGGAAGTCGCGAAGGTGCTGAGCCAGCGTCTCGCGCGCGGCATCCTCGAGCTCGGCGGCAACAACGGGATGATCGTTGCGCCGAGCGCCGATCTCGACCTCGTGGTGCGCGCGGTCACGTTCGCGGCCGTCGGCACGGCCGGCCAGCGCTGCACGACGCTGCGCCGCCTGATCGTGCATCGCAGCCTGGTCGAGCAACTGCTGCCGCGCATCGAGAAGGCCTATGTGTCGGTGAAGGTCGGCAACCCGCTTGAAGAAGGCACGCTCGTCGGCCCGCTGGTCGATCGCGCGTCGTTCGACGCGATGCAGAAGGCGCTGGCCGATGCACGCGAGCAGGGCGGCGAAGTGAAGGGCGGCGAGCGCGTCGACGTCGGTCACGCGGATGCGTACTACGTGCGTCCGGCCATCGTGCGGATGCCGAAGCAATCGGCGGTGGTCGAGCGCGAAACGTTCGCGCCGATCCTGTACGTGATGATCTACGACAACTTCGACGATGCGATCGAACTGCACAACGCCGTGCCGCAAGGCCTGTCGTCGGCGATCTTCACGAACGACATGCGCGAGGCCGAGCAGTTCATGTCGGCGGCGGGCAGCGATTGCGGGATCGTCAACGTGAACATCGGCACGAGCGGCGCGGAGATCGGCGGCGCGTTCGGCGGCGAGAAGGAAACGGGCGGCGGCCGCGAGTCGGGTTCGGATGCGTGGAAGGCGTACATGCGCCGTGCGACAAACACGATCAACTACAGCCGTCAGCTGCCGCTGGCGCAAGGGGTGAAGTTCGACGTGTGATGCGGGGCGCCCGCGAGGGTGCCTTGACGTTCGAATCGTTCGAATCGTTCGAATCGTTCGAATGACAAGGGCCGGTTGCCGCAGAAGCGGTAACCGGCCCTTGTCGTTTTCGGTGATGCGTGCCGCTGCGAAGATCGATCGGAGTGCGCCCGCTGGTTGACTTACGGCTCATGCCGCGTGGAACCGTCGGCTGCCGGCATGTTCTGCACGACCAGCATCTGCGGCGTCGACAGCGTGATCTGCGCCGCGCGCAACTGCTTCAGGATCTCGAACAGCAGGTCGCTCTTCGTCGAGCTCGCGATCCGCGGGCTCGACACGTAGCCCGTCACGCTCAGCGTGATCCCGTCAGGCGTCAGCTGGCTGAACGTGACCGACGGCGCCGGCTTGTCGAGAATCGCCGGGTGTTCGCGATACGCATCGAGCAGCAGGTCGCGCACCTGCTCGGGATCGGTGTTCAGCGGGAACGTCAGCATCAGCGTCGCGACGCCCTGCGTGCTGTTGCCCATCGTCACGTTGCGCACGTTCTGCGAGATCAGCTGCGAGTTCGGCACGATCACGGTCGAGCGGTCGGTGAGCTGGATCTCGGTCGCACGGACGTTGATGCGGCGGATGTCGCCTTCGACGCCCGCGATGCTGACCATGTCGCCGACCTTCACCGGCCGCTCGGTCAGCAGGATCAGCCCCGACACGAAGTTCTTCACGATCTCCTGCAGGCCGAAACCGATACCGACCGACAGCGCACTGACGATCCACGCGAGATTGCTCCACCTGACGCCGAGCAGCCCCAGCGTCATCAGCACGAGCAGCACGTAGCCGACGTTGGCGAACAGCGTGACCAGCGATACGCGCATCCCCGGATCCATGCCGAGTGCCGGCATGAATTCGTTGTCGAGCCAGCGGCGCACCGAGCGCAGCAGGTAGAAGCCGATCGCGAACCCGATTCCCGCGTTCATGATCCGGTCGGGCATGATGTTCAGGCTCTGCAGCCGCTGGCCGCCGATCATCGCGACCGCGCTGTCGAGCAGGTCGCTCGGCGTCGTGCCGAAACCGCCCGTCAGCAGCGCGATGGCCGCGACCAGCATCAGCAGGCTCGTGCCGAGGCCGGACACGACGGTGTGCGCCTGGTCGAGATGCCGGTCGTCGAGCGCGAACAGATGCTTGATCTGCTTGCCGGTCGACAGGTTCACGGAGAACAGGCTTTCGCTCGCGTCGCGCGTCAGTTGGATCAGGATGTAGACGCCGCACAGCACGATCTCGAACCACACGAGCTCGTACGTGATGAAGCGCGCGACCGTGATGTAGCCGATCAGCAGCGCGACTAGCGACACGACGATCGCCAGCGTGACGCCGGCGTGGATCAGCCCCGCGAGCGTCGAGCGTTGCTCGGGCGCTTCGCCGGCGGCCGCGAGCGCGGCGCGCTCGCGGTTCGCGCGCAGCAGCGATGCACCGACGGTCAGCGTGACGACCAGCGAGACGATGCCGCGGCCGAACAGCGTGACGGACAGGCTCGTATCGACGATGCGATTGATCGATTCGAGCGTGCCGGACATCAGCAGCAGTGCGGCCAGCACGCCGGGGAACGGCCTCATCGCGAGCGCGACGGGATCGGCGAGCGCCGGCAGCCGCCACGACGGATGCTTCGTGCAGAGCAGCGCGCGGCCGAGGCCGGCGATCAGCGCGCAGGTCACGGCGAGCTTCGCGAACTGGTCCCACAGATCGCCCATCGATGGCGTGAGCTCGTAGTGACGGGCGAGCGCGAGATAGAGGATCTGGACGGCGACCGCGGTAGCCAGCAGCGTCGAGAACGCCGTCGCCAGCGCCAGTGCGCTGCGCCGCAGCCGGGTGGGCGGCAGGCGGTTCAGGCAGACCCACGCGAGCCCGCGTTCGAGGACGCGGCGGCCGCCGAGCCAGGCGGCGAGCGCGGCGATCATCAGCAGCGTGGTGAGTGCGCGCTGTCCCGGTGTCCACGACGAACGCAGCATGTCGCGCAGTTCGTCGTTGAAGTCCTCGAGGCGCTGGACATCGTCCGGCGACAGATGGAACAGCGGCAGCCAGAACTGCGCGCCGAAGATGCTGCCCGAACGGAACGCGAGCTGGTTCTTCAGCAGGCGGCGGTGCAGCTTCGCGAACTGGTCGTTCAGGTTCGCGAGGTTGGTCTTCTGGTCGGCCGCCTGCTTCTGCGCCGCTTCGATCTGCGTCTTGCGTGCGTTCAGCGTCGCCCGCTGTTGCGCGACTGCGGGCGTTTCGGGTGATGCGCCAGGGGCCGGCGGCGGGCCGAGCACGTCGAGCTGCGCCTGGACTTGCGTGCGCTGCGGTGCGAGCTGGCTCTGCAGCTTGTCGACGTCGGCGCTCAATTCCTGGGTCGCGTCGCCGAGATCGTCGAGTTCCTTGCTGTTGGTCGCGTTCGACGTCTGCTGCTTGATGCGGTCCTGTTGCACCTGCATCTGCTTGAGCTGCGCAACCGCGTCGCTCAACGAAATGGTCGGCACCGGGACGCCGACGCCGCTCGCAGTCGGCGCGGATGCGGCAGCCGGAAACGCCGACGCGGTCGCGAGCACCGCGAACTGCAGCAGTGCGAACAGCGCGATTCGGCGTGCGTACGTGGATAGTCGTTGCATGGATATGGAATGCTTACGTTTTGCCGACAGTGCCGGGCGCCGAAAGGTGCCCGGAAGCCGGGAGTTGGCCCGGTAGCATGTTACCGGGGTGTGGCGGCCGAGGTGACGCCGGATGTGCTCCTTGCCTGCCGTGTCCCGGGGGCCTGCGCGGGCAGGGCGATGGCCCTGCGGGCCCTTGCCGGCGGGGCCGTGCCGGTCGCGGTCGCGGTCCGCCAGCGGAATATCGCGATGCCGGAAAAACCTTACAGATCCGACAGACCGTTACGCAATTTACATATTGTCCGGCGCGAAAGTGGGGTGTCTGAACGGATTTCCCCACGCCGCGCCGCCCACGCGGCGTGCCGGTACAATGCAGCGAATCGCCCGACGGCGACCCGCTGCCGCCGGACAACAACACACGACACGATCAGGAGACACGACCAAGATGGTCTCAACGGACAGCTTTCCACAGGCAGCCGCCTCGTCCTCTTCCATCGACGCCGGCTCGATTTCAGCCCGCCTCGACCGCCTGCCGCCCACGCGCACCGTCTGGAAGCTCGTCGTGCTGCTGAGCCTCGGCTTCTTCTTCGAACTCTACGATCTGCTGTACAGCGGCTACGTCGCGCCGGGCCTCGTGAAAAGCGGGATCCTGTCCGCGACGACGCATGGCCTGTTCGGCACCACGGGCGTCGCGAGCTTCATCGCCGCGCTGTTCTCCGGCCTCTTCATCGGCACGATCGCATGCGGCTTCCTCGCGGACCGCTTCGGCCGTCGCGCGATCTTCACGTGGTCGCTGCTGTGGTACACGGCCGCCAACGTCGTGATGGCATTCCAGGACACGGCAGCCGGGCTGAACTTCTGGCGCTTCGTCGTCGGTCTCGGCCTCGGCGTCGAGATGGTCACGATCGGCACGTACATCTCCGAGCTCGTGCCGAAGCAGATTCGTGGCCGCGCGTTCGCATGCGAGCAGGCGGTCGGGTTCGTCGCGGTGCCGGTGGTCGCGTTCCTCGCGTACCTGCTCGTGCCGCACGCGCCGCTCGGCCTCGACGGCTGGCGCTGGGTCGTGCTGATCGGCGCGCACGGCGCGCTGTTCGTGTGGTGGATTCGCCGCGAATTGCCCGAGAGCCCGCGCTGGCTCGCGCAGCAGGGCCGCGTCGACGAAGCCGATCGCATCATGCGCGCGCTCGAGGCGAAGGTCGAAGCCGAATACGGCCGGCCGCTACCCCCGCCCGCGCCGGCCGAGCCGGTGCCGCCGCGCGGCAGCTTCCGCGACATGTGGGTGCCGCCGTATCGCAGCCGCACGATCATGATGACGATCTTCAACGTGTTCCAGACGGTCGGCTTCTACGGCTTCGCGAACTGGGTGCCGACGCTGCTGATCAAGCAGGGCATCACGATCACGTCGAGCCTCATGTATTCGAGCGTGATCGCGCTCGCGGCGCCGCTCGGTCCGCTGATCGGCCTCGTGATCGCCGACCGCTTCGAGCGCAAGTCGGTGATCGTCGCGATGGCGGCGGCGATCGTCGTCTGCGGGCTGCTGTTCAGCCAGACGACGGCGGGCGCGTTCCTGATCGTGCTGGGCATCGGTCTCACGCTCGCGAGCAACATCATGTCGTACAGCTTCCATGCGTACCAGGCCGAACTGTTCCCGACGTCGATCCGCGCGCGCGCGGTGGGCTTCGTCTATTCGTGGAGCCGCTTCTCGGCGATCTTCTCGTCATTCGTGATCGCGGCTGTGCTGAAGGGCTTCGGCACGTTCGGCGTGTTCGCGTTCATCGCCGGCGCGATGGTGATCGTGATGGCCGCGATCGGGCTCATGGGGCCGCGCACCAAAGGCATCGCGCTCGAAGCCATTTCGAAGTAGGCGCTGGTTGCGTGCCCGCGTGTCGCGTGCGGCACGCGGTGCATTCCCCCAGCGTGATGTTGCCGAAAATGCGCAACATGACAGCCTGCCATGCGGCGGCGACGCAGGCGGCAACGAGTTGAAACAAAGCGTGACGAAGCGCAAAACCGCTGTAAAACCGGGGGTTCGGCCCTGCCGATTCCTGCCTGCGCGGGTAGAATGAAAGACCTGACGACTCATTAGCCGCCATCGGACCGAACGCGTTGCACTGCGAACGGCTCCACCGCGAAGGGGCGTCGGCGCTGGGTGTACGCGATTGCCTCCGGCGTGTCGATGGCTCGTGCGGAAGATGCGCCGTTCGCAACGTGCGGCGGCCCGATCGGCCGATGGCTTCGATCGTATGACGTTTTCCGACCAGACGCGGCGGTTGCCCAAGCCGCGTTGCCGTACCCTCGCAGTCGCCCTATCCGTGTGGCTCGCGGCCGCTCTCCCGATCTCCGTTCTTGTCGAGCGGCCAGCGTTTGCCGCGGCCGATGTGCCGTCGTCCGCTGCTACGTCGTCCTCATCAACTGCATCGCCTGCGCGTCCGGCTTCGTCGGCGCATGTGTTGTCCGGGGCTGCGCCGTCATCCGCGGCTTCTGCCGCGCATCGTGCATCGTCCGCCAGCGGCGCATCGGCGGCTTCCGCCGCGTCAACCGCGGCGCCGGCATCGGCGGCGTCGCCCGCATCGCCAGCGTCAGCGGCTTCCGGCACGCCGGCGAGCGAAGCCGAGGCTCCCGTGCCGACGCCGCCGCGCCGGCACCCGCCGCTGTCGGCCGACGAAGCGAAGAACGCGACCGCGCGTGCGATCGACATGCGCAAGCGCTTCACGCAGGAAGTCACGCGGCGCCTGAACGTGCCCGCGAACGAACAGCGCGCGTACGGCGACCGCCTGCAGAAGGCCCTCGCCGATGCGGACCTCGGCGACCTGGCCGGCGAGTACGTCGCGATGGTCGACCGCGCGCCGAACGTGCAGGCGCTGTTCATCTACTTTCGCGCGACGCCGGCCAATCCGTGGCTGATGCTCGGCGCGTCGCCGGTCGGCACCGGCTGGCCCGGCAAGTACGATCACTTTCTGACGCCGCTCGGCGTGTTCCATCATTCGCCCGACAACATGGACTTCCGCGCGGAAGGCACGACCAACGACAACGGCATTCGCGGCTACGGCAAGCGCGACATGCGCATCTACGACTTCGGCTGGGTGGACGGCGAGCGTGGCTGGGGCAAGGGCGGCAAGTCGCCGATGCGTTTCCAGATGCACGCGACCGACCCCGATCGCCTCGAGCCGCTGCTCGGCATCCGGCACTCGAAAGGCTGTGTGCGGATTCCGGCTTCGCTGAACACGTTCTTCGACCGCCACGGCATTCTCGACGACGACTACCAGGCACGCGTCGAAGCCGGCAAGTCGCTTTGGGTGCTGCGTCACGATCGCGACATCACGCCGATCGCCGGCCGCTATCTGGTCGTGATCGACAGCGCGCGCAAGACCCGCCCGGCCTGGTCGCCGGCGCCGGGGCGTAGCGCGTGGTCGAAGCTGCCGAAGAGCGGCGACACGGCGGACTGACGGCGGCTGGGCCGCCGGGGCGGGAACGTGGGTCGACGATGCGACGAAGGCCCCTTTTTCGCGGAAAGTTCTCCGCCGCCCCGAATCGAGCGTTGCCGGGAACTTCCGCGGGTGCTAGTGCGAGAACCCGGACGCCGTTTCGCTGAGACTCTTGCCTTTGGTTTCGGGGGCAAGCCATTGCGATACGCCGGCACCGACCGCCGCGATGCCGGCCGCGATCAGGATGGTCACCGAGGGCCCGAGATTGGCCATCGACCAGGGCATCAGGAACGTGCCGAGCCCGGCCCCGATTCGGCTGAAGGCGGCGGCAAAGCCCGTCCCGATCCCGCGGATTTCGGTTGGGAACACCTCGCCAGGATAGATGCAGGTCAGCGTGCCGCACCCGGCGTTGAAGAACGAGAATGCGAGGAACAGGCCTAGCACGACCACCCCAGGCGCATTTGCCCATATGCCGAGAATCGCGAGGATTACGGTGATGATCCACTGGGGCGGTACCGTCAGGACACGGCGCCCCGCCTTGTCGATCAACAGAACCGTGGCCACACTGCCGGCCAATGCAACCGCGGACAGCCCGACCCCGCCGGCGAGCCCCCCGCCGAGGCCGAATTTCTGCAGTACGGTGTCGGCGAACGTGGCGATCGCGAAGTACGGCGTCACGACGCAAAAAAAGAACAGCGAAACGAACAGCGTGACTCGCCAATACTGACGGGAGAACAACATCGCGAAACCTCCTCCCGAGTGAGCAACTTCGTGCTCAACGTCGGCCATGTCGGAGGCGCTATCCATATATCGACGCGCGACGGAACGGGCCTGCTCGGTACGGCGCTTGCTCCACAGCCAGCGAGGCGATTCAGGCATGCCGATCCGGCCGAGGAACAAGGCTACCGCGATGAACGTACTTGTGCCGAGGATGTTCCGCCATCCGAGGTGGGTATACCGATCCAGCAGATAACCCACGACGAAGGCGAACATGAAGCCGGCGTACCAGGCGATGAGGGTCAAGCCCATCAGCCGTCCCCGGATTCGGGATGGGGAGAATTCCGACAGCAGTGGCCAACCCACGGAGTATTCCGCACCGATCGCGATACCCATCAGCAGCCGCACCACGAACAGCTGCAGCGGTAACGAGATGAAGAGCTGCGTGGAGCCGACGAAGAACTGCATGAACGACGCGACCACGAACAAGCCCATGTCGATCAGGAACAATGGTTTGCGGCCGAACTTGTCTCCGGCCCATCCGCCCAACGGCGAGCCGATGAGGATTCCGAACAACGCGCCGGCCGCGATCAGCCCCTCCCAGACCGGCGATATGGCGAGATCGGCGGTCATCTTGCCGGACACCGGGCCGACGATCCCGAGGATATAGCCGTCCAGAAACGTACCGCCGGTTAGAACCATGATCATCCTGATCATGAAGCGTCGTTTGAATGCCGAGGACGTCTCATCCCCAGGCGCTGCGGTGGAAACAGCAACTTCCTTCTCTAACGAAGTCATACGTATCTCCTTTTTTGCGACATGCACAAGCACTCTTTCGAGCGTGACGGTGATATAGCGTTGACTCGGCGTGTGAGCGCCAGTCGTTTTGGGCGCGCAGTAGCGCCGCATCCTGCGGTCGGCGGTCCATGCCGACTGCGCGGCGTCGAGTCTATGGGCGGGATGAGCGTCGAGCTTTCACGCTTGCGTCCGGAAAACAGTCGTAAACGACACCTGGCGCGTACGTTCTATTTCATGTCGGGAGGAGACAAGTGAGCGCCCCATGCCCGGGGCGCCTTTCTTTGTTCCGGGTGCTCTGACTCGCCGGAATCGGTTCGGCTCGTTCTTCGAACGGTTTCGCGACGGCTTTTAAATGGTTCATCGCAGAAGACCGTGGAGGGTTTGAAGGCAATTGCGCAATCTGCCGCCCCGGCTATTGGTTGGCGCGGGTGGAATGGCGGGAAGGGGCGCACAGTCAAATTGAGCGACAGGATGCGCTTGCGCGTACGCGTGGTCGAGCCGGGCTGGTCGACGATCCGCTAGGGACGAGTTTGGGCTGCATAAGGGCCATCGCTACGCCACGGTGGTGGTCGGTCCCATCGGCAGTCAGGTGCCATGGATCGGGCCGAGACGCGCTCGCGAGGCGGCCCGATCCATGGATCAGGCCAATCGGTTGCGCCATGGCCGGCAGGCCCGGAATTTAGCTTCGTCGTACTAAGCCGATTTTTATCGAATGATCGAATGTCGATCAGACTGACGTAGCGATGCGCCAGCCTCTCGCCGAAGTACCCGGCGGCATTCGAGCCATGCACGACTGCCGCCGGACCAATCAGATGCGGAGATTCATCGGCCGCCCGACTTCGGGCAACGTTGTGCCGCAGGTGCGCGCGGGCTTCATCGTGCCACCGCCGGGAGTCGACAACGCGATCTCAGCAGAGCGGATCGTCCGCGAGGTTTGTATTCCAGATATCGCGTGCATACTCCGCAATGGTCCGGTCGGACGAAAACGCACCCATGTTCGCGACGTTGGCGATGGCCTTCGCCGTCCACGCGCCGGTGTCGCGGTACGCCGAATCGACGTTATCCTGTGCCGCGACATAGCTTTCGTAATCGGCCAGCAACAGGTAATGGTCTCCCCAGTTGACGAGCGCATCGAAGATCGAATGGAAGCGCGTCGGATCGTCGGGCGAGAAATGACCGTCCCGGATCTGTTCCAGCGCGAGCTTCAGTTCGGCATTTCGATCGTAGTAGCCGAGCGGGTGATAACCATGCGCACGGATCGTGTCGATTTCGGTCGCGGTATGGCCGAAGATGAAGATGTTGTTCGCACCGACTTTCTCGCGAATTTCGACATTGGCGCCGTCCAGCGTGCCGATCGTCAGCGCACCGTTCAGTGCGAATTTCATGTTGCCGGTGCCGGACGCCTCCGTGCCGGCGGTGGAGATCTGTTCGGACAGGTCGGCGGCGGGAATGATCAGCTCCGCGAGGCTGACGCTGTAGTTCGGAATGAACACCACTTTCAGGCGATCGCCGATACGGGGATCGTTGTTCACCTTGGCCGCGACAGCGTTGATGACGTGAATGATCTGCTTGGCCATGTGGTATGCGGACGCGGCCTTCCCCGCGAAGATGACGGTGCGCGGTACCCAGTCGGCATCCGGCTCGGCAAGGATCCGGTTGTAGCGGGTGATGACGTGCAGCAGGTTCAGCAACTGGCGTTTGTATTCGTGGATACGCTTGACCTGGACGTCGAACAGCGACGCGGGGTTGATCTCCAGCCCCAGATGCTTGCCGATCCAGTCCGCCAGGCGGCGCTTGTTGTCGAGCTTGGCGGCGCGGAACGCAGTTGCAAACGCGGTGTCGCCGGCGAGATCCTCGATGGCCTTCAACCGGTCGAGCCGGCGCCGCCAGTCGCGCCCGATTCGGCTGTCGATCAGTGCCGACAGCGACGGATTGGCCTGCGACAGCCAGCGCCGCGGCGTGACGCCGTTGGTCTTGTTGTTGAATCGCTCGGGAAACACGCGGGCGAAGTCGGCGAAGATCGACTGCTTCATCAGTTCGGAATGCAGTTGCGACACGCCGTTGACCTTGTGGCTTGCGACGACCGCCAGATAGGCCATGCGTACGCGCCGCTCGCCGTGTTCGTCGACTAGCGACAGGCGGCGCATCAGATCGACATCGGCACCGAATCGCGCCGTGACCTGCGCAAGCATCTCGGCGTTGATTTCGAAGATGATCTTCAGGTGGCGCGGTAGCACGCGGCCGAGCATGTCCACGGGCCAGGTCTCGAGTGCTTCATGCATCAGGGTATGGTTCGTGTACGAGAACACGCGCTGGGTCAGCGCCCATGCGCGGCGCCACGGCACATCGTGCTCGTCGACCAGGATCCGCATCAGCTCCGGAATGGCGAGTACCGGATGCGTGTCGTTGAGATGGATTGCGACGCGCTCGGGCAACTTGTCGAAATCGGTATGGTTCGACAAGTAGCGGCGGACCAGATCCTGCAGGCTCGCCGATACGAAGAAATATTCCTGCCTGAGCCGGAGTTCGAGCCCGGCAGACGTGGAATCGTCGGGATAGAGCACGCGCGATACGTTTTCCGAGTGATTCTTGTTTTCGACTGCGTCGAAGTAATTGCCGCGATTGAAGGCGGCCAGATTGATCTCGTCGCTTGCCCTGGCGGACCAGAGGCGCAGCGTATTGGTCGCTTCGGTCGCGTAGCCGGGCACGATCGTGTCGTAGGCCATTGCCAGCACATCCTTGGTGTCCAGCCAGCGCGTGCGGTCGCCTTCCTGTTCGACGCGGCCGCCGAACCGCACCTGGTATTGAACCTCGGGGCGGGGGAACTCCCAAGGGTTGCCGTCGACCAGCCAGTAGTCGGGGCTTTCGACCTGCTTGCCGTCGATGATCTGCTGCCTGAACATCCCGTAGTCGTAGCGGATCCCGTAGCCGAAGCCCGGCACGCCGAGCGTGGCCATCGAATCCAGGAAGCATGCGGCAAGCCGGCCGAGGCCGCCATTGCCCAGTGCGGCGTCGTGTTCGAAATCGGCGATCCGGCCGAAGTCGACGTCAAGTTCGGCCAGCGCCTGCTTCACATTGGCATGGATGTCGAGGGCGAGCAGCGCATTGGTAAAGCTCCGGCCAATCAGGAATTCCATCGACAGGTAATACACGCGCTTCACGTCCTGCGCGTACTGGGCACGCGTGGTTCGCATCCAGCGTTCGACCAGGCGGTCGCGGACGGCGAGCGCGGTGGCCTGCAGCCAGTCTTGCGGGCGCGCGGTGACAGGGTCCTTGCCGACCGCATAGATCAGCTTGTTGGAGATCGAGTGCTTGAGCGCGGTGACGTCGCTCGACAGCTTGTCGTACTTGAATTCGTTGAGGTTCATGGCGTGCTCATGTGATTGATGCAGCGGGGCCGTGTCACGGGGCGCGGCCGCCTGCGTGCCTGATGCGCGGATCACGCGGTCAAGCGAGGTTCTGATAGATCGACAGGAATTGCGCGGCAGTACGATCCCAGCCGAAGTCTTGCCGCATCGCGGTCTTCTGCACCTGCTTCCAGTCCGCCTTGCGACCGAATAGCGCGAACACGCGGCGGATCGCGGCGTCGAGATCCGCCGCGTCGAATCGGTCGAACACGAAGCCGGTCGCCGTTGCGTCCGCGATGTTTTCGAGCGAACAGTCCACCACGGTATCCGCGAGGCCGCCGACCCGCCGTACGAGCGGCAGCGTGCCGTATTTCAGGCCGTAGAGTTGCGTAAGGCCGCAAGGCTCGAAACGCGACGGCACGACGATCACGTCGCTGCCGGCGACGATGCGATGCGACATGGCTTCGTCATAGCCGATCGTGACAGCCACGGAGCCGGGATGCGCCGCAGCCATTTCGCGGAACGCCCGCTCCAATTCGGCGTCGCCGCTGCCGAGCAGCACGAGCTGCCCGCCGCGACGCACCAGTTCGGGCAATGCGGCGAGCATCAGTGGCAGACCTTTCTGTTCGGTCAGGCGGCTCACGATGCCGAACAGCGGCGCGGTCGTCTGGACGGCAAGCCCGACTTCCTGCTGCAGCGCGGCCTTGCACTTGAGTTTGCCGGGCAACGAGGACGACGCGGCCGACCCGACCGGTGCGTAGGTCGCGGCGATGAGCGGGTCGGTGGCCGGGTTCCAGACCGATTCGTCCACACCATTCAGGATGCCGGATAGATTGCCCGCGCGTTGCAGGAGCAAGCCGTGCAGTCCACAGCCCTGTTCGACCGACTGGATTTCGCTCGCATAGGTCGGGCTGACAGTCGTGATCCGATCGGCGTAGTAAAGGCCGGCTTTCAGGAACGACACCTGGCCGTAGAACTCGAGTCCGTTGACGTCGAAGAATGCGCCCGGCAGGTCCAGCTCGCCGAACGTATGGGCGGGAAATACTCCCTGATACGCGAGGTTGTGCACGGTGAGCACGCTCGTTGCGGCGCGGTGTCCCGTGGCCAGTTCAGCGGCTCGCAGATAGGCCGGTGCGAGGCCGGCATGCCAGTCGTGGCAGTGCACGACGTTCGGGCGCCAGAACGCGTCGAGCCCGTGCGCGACGCGCGCGGCCACCCAGCCGAGCAGCGCGAAGCGGCGGTGATTGTCGCCGTACGGATGCTTGTCGGCGTCGGCATACGGCCCGCCGGGCCGATCGTACAGCCCGGGCGCGTCGACCATATAGATCGCGACGTCGCTGTCGGGCAGCAGGCCGTGATACAGGCGGATTTCGCCGCTCCCGGCCCACGACGGCAGTTCGGCGACGAGCTGGCGGTTCCGGATGCCGTCGCGAAACGCCGGAAAGCCGGGTACCAGCAGGCGCGCATCGCAGCCTGTTGCGGCCTGTGCAGCTGGCAGCGCACCGGTCACGTCGGCGAGGCCGCCGGTTTTCAGCAGTGGGTAGACTTCCGTGCAAACGTGTAACACGCGCATGATGGTTCCTCTTGGATGGGTTTGCCCGGCGCATTGGGTTGCGCGACGACGCATCACAGGTTTTTCAGCATGTTTTTCGTCACCAGCACCACGCCGCCTTCGGTACGGTGAAAGCGTCGGGCGTCGAGTTCGGCGTCTTCGCCGATCACGGTGCCTTCGGGAATCTGGCAGCCGCGATCGATGACGACCTTGCTGAGCCGGCAGTTCGCGCCGATATCGGCGCCGGGGAGGATGACGGCCTGGTCGATCGTGCAGAACGAATGGACACGGACGTTCGAAAACAGCACCGAGTTGGAGACGTGGGAGCCGGACACGATGCACCCGCCCGACACCAGCGTGTTGAAGGCCATGCCCGACTGGCCATCCTGGTCGTGCACGAACTTCGCTGGCGGAAGCTGTTCCTGGTGTGTCCAGATCGGCCAGTCGCTGTCATAGATATTGAGTTCCGGCGTGGTCGACGCGAGATCGAGGTTCGCGGCCCAGAACGCATCCACCGTGCCGACGTCGCGCCAGTAGGGCGCCTCGCGGCTGGCTGCAGGAATGCACGACAGATTGAGCGGATGGGCGACCGCGCTGCCGTCAGCGACGACACGCGGAATGATGTCCTTGCCGAAGTCGTGGCTCGACTCGGTATTCGCCAGGTCTTCCTCGAGGAGCCGGTACAGATACTGTGCATCGAACACATAGATGCCCATGCTCGCGAGCGCCACGTCGGGCTTGCCGGGCATCGCGGGCGGATCGGCGGGCTTTTCCACAAACGCGTCGATCTTGCGCGTTGTGTTGACTGCCATCACACCGAATGCAGTCGCCTCCGCCCGTGGAACCTCGATGCAGCCGACCGTGCAGCCTGCGCCGGATTCGACGTGATCGAGCAGCATCTGCGAGTAGTCCATCTTGTAGATGTGGTCGCCGGCGAGTACCAGCACGTACTCGGGTGCATACGAGCGGATGATGTCGAGATTCTGAAAGACAGCGTCCGCGGTGCCGCGATACCAGTGCTCCTCCCCCACGCGCTGCTGGGCCGGCAGCAGATCGACGAATTCGTTCATCTCGCCGCGCAGGAAGCTCCAGCCACGCTGCAGGTGGCGCAGCAGCGAATGCGACTTGTACTGCGTCACGACGGCGATGCGGCGAAGGCCGGAGTTGACGCAGTTCGACAGCACGAAATCGACGATGCGGAATTTCCCGCCGAAGTAGACGGCGGGTTTCACGCGCTGGTCAGTCAGCTGATGCAGGCGCGAGCCGCGCCCGCCAGCGAGCACGAGTGCGATGGTACGGTTCCCTAACTGCCGGGCGCTGATGGTGCTGTCGATGGTCTCGTTCATTTTAGCTCTCCTAATCCTTGTCTCGGGATAGTTATTGACGGAATGTGCTGTACGACGACGGGTTCAGGTTACGACTGTCGGTGTGCTCCTTCCGGTACGCGTCATGATTTCGGCGACGCCATTGGCGATTTCGATCAGGCCGGCGAGCGCCTGCTGGGTGGGAACGTCGTGGTTCGCGCAATCGGGCTCGAATTTCTCGAGGTAGATTCGCAGGGTGGCGCCGTCGGTTCCGGTTCCGGACAGACGGAATACCACCCGCGAGCCGTCGGTGAACACGAGGCGGATGCCTTGTCGGCGCGAAACCGAGCCGTCTACAGGATCCGTATACGCAAAATCATCGGCCGTCGAGACCGTATAGCTGCCGAGGTTTCGGCCCGGCAAGCCGGGCAGCTTGCCGCGCAGGTTCTCCATCAGATCGCCGGCCGCCTTGCTGTCGAGCGCGTCGTAGTCGTGCCGCGAGTAGAAATTGCGACCGAAGCGCGCCCAGTGTTCGCGCACCAGCGTCTCGACGGACTTTCCCGTGACGGCCAGGATGTTCAGCCAGAACAGCACGGCCCACACACCGTCCTTCTCGCGGATGTGGTCCGAGCCGGTGCCGTAGCTCTCTTCGCCGCATAAGGTCGCCATGCCGGCGTCGAGCAGGTTGCCGAAGAATTTCCAGCCGGTCGGCGTTTCGTAGCAGCGCACGCCCAGTTCGGCCGCGACGCGGTCGACCGCCGTCGAAGTCGGCATCGAGCGTGCGATGCCTTTGAGCCCCTGACGATAGCCGGGAGCGAGCGTCGCATGAGCGGCGAGGATGGCGAGGCTGTCCGACGGCGTGACCGGGAACCCGCGCCCGACGATCATGTTGCGATCGGCATCGCCGTCCGAGGCCGCGCCGAAATCGGGTGCGGCTTCGCCGCTCATGCAAGCGATGAGGTCCGCGGCGTTCACGGGGTTGGGGTCGGGATGAAGGCCGCCGAAATCCTCGCGCGGTTCGCCACAGACCACCGTGCCGGCCGGGGCGCCGAGCCCATCCTCGAGAATCGCCTTCGCATACGGGCCGGCGATTGCGTTCATTGCATCGAAGCGCATCGTGAAGCCGCGTGCGAACAGTGCACGGATCGCGTCGAAATCGAACAGGTCGCGCATCAGTTCGGCATGGTCGGCGACCGGGTCGATGACTTCCACCGACGTGTCTTCCATTTGCGATTCGCCGAGCACATCGAGGTCGATGTCGGGCGCGTCGCTGATCCGGTACGTGCTGATCACCGTCGTCCTCGCGTAGATCGCGTCGGTCACGCCCTCGGGGGCGGGGCCACCGTTGCCGATGTTGTACTTGATGCCGAAATCGCCGTCCGCGCCGCCAGGGTTGTGGCTCGCCGACAGCACAATGCCGCCGTACGCGCGATGCTTGCGTATCGCGGCGCTGATCGCCGGAGTGGAGAACAGGCCGCCACGTCCGACCAGCACCTTGCGGAAGCCGTGCGCAGCGGCCATCTTCACGATGGTCTGGATTGCGATGCGGTTGTGGAATCGACCATCGCCGCCGAGTATCAGGATCTGGCCGCTGCATCCTTCGAGCGAGTCGAAGATCGACTGCACGAAATTCTCGAGATAGCCCGGCTGGCTGAATACGGCTACTCGCTTGCGCAGGCCCGATGTGCCGGGACGCTGGCCGGGAAACGGCTGCGTCGTCAACGTCAGGATTGCCATTCTTTCTCCTCCTTTATGGTTGAAGCGGCTCCGAAGCGCTTTCGGAAGGTCGCATCGGGAAATTGCCGTCCGCTTTCAGTGCACCGGTGCGGTTAGCAGAACCGCGTGCGCCGGCACGGCGACGCACCCGTCGAACGTGCGCGGCGGGGCCGCGGGCTCGGCGCTGTTCAGCAGCGCGCGCCAGGCGCCGGGCGGCAACCTGAACTCGACCGGCTCGGCCGCGGCATTGACGAGCAGCAGGCACGAGTCGCCGTCGTCCGCGCCGGCCAGCCTGATCCCGACGCTGCGGCGCGTGCGGTCGGCCCAGTCGGGCGCGGCCATCGAGGTGCCGTCGGGCTTCAGCCATGCGAGATCCGGTGTGCCATCGGCCCGTGGCGCGCCGTCGTACCAAGTCGGGTGACGCAACGCACCGAAGCGCTTTCGCAGTGCGAGCAGCGTGCCGACGTATTCGGCCAGTGCGTGGTCTCCATGCGCCCAGTCGAGCCAGCTGGTCGCGTTATCCTGGCAATAGCCATTGTTGTTGCCGTGCTGCGTGTGACCGATCTCGTCGCCCGCGAGCAGCATCGGCGTGCCTTGGGAAAACACCAGCGTGGCCAGCAGCGCGCGTTTCAGGCGCGCGCGCAGCGTGCGGACGGTTGCGTCGTCGGTCGGCCCTTCCACGCCGCAATTCCAGCTGAAATTGTGCGCATGGCCGTCGCGGTTGCCCTCGCCGTTGGCTTCGTTATGCTTGAGGTCGTAGCTGACCAGATCCTGAAGCGTGAACCCGTCGTGCGCCGTGATGAAGTTCACGCTCGCGCCCGGCACCCGCGTCCCATATCGAAACAGGTCGCTGGAGCCCGCGAAGCGCGTCGCGAATTCGCCGAGCGACGTGTTGCCGCGCAGCCAGAAATCGCGCATCGCATCACGATAGCAGTCGTTCCATTCGAGCCATTCGTCGGGAAAGTGGCCGAGCTGATAGCCGTCGGGCCCGAGATCCCACGGTTCGGCAATGAGCTTGACGCGCGCGAGCACGGGATCCTGCCGGATCGCGGCGAACAGCGCGGCGTGCGTCGAGAAGTCGCGCGCGCCGCGGCCCAGCAGCGGTGCGAGGTCGAACCGGAAGCCGTCGACGTGCATGTCCGTGACCCAGTAGCGCAGCGAATCCATGACGAGTTGAAGCACGCGGGGCTCGGACAGATCGAGGCTATTGCCGCAACCGGTCCAGTTTTCGTAAAGCGCCTGATTGTCGGGCCGGAGCCGGTAGTAAAGCGCGTTGTCGATGCCGCGCAAGCTCAGCGTCGGCCCGTGCTCGTCGGTTTCGGCGGTGTGGTTGTACACGACGTCGAGTACGACCTCGATGCCGCGTGCATGGAGCGCCTTGACCATGTCGCGGAATTCGCTGATTGGCGTGGTGCCGGCACGGCCGGACCAGTAACGCGATTCCGGCGCAAAAAATGCGATGCTCGAATAACCCCAATAGTTGGAAAGCCCGGCATGCTGGAGCCGCGACTCGTCCGCTCGGTGATGCACGGGAAGCAGGCTGACGGTCGTGATGCCGAGCGACTGCAGGTAGTCGAGCGAGGCAGCGCTCGCGACGCCGGCGTAGCTGCCGCGCATGCGCTTGGGTACGTCCGGGTGCAGTTGCGTGAACCCTTTGACGTGCATCTCGTACAGCACCGTTTCGGCGAGCGGTACGCGCGGCGGCGCGTCGCTTCCCCAGCTGTAGGGCTCGTGCACGACCCGGGCCTTGAGTGCGATGGCGCCATTGTCGAGCGGATCGGCCAGGCTCGCGTCGGTGGCGCAAGCGCCGAGAAAGGCCGGCTCGCCGCGATAGCGACCGACGACGCTGCGTGCGTACGGATCGAGCAGCACCTTGTCCGGATTGAAACGATGGCCGGCATCCGGCGCATGGGGCCCGGCGACGCGA
Organism: Burkholderia sp. Bp9031; assembly: GCF_003857965.1. Classification (NCBI taxonomy): domain Bacteria; kingdom Pseudomonadati; phylum Pseudomonadota; class Betaproteobacteria; order Burkholderiales; family Burkholderiaceae; genus Burkholderia; species Burkholderia sp. Bp9031. The sequence goes on from NZ_QTPW01000042.1 coordinate 47,697, forward strand.
TAGCCATAGACGAGCCCGGGCTCGGCCGTCTCGAGATAGCCGTGCCAGACACCATGCGTGCGACCCGGCATCGCCATGCGCATGTGCTCCCGGCAACCTTCCGGATCGAACAGGCACAGCTCGACCGCCTCGGCATGCGGGGCAACCAGCGCGAAGTTGACTCCGCAGCCGTCCCAGTGCGCGCCAAGCGGGTAGGGCACGCCGGGAGTCAGAATATCGGCGACTTGCATGGCGTCATCCTTGGTGCTTCAGCATGATCGTCGCGAGCGGCGGAACGACGAGGCTGAGCGAGCAGTCCCGTCCATGCGACGCGATCGCTTCGGTATGGCACTCGCCGTTACCGACGCCGCTTCCGCCGTAGCACGTGGCGTCGCTGTTGACGATCTCGCGATAGCGTCCCGGCTGCGGCACACCGATTCGGTAGGCATGTCTCGGCACGGGCGTGAAGTTGCAGATCACCAGCACGCATTCGCCGTTGGCGGCTTTCCGGACGAACGAGAACACGGAGTTGTCGCGATCGTCGGCGGCAATCCATTCGAATCCGTGCGCGTCGAAATCGACCTCATGCAGCGCCGACTCGTGCCGCAGCACCGCGTTCAGGTCGCGCACGAATTGCTGCACGCCGCGATGCAACGGGTACTGGAGCAAATGCCAATCGAGGCTCGCGTTCGCGTTCCACTCGGACGACTGCGCGAACTCGCCGCCCATGAACAGCAGCTTGGCGCCAGGATGACCCCACATGAAACCGTAGTACGCGCGCAGGTTCGCGAAGCGCTGCCATTCGTCGCCGGGCATCCTGGACAGGAGCGAGCCCTTGCCGTGCACGACCTCGTCGTGCGACAGCGGCAGCACGAAGTTCTCGCTGAACGCGTACAACAGACCGAACGTGAGTTGGTCGTGGTGGTGCTTGCGATGCACCGGATCCTCACGCACGTATCGCAGCGTGTCGTTCATCCAGCCCATGTTCCACTTGTAATGGAAGCCGAGGCCACCCATTTCGAGCGGGCGCGAAACGTTCGGAAAGCTGGTCGACTCCTCAGCCATCGTCACGGCCTCGGGGCGCTCGGCACACACGATCCCGTTCATCCTGCGCAGGAATTCGATTGCTTCGAGGTTTTCCCGCCCGCCGAGATGGTTGGGAATCCATTGATCTTGCGGACGGCTGTAGTCGCGATACAGCATCGATGCCACCGCATCGACCCGCAGTCCGTCCACGCCGAAGCGTTCGATCCAGAACAGCGCGTTGCCGATGAGATAGTTCGCGACTTCGCGGCGGCCGTAGTTGTAGATCAGCGTGTGCCAGTCATGGTGATAGCCTTCGCGCGGATCCGCGTGCTCATACAGGCACGTGCCGTCGAATCGTGCGAGGCCGTGCGAATCGGTCGGAAAATGGCCCGGTACCCAGTCCAGGAGCACACCAATGCCATGTGCGTGCGCCGTGTCGACGAGATGCCGGAAATCGTCGGGCGTGCCGAAGCGCGCGGTGGGCGCATAGAGGCCGGTCGGTTGATAGCCCCACGAACCGTCGAACGGATGCTCGTTTACCGGCATCAGTTCGATGTGGGTGAAGCCCATCTCCTTCACGTACGGAATCAACTGATTGGCCAGCTCCCGATAGCCGAGCCAGCGATCCTGCTGTTCAGGCACACGGCGCCACGAGCCGAGATGGACTTCGTAGATGCTCATCGGCGCGGCCAGCGCATTGGCACGCTCCCGTGCGGGATCGCCCGGGCGGGCAGGCGGCAGGCCATGGATGACCGATGCAGTGCCGGGACGCATCTCGGCGCGAAACGCGAACGGGTCGGACTTGAGCAGCATCTCGCCGTCGCGGGTCCTGATTTCGAATTTGTACAGGTCGCCGACGGCCACATGCGGCACGAAGATTTCCCATACGCCGCATTCGCGGCGTAGCCGCATCATGTGGCGACGGCCATCCCAGTTGTTGAAATTGCCGACCACCGACACGCGGCGCGCGTTCGGCGCCCAGACGGCGAAGCGCACGCCGGCCACGTCGTCGATTTCGACCGGATGCGCGCCGAGCGTTTCGTACGGCCGATGGTGGGTGCCTTCTGCCAGCAGCCACGCGTCCAGCTCGCCGACCAGCGGCGGAAAGCGGTAGCTGTCCTCGAGATCCTGCTCGTGCGGGCCCCAGTCGACGCGAAGCCGATACGCGAACGGCCGCCGCCGGCGCGGCACCACGCCGGCGAACAGCGCCGTGCCGTCGACACGCTCGAGTCTCGCCAGATTGCGATCGCTTGCGCGGTCGACAACGCTGACCGCGACCGCGTCCGGCAGGAAGGCGCGCACGGTCACCCGACCGTCGACCAGATGCATCCCGAGCAACGCGAACGGATCGTCATGGTCGCCTGCGATCAGCCTCGCGATAGTTTCCCTTTCCAGCATTCCATCCCCCATGTGTTCCTGCATGACTTCCTTCGTCCGGGCGCTTTCCGTTGCGCAGGCAACGGTGGTGTCTTTGAGTGCGGTGAGCGGCCGCCGCCGGCCGGATGCATGGCTCATGGCACGCGTGCGCCGATCCATCCGGCGTGCGGCATCAGTTCCAGGCAATTGCCGGTCAGTTCGGCACCTGACAGGCCGTGCCCCGCGACGGTTTCGGCGCGTGTTCCGTCCGGCAACGTCCAGCTTTGGCGCGTCGTGCCGAGATTGAAGGCAAGCAGGTAGCGGTCGTCGCCGAGCGTACGCTCGAACACAAGAAGCGGTTCCGGCGTCGCGATGAAGCGGATATCGCCGTCGCGCAGTGCCGGATGCCGCTTTCGCCACGCCAGGAATTCGCGAAAGAATGTCAGGACCGATGCCACGTCACGGTCCTGACGGTCCACCGCGGCGGCCAGGTGTTCCGGCGGCAGCGGCAGCCACGGCTCGACCGGCGAGAAGCCCCCGAACGGCGCGCCGGCCTGCCACGGCATCGGCGTGCGGCAGCCGTCGCGCCCCTTGTATTCCGGCCAGAACGTGATGCCGTAAGGGTCTTGCAGGCGTTCGAACGGGATGTCGGCTTCCGTCAGTGCGAGCTCTTCGCCCTGGTAGACGCAGACGCTGCCGCGCAGCGTCGTCAGCATCGCAAGCACGATCCTGGCGAGTTGAGGCGACGCGTCGCCGTTGCCCCAGCGGGTCATGACACGCGGCACATCGTGATTGCCGGCCGACCAGCAGGCCCAGCCGAGGCCGCCGTGACTGGAGAGCTTGGTCTCCATGCGCTCGACCGTGTCCCGCACGTGTGTGGCGGTGAATTCCGGCGTCAGCAGGTTGAAGCTGTAGGCCATGTGCAGCTTGTCGCCGCCAGCCGTGTAGTGCGCCATGGTCGTGAGCGCGTCATCGTCGCCGACTTCACCGACGCTCGCGGCGCCGTATTCGTCCAGCAGGCTGCGCAGCCGCTTGAGGAACGCGAGATTTTCCGGCTGCGTCTTGTCGTAGCGATGTTGCTGCATCCCATAGGGATTTTCCGGCGGCACGATGAACGTGCCTTGCGCGGCCGCCGGCGGGTTGTCTCGCAGTTGCCGGTCGTGGAAATGGAAGTTGCACGCGTCGAAGCGAAAGCCGTCGACACCACGTTCGAGCCAGAAGCGGACGTTGTCGAGGATCTGGTTCTGGACCGCGGCACAGTGGAAATCGAGATCCGGCTGGCTCGCGAGAAAGTTGTGCAGGTAGTACTGCCGGCGGCGCGGCTCCCACTGCCACGCCGAGCCGCCGAACACGGATTGCCAGTTGTTCGGCGGTGTGCCGTCCGGGCGCGGATCGGCCCACACATACCAGTCGGCATGTGGGTTGTCGCGGCTGCTGCGGCTCGCGACGAACCACGGGTGCTGATCCGACGAGTGGCTCAGCACCTGGTCGATCATGACCTTCAGGCCGAGCGCATGCGCTTTCCCGATCAGACGGTCGAAATCGTCGAGGGTGCCGAAGATCGGATCGACATCGCAGTAGTCCGACACGTCATAGCCGAAATCCTTCATCGGCGAGCGGAAGAACGGCGAAATCCAGATCGCATCCACGCCGAGCGAGTGGATATAGTCGAGCTTGCCGACCAGGCCCGGCAAATCGCCCAGGCCATCGCCGTTGCTGTCGGCAAAGCTACGCGGATACACCTGATAGATGACCCCGCCGCGCCACCATTGATTGGACATATGCGATTCTCCTTGTAGTTTCGTCAAGCGCGAAGTTTCGCGTCGACCTCGTCGGGCGTCGGCGCATACGCGCCGTGCCGTGCGCACGTCAGCGACGCGCACGCGGCGGCGAACCGCAGATGGTCCACCGCCGGTGCATCCGGTCGTGTCAGCAGGCTCGCCATCCAGCCGCCCATGGATGCGTCGCCACACCCCACGGTATCGGCGACGACAGTCGCGAACGCAGGCTGAAACAGGGTGCCGTCCGGCTCGAGCAACTGCATGCCGTCGGTACCACGCGTGACGAGAATGGTGGCCTCGGGTGCCCACGCACGGAGTTGCGCGAGCGCGTCGGCTTCGTCCAGCTCCGGAAACAGCCCGTGCAAGTCCTCGTCGGACACCTTGATGTAGCGCGCGAGCCCCGTCATCTCACGCAGCGTGGCCCGATAGGCTGGCCCCTCCATCTCGTCGCGATAGTTCGGGTCGAACGAAATGCATTTGCCTGCGGCATCGGCCGCGGCGGCAACCTCCAGCAGATGCGCCGCGAGCGGTTGCCGAACGAGGCCGAGCGACCCGAAGTGGACGATCTGTGCCGCTTCCATCCAGCCTGCCGGCAGCGTTTGGGCGTCGAACGCGAGATCGGCGCTGTTGTCGCCGACGAAAAAGTACGCCGGCGGCGATTTCGACGTCACCATGGCGAGGAGCGGCGGGCGTTCGACCTGGCGCATGAAGCGCATGTCGAGCCCGGCCTCCCTGCTCGACGAGGCGAGGGTGTCGCCGAACAGGTCGCGGCTGACAGTGCCGGCAAAGCCGGTCGGCACACCCAGACGAGCCGCAACGCGGGACACGTTCCAGCAGGAGCCGCCCGCGGCGGCGCGCCACCGTCCGTCGCTTTCAAGGATGAAATCGGTCAGCGCTTCGCCGAAGACGACGAGGCGGGGGAGGTTTTTCGTCATGTCGATTCCGTATGGGTACATCGGATCAGGTCCGCGCGGCTCGGCGCACCGCTTTCCTGCGTCGCCCACGAATGGGTGGTGCAGGCAGCGGACGGGCGGGCATCGGACCGGATCTCGACGCGCTCGTGTTCTCGCTCAGCGTGGCGAGGTCCAGCCCTTGTAGCTCTTTGCGTTGTCGCGCGTGATCAGTGCCGGCTCGATCAGGATCATCGGGTTGGCCGGCTTCTGGCCGTTCATGATTCCGTAGCCGACGTTGACGGCCTGCTGCG
>NZ_QTPW01000043.1:0-48736 GCF_003857965.1 Burkholderia sp. Bp9031
CGCAGCAGGCCGTCAACGTCGGCTACGGAATCATGAACGGCCAGAAGCCGGCCAACCCGATGATCCTGATCGAGCCGACGCTCGTCACGCGCGACAACGTGAAGAGCTACAAGGGCTGGAGCTCGCACTAACCTGTCCCAACACATTCCGGGCCTGACACGAACATGACCTCATTGACCCAAACGCGCGCGTGGCGCGCGCTCGCCAGCCATCGGGACGCGTTGTCCGGCGTCTCGATCCGTGCACGATTCGACCACGACTCGGCGCGCGCATCACGCTTCAGCCTCGAGGCGGCCGGGCTCTTCGTCGATTACTCGAAGAACCCTGTCGACGACGAAACCATCGCCCTGCTCGTCGCGCTCGCCCGCGAGGCGGATGTCGACGTGCATCGCAACGCAATGTTCGCCGGCGAGAGAATCAATCGCACGGAAAACCGCGCGGTGCTGCACGTCGCACTGCGTGACCGTTCGGGTACGCCGAGAATCGTCGACGACGTCGACGTGTCGCGGCAAGTGAAAGACGTGCTTGCCCGGATGCGGCGCTTCTCCGATGCCGTGCGCTCCGGTGAATGGCGCGGTCATACGGGCCGTCAGATCACCGATATCGTCAATATCGGCATCGGCGGCTCGGACCTGGGCCCCAAGATGGTGTGCGAGGCGCTCAAGCCGTACGCGCATGAACGGTTGCAGATGCATTTCGTCTCGAATGTCGACGCGGCCGACATCGCCGAAGTGCTCAAGCGCGTGAACCGGGAAACGACGCTGTTCATCGTGTCGTCGAAAACGTTCACGACCCGCGAGACGCTCATGAACGCCCACACCGCCCGAGCCTGGCTGCTCGAAAGCGGTATGCCGGACTCGGCGATCGCGAAGCATTTCGTCGCCGTCTCGACGAATGCAGCGGCCGTTTCGGCATTCGGCATCGATACCGGCAACATGTTCGAGTTCTGGGACTGGGTGGGCGGACGTTACTCGCTATGGTCCGCCATCGGGCTGCCCATCGCGATCATGGCCGGCATGGATGCGTTCGAGCAGCTGCTCGACGGCGCGCACGCGATGGACCGTCACTTCGCGCAAGCCCCGCTCGAACGCAACCTGCCCGTCCTGCTCGCGATGATCGGCATCTGGCATCAGAATTTCCTCGGCATGACGAGCCATCTGATCGCGCCGTACGACAACTATCTGCACCGGCTGCCCGCGTATCTTCAGCAGCTCGACATGGAAAGCAACGGCAAGTCGGTGACGCTCGGCGGCGAGCGCGTCGACTACGCCACCGGTTCGGTCATCTGGGGCGAGCCGGGTACGAACGGGCAGCACGCGTTCTTCCAGCTCCTGCACCAGGGTACCGCCATCATCCCTACCGACTTCATCGTGTGCATGCGGCCGCATCACGCGTTCGACGATCACCATGCCGTCCTCGTCGCAAACTGTTTCGCACAGTCCGAGGCATTGATGAACGGATCGCGCTCGACGACCGAGCCGCACCGCAATTTCGAAGGCGACCGGCCCACCAACACGATTTGCCTGGACACGCTCGATCCGGCGTCGCTCGGCGCGCTGATCGCACTGTACGAACACCAGGTGTACGTGCAAGGCGTGGTATGGCGGATCAATTCGTTCGACCAGTGGGGCGTCGAACTCGGCAAGAAGCTCGCGGTGGCGATCGAGGACGAGTTGCTCACCCCAGGGCAGGTTCACTCGCACGACGGTTCGACGAACCAACTGATCAACCGCTTCAAGACGCAGCGTCACGCCGCGGCCTGACATCCCGGATCCCATGATGAAGTTACCGCGACTGGTCATCTTCGGCGAAGCCCTGACCGATTTCATTCGAGACGACACGAACCGCTGGCACAGCGTTGCCGGCGGCGCATGCTGGAACGTCGCGCGCGTCGGCGCGCGCCTCGGCGCGCCGACCGGCTTTGCCGGTGCCGTGAGCGCCGACATATTCGGCGACGAACTCATGCGAAAGAGCGCCGAAGCCGGCCTCGACATGCGTTTCACGCAGCAGGTCGACCGCCCGCCGCTTCTTGCCATGGTGGTAGCGACGCGGCCGCCGCAGTATTTCTTCGTCGGCGAGAATAGCGCCGATCTCGCGTTCGATCCGACCGCACTGCCTCCGGACTGGCTCGAGGCCGTCGAAATCGTTCATTTCGGCTGCCTCGGCCTGGTGCGCGAGCCCCTCGCGTCGCGTCTGATCGACATTGCGCGTGTCGTGCGTGCTGCCGGCAAGCGGATTTCGTTCGACCCCAACTTTCGCGCGCCGATGGCCGATCCGTCGTACCGCGACACCTTGCGCACGATGGTAGGTCTCTCGGACTACATCAAGGTGTCCGACGAGGATCTCACCGGCCTGTTCCCCGAGCTCGACGAGGCAGCTGCGCTCGCGCGAATCCGTGCATGGGCACCGCAGGCTGCGGTACTCGTCACGCGCGGAGCGGCTGGCATGGAACTCTTCGCAGGCGAGGAAACGGTGGTGCAGCCGGGATTCAAGGTCACGGTCGCCGACACGGTCGGCTGCGGCGACGCATGCGTCGGCAGCTGGATGGCAAGCCTGCTGACGCACCCGGAAGCCGCCGCGGCCGAGCATCTGCGATTCGCTGCCGCCTGTGCGGCGCTCGTCGCCTCGCGCGCCGGCGCCTATGCGCCGACGGAAGCCGAAGTACAAGCTCTGATCGCAGCGTCAATCGCAACCGCGAGCGCAGCCCAATGAATGCGCACACCCCGTCTTCCTCTACCCCGGCGCCGTTCGAATTCGTGCTGTTCGGCGGCACCGGCGATCTCGCGATGCGCAAGATCCTGCCGGCGCTCTATTCCGCTCATCGCGATGGCCTGCTCGCCCCCGAAGGCCGCATCATCGCGGTTGCGCAGAACGAGCTCGATACCGCCGGCTACCTGGACTGGGTCGACGCGTCGGTGCGGCCGCACCTGACGGAGGCCCGGTTCGACGAAAGCGCATGGCGCGATTTCTGCGCACGGCTCTCGTACGTGGCACTTGACGCAAGCCAGCCCGGCAGCTTCTCGCGCCTGGCCAGCGTGCTTTCGCCGACATCGTCGCGCCAGATTTTTTATCTGGCGACCGGGCCGTCGCTTTTCGTGCCGATCTGCCGCGCGCTGGCACAGGCAGGGCTCGCCCAGCCGACCTCGCGCATCGTGCTCGAGAAACCGCTGGGCTACGATCTCGCCTCGTCGACGGCGATCAACGACGCGGTCGGCCAGATCTTTTCGGAAGAGCAGATCTACCGTATCGATCATTACCTCGGCAAGGAAGCCGTGCAAAACCTGTTCGCGCTGCGGTTCGGCAACGTGATGTTCGAGCCTTTGTGGCGTCGCGAATGGATCGACAACATTCAGATCACGGTTGCCGAGGAACTCGGCGTCGGCGGGCGCGGCGGGTTTTACGACCAGACTGGCGCACTGCGCGACATGGTGCAGAACCATCTGCTGCAGTTGCTCGCGATCGTCGCCATGGAACCGCCTCATTCGATGGAAGCCGACGCGGTCCGCGACGAGAAGCTGCGCGTGCTGCGCGCGCTCAAGCCGCTCACCGAAGAAACGTTGCATCAGAACGTCGTGCGCGGACAGTATCGCGCGGGCGTGGTCCGCGGGCAGCCGGTACCGGGCTACCGCGACGAATCCGGGATCCGGGCCGACAGCACGACCGAAACGTTCGTGGCGCTGAAGGCCGAGGTCGAAAACTGGCGCTGGGCCGGTGTTCCGTTCTTCCTCCGCACCGGCAAGCGACTGGCGCGACGCGTGGCCGAGATCGTCGTTACGTTCAAGCGCCCGCCGCATTCGACGCTCGGCCCGACGGCACTTTGGGCGGGGCCGAACCGGCTGACGATTCAGCTGCAACCGGACGAATCGATTCGCCTGAGCACCCTCGCGAAGCGGCCGGGGCTCGGCATGACCTTGCAAGGCGTCTCCCTTGACCTCGCGTTCGACCGCTTCTTTCAGCAAGACCGGATGGAAGCGTATCAGCGCCTGTTGCTCGACGTGATCGCCGGCCGACTCGCCCTGTTCGTGCGTCGCGACGAACAGGAGGCCGCATGGCGCTGGGTCGCGCCGATTCTCGGCTTGAAGACGGAGCCCAGACCGTATTCCGCCGGAAACTGGGGCCCCGCACAGGCAAGCGCGTTGCTGGCGAGACACGGCACATGCTGGAGCGAGGAAGAGAACTGATCCGCGCGAGCATGCCTCTTCCTATCGACCCAACGCCCTATCCGATTACACCTGACGAAGCTATGGATACAGTCTGGCATCTCGAATGGACGCACGGTGCGTTCGATCTCCATGCAGCCGGAGGCATGCTTGGCGGCGTTGCGCTTCAGCAAGGCAACCGAACGATCCGTCCGTTTTATGAAGCCCCGTGGATCGGCCGAGCCGAACCACAACCCTCCGGGCTGCTGGGCGTCATGCGCAGCGAATTCCCGTGCGTACCGTTCGGTGTCCCATACTCCCCCGATCAACTGCCCGCCGGCTGGCGGGAAACCGCTGCGACGCCGTCGACCCCGCATGACGCCGCACGTGATGCGAGCGACGATCTGCAGCATGGTTATGGGTGCACCGGCACGTGGTCGCTCGTCAGACGGACGCCGCATGAGATCGAAATCGGCATCGAATATCCGGAAACGTCGGCAATCGCGCGACTCACCCGCATCGTGCGCGCCGATCCGGCTTGCGCCGCCCTGGACATCACGCTCCGCATCGAAGCGCGCAGATCGATTCCATTGCCCGTCGGACTCCATCCGAATCTCGCATTGCCCACGCTTACCGGCGCATTTCGAATCGAGCCGGGCACGTACCGTTTCGGGATGGTGCATCCGGCAGGCCCCGAACCCGGCGTATCGACCGCACTCGCCGGTGCGACCTTCGAAACGCTCGAGTCCGTACCCCTGGCGGCCGGCGGCGTCGGCGCGTTTGACCGGCTACCGCTCGCGCAGTCCACGGAAGAAATCCTCCAGCTCTGCGGAATCGACGGTTCGGTCACGATGAATGACACCGCCACCGGCACACGCTACCGGCTGACGTGGGATGCCGACGCGCTGCCGTCACTGCTGTTGTGGATCAGCAACCGCGGACGCGCCTACGCGCCATGGAACGGCCGCAACCTCTGCGTGGGCATCGAGCCGGTTGCGAGCGCATTCGAGCTTGGCCGCGCGATCTCGCTCGGCCCCAATCCGATCAACTCGCGAGGCGTCCGAACGGCACTCGCACTGAACCCGGACACGCCAACCGAAATCGCTTACCGATTCGAGGTACTCGCCGAAAATTAAGTGGGTATCGCACATCGGACCGCTCTTGCTTCAGATCCTCAGGCAATTGCTCCGAGGCAGATGCTGGCTCAACGACCGCTCGATCATCCGGCACCTTATCCATGAATAGTCGTACTACCTGAATTTCCTGAAGCTTCGCTTCTTTTCCAGGCGACCAAGGAGACCTCGTCCAGCTTACCCGGCTGGACACTTCGCAAACCGAGGCCCATCCGCCTGCCTGTTTGGACACGACAGGCGTTCCAAAAATAAATAATTTCGTTTTCCTTATTTAATCCGGTGATAGTACGTGCCGGAGCTGTTGTACCGCAGTAACGCGTTTTTCTTTCTGACAGGTTTGGAGCCAATTATGAAAAAAGCAATACTCACCGCCACGTTGATGTCCGCAGGTATCCTCGCCCACGCGCAAAGCAGTGTCACGCTCTACGGCCGCCTCGACGCGGGCATCGAGTACCTGAACGGCATGGCCAACGGCAATGGCGGCACGACAAGCCGCTGGCGTGCCGAAAGCGGCGACTGGGGTACCAGCCTCTGGGGCTTGAAAGGTTCCGAGGATCTTGGCGGTGGCAACAAGGCAGTCTTCCACCTCGAAGGCTCGTTCAATGCGATGAACGGCGGCCTCGGCGGCGCCGGCTCCATCTGGGATCGCTGGGCAACGGTCGGTTTTTCCAATGACTCATACGGCACCTTGCTGCTCGGCCGCGAGCTCTCGATCTCGAACGGGCTGTGGGACTTCGATCCGCTCGGCCAGACGTCCTGGTCGTCCGGTTCGCTCGTGCGCGGGCGCAACTGGAACAAGACCAGCAACAACATCTCCTATCAGTCGCCGAGCCTCTACGGTTTCGACGTATATGGCCAGTATTCGCTGTCGAACGCAACGAGCTGGAATGGTAACGGCACAACCGCACAAGGTCGTGCCGACGGCCTGCAACTGACCTACACGAATTCGTACTTCCAGGTTCGCGGCATCTATGACGAAGCGCGCGACGTCAACGGCAAGTTCTCGGACGTGTTCAACTATTCCCGCGAGTACTTCGCCGGCGTGAACGTGTTCCTCGGCCAGTTCAAATTGCAGGCGGCCTATCAGACCTCGCATGCGAACGGCGCGCCGGCCGCCAACAACGGCATCACGTCGACGCAGCAAGTCTGGGGCGGCGTCACCTGGCAGGCTACGCCGGCCGCGGCCCTGACGGGTGCCGTCTATCACGTCAATGCCAATCATGGCGGCGGCAACGCCAACATCTACACGATCGGCGGCACATACAACATCTCGAAGCGCACGCTCTTCGACATGCAGATCGCCACGATTCGCAATAGCAAGAATGCGAACTTTGGTCTGGAGTCGAACGCGGCAGGCGCGGGAGGCCCCATTGCCGGCGGCGGATACAACGACAACCCGACGCCCGGCCACAGCCAGACGGGCGTCTACGCGGGCATCCAGCACCTGTTCTGATTCGATCTCACATAAGGGACAGGAACGCTTCTCCGTGCTGCTTCGCGAAGCGGGTTCCGGTGCGATGCACGGTCAGGGCATCGCACCGTGTCACGACGGTTTGATGGCGACGACCTCGTGGCACAGATATCGCGCGTGTCAGACGAACGGTGTCGAGTTCCTGCCCGGCAGTCGCGATCCCGTCGTCTGACTCATGTCCACACCGGCAATGCGGAACAGCTACCTCGCGTTCCTGGAGACGGCAGCTCTTTACTGCCGGATTGGCTTCAGCTTTCCGTCGACGATCTTGTAGAGCGTCACCGGCGCGTTAACCCATTCGCCGGAAGCGTCGAAACGCACGGTGCCGACCAACGTCGAGAAAGCATCTTTCTTCAACAGCGGAACGAACTTCTCCGGCTCGGTCGAGTTGGCGCGCTTCATGGCATCGGCAACGAGCATCGTGGCCGAATAAAACGCCGGTGAGTAAATGTCGGCTTTGCCACCAAACTCCTTGGTGTACCGAGCGGCAAACTCCGGGCCTTTCGCCAGTTGATCAAGCGGAAAGCCACCCTGAGCGCAATAGCCACGCCCGTCGAGTGCGCCTCCGGCCAGCTTGGGCAGCTCGACCGAGCAGATCCCGTCGCCGCCGAGGATCGGCGCATCGAGCGCAAGTTTTCGCGACTGGCGGCCGACGATCGCGGCTTGCGCGTAGTAGCCGCCATAGAAGACCGCGTCCGGCTTCGTTCCCTTGATCTTGTTCAGAATCGCGGTAAAGTCGACCGACTTATCCGTCGCGTACTCGCGGGTCGCAACAGTCATCCCCAGCTTCTTCGCCGTTGCCACGAAAACATCGGCGACGCCCGAACCGTACGCGGTCCGGTCATCAATCACCGCGACCTTCTTTGCCTTGAGCTGATTGTGCGCGAACTCGGCCATCCGCGCGCCCATCACATTGTCGTTTGCCGCCAGGCGAAAAACGTACGGCAGTCCAGCCGCCGTGATCGCCGGATTCGAGGCAGCGCCAGTGATGACCGGGATGTGCGCGTTGTTGTAGATGCTGTCGGTAGGGATCATCACGCCGGAGTTGTAGTGGCCGATCACGGCCTTGACGCCCGAATCGACGAGCTTCTGGGCAATCGACATCCCGGTCTTGGGATCCCCTTGATCGTCTTCCGAGAGCAACTCGAACTTGACCGGCTGTCCGTTGATCTTGAGGTTCGACGCGTTGAGGTCGTCGATCGCCAGCCTTACACCGCGCTCGTCATCCTTCCCGAACAGCGCCTGCGGGCCGGTCAGCGGGCCTGCCACGCCGATCTTGACCACCTCGGCCTGTGCTGCGACGGCACATGCGAGCACCGACAGTGCAAATACGGATTTGAGTTGCATTCTCATTAGCTACGTCACCTCATCAAGGGAAAACTGGCATGCGCCTCCCTTCGTAACATGGCAGAGGTCGCATCGTCCAGCGGCGCCGAGCTTGGGTAGCCAATTTCGACGAACCGTCGTCTGCGAAGCGCGTTCACATTGAGTTGCATCGCCCAGGCGATCTATCTGATCGCGCTTCCGCTCATCGGGCGCCTTTTCGATTTCGCTGGACGCAAGGTTACGACGCTCATCTCGCTGCTCGGCATCTAGATCACCCTCTTTCCGCTCTGGAGCCTGATTTCCAGCGAGCCGTGGACGTTGCTCGTCACGCAGTCGGTCGGCGGCACCGCCTCATATCTGAATGCATGGCTGTATTCCATCAACAAGGGGCAGCTATTCAATGTCTATCTCATCGTGGTGGCAGTAGTCGCGAGTTGCGCCGTGCTGACATGGAAGAACAACACCGGAGTCAAGCTGGACGATATTGAATGAGCCTGGATACGGTTCCAAAAAGCCAGTCGATTAGACAAGGCACAGCCCATAAATCCAGGGGGGTACATGTGAAACCTGATGCGCGACTCATGACATAAGATCAAAAGTCAATTTGTTCATCTGCCATTTTTCATCGACATCACCCGCCCTATATTGGCATCACCGCAGCGACACGAAGGTCGCTGCGGTCCTCTCAACCAATACAGGTTCCTGTCATGAAATCGTTCCGCTCTCGTACCCTTGTCGCGCTGATTCTTTTCGCCCCGGCCCTCGCTTTCGCGCAACAGTCCGACCGTCAACTGACCCGTGCGGAGGTGAAGGCCGAACTCGCGCAACTCGTCGCCGCCGGCTATCGTCCGGCGATGGATCACAACCAGTATCCGGCAGCGATCCTCGCCGCCGAAAAGCGTGTCCGCGAAAACGCCGTCGCACAGAGTGCGCCGAGCACTGCACCGGCCGCCGCGACGGCCGGCTACGGCAGCGAAGGCCGCTCCACCAGCGAATCCGGCCGCGCGATGATGGTCAACGGCCGCGACTCGATCTATCGCGGCCATTGATTCGCATCGACGCGCAAGAGAGCCGGCCTCTCGACACACGCATACGCCCGTCCCGTCCCTCCGCATTGCCGGCCCGAACCGCCTGAACAGGCATTCGGGCCGCGCGTCGTCGCTGAACGTCCCGCCTGTCCCTCCATCCAGCACGACCGTGCTCGCACATCGTCGCCCCGCGCGGCGATTCGTGACTGCGCAGTACAAGTTCTTATACCGCTTCATCTGTTTATCCGCCGTGCGCCGCGCACGATACTGCGCACCATCCGGCGCGATGCGCCTCACTCGATATTTCGCACGCACATGAACCGATATCCAGGATTGAAGCGCATCGCGCTACCGGCCGTGCTGGCCGCCGTTCCGCTGGCCGCGCTGCTCGCGTTGTCCGGCTGCAAGTCGGACGACAACGCACCGGCCGCGACGCCGAGCGTGATCGTCAGCCCGCCCGTCGCGCGCGACGTCAACGACGTCGACGTCTATACGGGCCGCTTCGAAGCCGTCGACACGGTCGACGTGCGCCCGCGCGTGAGCGGCTATCTCGACAAGGTCGCATTCCAGGACGGCGCGACCGTCCGCAAAGGCGACTTGCTGTTCGTCATCGATCCGCGCCCATACCAGGCGGCCGTCACCGCTGCACAGGGCGCGCTCGAACGCGCGCAGTCGCAACTGAAGCTGAGCCGGCAGGATTTCGAGCGCGCGAGCATCCTGATCAAGACCGACACCATCGCGCAAAGTCTCTATGACCAGCGCAGACAGGCCGTGCAAAGCGCACAGGCCGAGGTGACGAGCGCGCAAGGCGCGCTCGAACGCGCGCGGCTCGACCTGTCGTTCACGCGCATCGTCGCACCGATGTCCGGCCGCATCAGCCGCAAGCTCGTCAGCGAGGGCAATCTCGTGAAAGGCGGCGACAGCGACGCGACTGTGCTGACGACGATCGTGTCGCAGGATCCGATCGACATCTACTTCGACGTCGACGAGGAAAGCTACCTGCGCTATACGCGCGAAGCGCAGAAAAGCGGCGGCAACGCGTCGTCGCGGCAGGTTGCGATCGCGCTTCCGGGCGATACGCAGCCATCGCTGACGGGCACGATGGATTTCGTCGACAACCGCCTCGACAACTCGACAGGCACGTTGCGGCAGCGCGCGCGCGTCGCGAATCCTGACCGGCGCCTGAGCCCCGGCCAGTTCGGCCGCGTGTATCTGTCGAGCCGCGTCGCGCACCACGCGCTGCTCGTTCCCGATTCGGCCGTCGCAACCGACGCGACACGCCGCGTGCTGTATTTCGTCGACGCGAGCGGCGTCGTCGCGATCCGCCCGGTGACGCCCGGCCGCCTGTACGGCAACCTGCGCGAGATCGACGCGGGGCTGAATGCGGGCGACCGCGTGATCGTCGATGGCTTCCAGCGCGTGCAGGCCGGCGACAAGGTCAAGATCGTTCCGCGCGCGATCGAGACGGCCAATGCCGCCGGTCCCGCAACCGCTACGACAGGGAGTGCACAATGAACCTCGGCCGCCTGTCCGTGCAGCAACCGGTGCTCGCGATCGTCCTGTCGATCGTGTTGACGATCGCCGGCGCATTGGCTTATTTCTCGCTCGCGGTGTCCGAGTATCCGGACATCGCGCCGCCAACCGTCGTGATTCAGGCGACCTATCCGGGCGCCTCCGCGGAAACGGTTTCCCAGACGGTGTCGACGCCGATCGAACTGGAAGTCAACGGCGTGGAAGACATGCTGTACATGTACAGCCAGGCGACGTCGGACGGCAGCCTGAACATCACCGTGACGTTCAAGCCGGGCACCGATGTCGACAAGGCTCAGGTGCTCGTGCAGAACCGCGTCGCGCTCGCGACGCCGCGCCTGCCCGAGCCCGTGCAGCGCAGCGGCGTGTCGGTGCGCAAATCGTCGCCGACGCAGCTCGGCACGATCTTCCTGTACTCGCCCGACCAGCGTTACGACCCGCTGTACGTATCGAACTACGCGATCCGCAACGTCGCGGACGTGCTCAAGCGGATCGAAGGCGTCGGCGACATCAACCCGCTCGGCGCGCGCGAATACTCGATGCGCATCTGGCTCGATCCCGAGCGCGTCGCGTCGTTCGGCCTGAGCCCGAGCGACCTGATCGCCGCGGTGCGCGCGCAAAACACGCAGCTCGCGGGCGGCGTGGTCGCGCAGGCGCCTATCACGAACCAGGCCTTCCAGCCGAACCTGATCTTCGAAGGACGGCTCAAGCGCCCCGAGGATTTCAGCGACATCGTCGTCAAGCAGGGCAAGGACGGTCGGCTCGTGCGGCTGAAAGACGTCGCGCGCATCGAAGTGGGCGCACTCGCCTATGCGACCGACAGCTACATGCTGCGCCACCCGACGATCGCGCTGCAGGTGCTGCAGCAGCCCGGCGCCAATGCGGTCGCGACGATGGATGCGGTCGAGAAGAAGATGGCCGAGCTGAGCAAGGAATTCCCGAAGGGCATCGTCTACAACATCGGCTACAACCCGACCGCGTTCATCGGCGACAGCATCCACGAACTCGTGAAGACCATCTACGAGGCCGTCGTGCTCGTCGTGTTCGTCGTGCTGCTGTTCCTGCAGGGCTGGCGGCCGTCGATCATCCCGATCCTGTCGATTCCGGTGTCGCTCGTCGGCACGTTTGCGGCGATGGCCGTGCTCGGTTATTCGATCAACAACCTGACGCTGTTCGGTCTCGTGCTCGCGGTGGGGATCGTCGTCGACAATGCGATCGTCGTGGTCGAGAACGTCGAGCGGCACCTGTCGACCGGTGCTGGGCCGCGCGACGCGACATTGTTGACGATGAAGGAAGTCGGCGGCGCGCTATTCGCGATTACGCTCGTGCTCTGCGCGGTGTTCGTGCCGACTTCGTTCATTCCGGGCATCTCGGGCCAGTTCTTCCGCCAGTTCGGCGTGACGATCGCCGTGTCGACCGCGATTTCGTTCTTTACGTCGGTGACGCTCGCGCCCGCGCTGTCGGCGATGATCCTGAAAGCGCATGCCGACGAACACGATACCGCCGCGCCCGTGTCGCGGGTTGCCGCGTGGTTCGCGCCTGCGATGCGCGTCGTGCAGCGCTTCGCGAACGCATTCAACCGCGTGTTCCAGCGCCTGTCCGATGCGTATGGCAGGCTGGTCCGGAAAGTGGTACGGATTATCCCTGCGATGGCCGCACTGTACGTCGTGCTGATCGCCGCGACCGGCTATCTGCTCGTATCGAGCCCGAAGGGCTTCATTCCGGCGCAGGATCGCGGCTACCTCGTCGTACTCGTGCGGATGCCAGACGGCGCGACGCTCGAACGCACGAGCGCGGTCGCGCGCAAGATCGAGGACATCGCGCTGTCGGTGCCCGGTGTCGCCCGCGTGCCGGTGTTTTCCGGCGTCAATGCGGCGACCGGTACGAATTCGGCGAACAGCGCCGGCCTGTTCCCGGTGTTCAAACCGTGGCCGGAACGCAAGAAGCAGGGCCTGACGATCGAGAAGATTGCAGCCGAGATGCGTCAACGGCTGGCGAGCATCACGGAAGCGTCGATCGTCGTCGCGATGCCGCCGCCGGTGCAGGGTCTCGGCAGCACGGGCGGCTTCGCGATGCGGCTGGAAGACCGCAACGGCCTCGGCACCGCCGCGCTCGCGAAGGCGACGCAGGATCTGGTGGCCGCCGCAAACCGCACGCCCGGCATGGTCGGCGTCTATACGCCCTACTCCGCGACGAGCCCGCAGGTGCATGTCGAACTCGACCGCGAGAAGGCCGAGATGCTCGGCGTGCCCAGCCAGGAAATCAACGATGCGGTCGAAACGTACTTCGGCTCGACTTACATCAACGACTTCAACATCGTCGGACGTACCTACCGCGTGACCGCGCAGGCCGACCTGCCGTTCCGCGTCGATGCGTCCGATCTCGCGCGGCTGAAGGTGCGCAACCGCGACGGCGAGATGGTGCCGATCGGCAGCGTCACGCGCATCGACGACACGCTCGGCGTCGATCGCGCGCCGCGCTACAACCTGTATCCGGCCACCGAAATCAACGGCGATACCGCGCCGGGCCTGGGCTCCGGCTTTGCGATCAAGACGATGGAAACGCTCGCGAAGCAGGTGCTGCCGCCCGGCATCTCGTTCGAATGGACCGATCTGTCGTACCAGCAGACCACAGCTGGCAACACGGGGCTGCTCGTGTTCCCGCTGTGCGTGCTGCTCGTGTATCTGGTGCTCGCCGCGCAGTACGGCAGCTGGAGCCTGCCCGTCTCGATCCTGCTGATCGTGCCGATGTGCCTGCTTGCCGCATCGCTCGGCGTGCGCGCGCTCGGCCAGGACGTGAACATCCTCACGCAGATCGGCTTCATCGTGCTGGTCGGACTCGCCGCGAAGAACGCGATCCTGATCGTCGAGGTCGCGCGGCAGTTGGAAGCCGACGGCATCGAACTGGTCGAGGCCGTCGTCGAAGCATGCGTGCAGCGGCTGCGCCCGATCGTGATGACGTCGCTCGCGTTCATTCTCGGCGTGCTGCCGCTCGTGATTTCCGAGGGCGCCGGCGCGGAAATGCGCCAGGCGGTCGGTGCGGCCGTGTTCTTCGGGATGATCGGCGTGACGTTCTTCGGGCTGCTGTTTACGCCCGTCTTCTATGTGATGGTTCGCCGGCTCGCGATGCGCAAGACCGCTGTCGCGGCCGTCGCGACGGAGGTGGTGCAATGAAATTCGTTCGACTCGTGGCCGCGCTGTCCGCGGCGGCCGTCCTGACCGCGTGCACGAGCGCGCCGGTCGCCACCGTTTCGCCGCCGCCGCTGGCCGCGACCTATGCGAATGCCGACCTCGCGGCCAGCGGCCCGGCCGCCGACACCGATGCGTGGTGGCACGGCTTTCACGATCCGATTCTCGACCGGCTGGTCGACACGGCGCTCGCGCACAACCTCGACCTGCGGGCGGCGGTCGCGCGCATCGACGCGACGCGCGCGGTGCGGATCGGCGCGGCGTCGCAGTGGTTCCCGTCGCTCGACCTGAATGCGAGCGCCGGCCGCCAGCGGCTGTCCGCGTCGCAGGCGTTTCCGACCGATACGCCGACGACAGGCAACGCGTTCGATCTGAACGCGAGCCTCGCATGGGAAATCGACATCTTCGGCCGCATCCGCCAGGGCGTCTCGGCTGCCGACGCGGACATTGCGTCCGCGCAAAATGATGCGGCGGCCGTGCGGATCGCAACGATCGACGAAACCGTGCGCACCTATGTGACGGTGCGCGGACTCGAACAGCGGCTCGCACTGGTCGAGGCCAACGCTTTGAGCCAGCGCGGCACCGAGGAATCGACGCGGCGACTATTCGACGCGGGTGTCGTGCCGGTCGCCGACGTCGACCGCGCCGCCGCGCAGACGGAGACGACGCTGGCCGAACTGCCCGCGCTGCAACTGCAGCGGCAGACCGCGATTCATCGGCTGTCGATCATCACCGCGTCGACGCCGCAGGACATCTACGCGCAACTCGACCCGCCCGCGCCAGGGCCAGCGTGGACAGCCGCCACGCCGGGCATCGGCACGCCGGCCGACCTGCTGCGCCGACGGCCGGACGTCCGCGCCGCCGAGGCACGCGTCGTCGCGGCCTATGCGCGAATCGGCGTGGCCGAGGCCGACCTGAAGCCGCACCTGCAACTGATCGGCGTGATTGGCGCGGCGATCGACGGCTTCTCGGGTGCCACACTCGCGCGGTCGCTTGCGTGGATGGCAGGCGCCGGCGCGAGCGCACCGCTGTTCGACGGCGGGCGGCGGCGCAGCGTCGTCGCGCTACGCCGTGCGCAGGCGGATCAGGCGCTCGCCGCCTATCGCGCGACGGTGCTGACGGCGGTCAGCGATGTCGAGACGTCGGTGGCGGCGACTGCCCGCGATCACAGTCGCACCGAGCGCCTCGAACGCGCGGTGGCAAACGCGCGCGGTGCATATACGCAGATCAACCAGTCGTGGCACAGCGGCGAATCGGCGTTCATCGATACGCTGGAAGTGCAGCGTTCGCTGCTCGCGGCCGAAGACTCGCTCGCGCAGGCACGGACCGACGAAGTGCTCAGCCACGTCAGGCTGATGAGCGCACTGGGGCAGTAGACACTGCTCCCGGGATTCGATCGAGGCAGCGGATCGGTCGATGGAAAAAAGGGCGACCTGTCCGATATCGATCGAACAGGCCGCCCTGACGCCGCAACATGAGCGGCCATTCACCGACTTCGCTCAGTCGATGTCGCCGCTTTCCTTCAACTGTGCGCCGACGTAGTCAAGAAAACTGACGATGCGTGACGACAGCGTCGCGTTGCGATAGTAGACCGCATGAATCGGCTGGCGAAATTCAGTGGTGTCGTCAACGAGCAGTTCGACCAGACTGCCGTCGCGGCGATGCGTACCCGTCATGAAATCCGCCAGGCACACGATGCCGGCGCCATTGAGCGCGAGCGTCAGCAGCGTCTCGCCGCTCGATGCCTGCAGCGCAGGCTGTACCCGGTATCCATCGCCGGCCGAGGTGCGCAACGGCCAGTGGTTCAGCGTCTCCGGCTGGACGAAGCCGAGCAGCGTATGGATCGCAAGATCGTCCACGCTCTCGGGTGTTCCGGCCCTCTCCAGATAGGCCGGGCTGGCGAGAATACGCAGCCTGCTGCTGCCGAGCTTGCGCGCGTGCAGTGTCGAGTCGCGCAACTCACCGATCCGGATCGCGACATCGGTGCGTTGTTCGAGCAAGTCGATGATCTCGTCGCTCGTATGAAGCTCGGCCTCGATCGCCGGATAGGCTTCGCGAAACCCCGGCATCATCGGCGCGATCACGTGCTGCATGAACGGCATCGCAGCATTGATCCGCAGACGGCCCGCCGGCGTTTCGCGCTGCCGGGCGATCTGGTCTTCGGCAAACTCGACCGACGCAATAATGTCTCGCGCATAGTCGAGGAAGACGTTGCCCTCTTCCGTGAGCTCCAGCCGGCGTGTCGTGCGCCTGATCAGCGTTGTGTCGAGTTTATCTTCCAGGCGCCGCAGGATTCGGCTCATCACGGAGGTCGGCTGATGCAACCGGTCCGCTGCACCTGTCAGCGAACCGGTGTCTGCGATCGTTACGAACGCGAGCATTTCGTCTAGTGTGGTCTTCATGGGAAGAGAGTCGAGCACCAATCGTAAGCCGCTACGATAGTGCGGCTTCGTTCCGTTGATAACCACGAGTCGGAACGAATCATTTTTGATTTTCGATCAATAAATCGGGCTAGCTTCACCACATGCGGATGTCGACCCTGGTCGAACCGGCGTGGCAGCGCCGATCCGCCACAAGTCGTAACGCTCGCTGCCGCGCTCCACGATGCCCGCAACGTGATCGCTTAGCGCACTGGACGTGAAGATCAGATCCCCGTTCGGATGAATCGCGGGCGTATCTGGCCAGTGCACGCCGTCGTCGGATGCGATCAACGACATCGACTTCGTGCGCGGCTCGTACTTCACAATGCCGTTATGCGTAACGTCGGTCATGTAGAGCACACCCCGCGAATCCATCACGATTCCGTCCGTGTTGCCGCCAACAGCGCCAAGATCATGAATCTCCGCGGCAATCTGCGCATCTGTCGAACCGTGCCGTCTCAAAACGGCGGTCGGAACCGAGCGCGCGCGTGTCCCCGTCGTCACCGTCCAGTACAGCGTCGCGCCGTCCGGCGACAGCGCGATACCGTTGATACCGATCGACAGCGGCTTTCCCGGCCATACTTCAACGCCGTGGGCAACGACCTTGACCCCCGCTTCGACCTGCAAACCCGGATGCCTGTCCAGCACACGCCGTGCCGTACCTGAAGCGAAGTCGGCAACAATCAGGCCCACCTTGTTATCGGGCGCACTGCGCGAGCCGCTGTCGGAAACGTAGGCGATGCGCCTGCGTTCGTCGACGACGATGTCGTTGAGGAAGCTGCCGGCACGATCGGCTACGCCATCGAGGCCGATGCGCTTCACGATTCGTCCCGATTTCAAATCGAACACGACGATTTTCTGGGCGCCCGCAGGTGCCTCGGATTCGCCGGCAACGAACCCCATGTCGAGCGCCCATAACCAATCGTTTCCGCGGTCGACGTAAAAGCCCAGCACGTTGCGCAAATGTTCGCCTGGCGCGGTCGATATGGCATTGCCTTTCATTGATGGGAATGGCGTCAGCCGCGCCGGGCCGGTAGTCGATCGCGTATCCAGCCTGCTGAGCGTCGCTGGCGTCGATGCCGCGACGAAGCGCGGCGTACTCACGTATGCGGCGCCGCGTGCGTCGAAATGAAGCCCGGCAATCGGTGCATTGACCGAGCCTGCGAACGGCGCGGGATCCCGGCCGTCTTTCGAAATCTCCCAGCTCACGCCGGCATAGCTTCGCCAGCGCTCGAGCCGGGTGTCGGCCACCGCAGTCGCTGCGGTCGCGCAATGGATGAAGGCAATGGCGAAAGCAAATGCCGCAACTCGATTCGAGCGCTTGAACATGATGAAGGTTGGCCAGTGCGTTGGATGGGGTTATGCGATCTGATGCAGATGCAGCAACTTGAAGTTGCCGATCCACTGACCGGCGGTCGCGCGGAATGCGTCCATCAGCGGGCTGCGCATGTGGTGCTCCCAGGCGGCGCGGTCCAGCCATTGCTCGAAGAAGACCACCGTCCCGGGCTGATCCAGCGATTCATGCAGTTCGTCGCTGAGACAGCCGGGCTGGTGGCACGCCATTTCGACAAGCGCTCGTTGGGCTTGCACCAGCCCCCCTCGCAACCTTGCTTCGCTTCGACGAGCGCGACGATGACGTGGGCGGACATATCGAGGCACCTGTTCAGAGAATCGACCGAAAGGTGCCGCCTTCGACGCGCACCGCCGCGCCGTTGGACGCCGCACCCAAAGGACTGGCCAGCAACGCCACCATCGCGGCGATCTCGTCGGCCTCGATCATGCGTGCGATCAGGGAACTCGGACGGTACGTGTCGAAGAAGTGGGACTCGATTTCCGCATCGGTCATATCGGGTCGTGGCGCGGTCTGCCGCAAATACGCCACGATGCCTTCAGAGCGCGTAGCGGACGGCAGCACGCTGTTGACCGTCACACCCGTCCCCTTCGTCAGTTCGGCCATTCCGCGCGAGACCGCGAGCTGAGCCGATTTGCTGACACCGTAGTGCACCATGTCCGGCGGCGTGAACGCCCCGACTTCGCTGGACATGAAGATCACACGCCCCCAGTTCTTCGCGAGCATGCGAGGAAAGTAATGACGTGACAGCCGGACACCCGACATCACGTTGACATCGATCATTCGCCGCCAATCGTCATCGGTGATCTCGGTGAATGGCCTGGCTTCGTAGTAGCCGAGGTTGTTCACGAGAATATCCGTATCCGGCTGCACCTCGATCAGTTCCGCAACACCTCGCTCGCCGCTCACATCAGCGACGATTCCGCGCACGCTGCCGCGCTGCGCGGCAGCGGAGATCTCGGCGACGGCCGTGTCGAGTTTGTCACGTTGACGCCCCGTGATCGTGACCGACACGCCTTCGCCGACCAACGTTCGTGCAATCGCCATGCCGATGCCGGCAGTGGCGCCGGTGACGATGGCGGTTTTACCTTCAAGTTGCAGATCCACTGTTTGCTTCTCCTTTACTCGTCGAAGGACCGGCCACGCCGGTCCATTGCGTGGCATTACTTCAGCCGCTTCAGCATTTCACCGGCGACGTCGAGTGCGGAGGCCGGATTCTGGCCGGTGATCAATTCGCGATCGGTCACCAGGTGCGCGGTAAACGGCACCTCGTTGCTGCTATAGATTCCGCCTGCCTGCTGCAACGCAGTCTGCGGATAGAACTTCATCACCCCGCCGCCAAGCAGACCTTTCGCCTGCGCTTCTTCCGCGTTGCTGATCACCGTCATGCGGTAACCGGCATAGATCCATTTCGGGTAGCTGTCGCTCGTGTTTCCCGAGGCGAGCTTTCGTGCAAAGCCCTGTGCATCGGGCAGGGTCGACAGCAGCGCAATCGGACCATGACAAACGAGCGCCGTGGTCTTGCCGCGCGCGTGAAAATCGGCCAGCAGTCGGCCGACCGCGGGGCTCGTCAGAAGATCCTGCATCGGCGCGTGGCCGCCGGGAACATAGACGGCATCGAAGTGCCCGTAACCGATCTGCTCCACCCGCGACAGACTGATCACGGGAGAGTGCGAGCGCGACGTGATCTGCAGCTTGTCGAGCAAAGCCCGGTAGTCGCGCATCGCCTTTTCGTCGCCGTTGAAGTACATCTTGTCGGCAGACGTGGCATCCATCGTGGGCGCCTTGCCTTCGGGCGTGGCGAAGGTCACCTGATGGCCGGCATCAAGCAAGGCCTTCACGGGCTGCATCAGTTCGTTCAGGTAGAAGCCGGTCGCGAAGACCTTGCCGTCCTTCAGATCGAGGTGATCGGAATCCGACAACACCACGAGCACGTTGGCAGCGTGAGCGCTGTACGCTGCAATGCCGAGCATGGCGGCAACGGCGAGCTTGCGCATCGAATGCATCGCTTTCTCCATTGGGGAATTTCAGGCCTGTCCTGAACGGTTCAGCAACAGGTAGCGGATCGCCGCGCCAACGCCGGAAGCCGACTGCGGGTTCTGGCCGGTCACGAGACGTCCGTCGACGACGACCTTCGCCGTCCAGTTCGGCACGGGATGGTGAAGCGCACCGCGCTGCGTCAACGTGCTCGCGAGCAGGAAAGGCACGACGCGATCGAGTTGGACCGCGCGTTCCTCTTCATCCGTGAATGCGCTGAGGTTCTTGCCGGCGACCAGGTAAGTACCGTCGCCGAGCGTCACATCGACCAGCGCCGCGGGGCCATGACATACCGCGCCGACCACACCCCCCGCCTCATAGACCGCGCGCGTCACCTTTTGCACGTCGGCATTGCCCGGAAAATCCCACATCGCGCCGTGGCCGCCTGCAAAGAAGACAGCGGCATATTTCGACGCGTCGACATCGCCCAGTCGCTGCGTATGGCGCAGCGCGTCGCGGAAAGCACTGTCGTTCCAATAGCGCGCGTTGATTTCATCCGTCAGGTCAAGCCCATCGACGGGCGGCTCGCCGCCCTGAATCGACGCGAATTCGACCGGGATGCCGGCCGCGTCGAGTTCGGCAAGCGGATGCGTCACTTCGCCGAGATAAAACCCGGTCGGCTCGCCGGTCGAGCCTTTCGTCGCGTGGCTCGTGAGTACGAACAGCACGGACAAGTCCTGCCGGTCGCGATGTTCACTATTCATGGTTCGCTCCTCGATTTCAGTGGGTGACCCGACGACGGATCACAACGCGCCCACTTTATTTGGCTCAATGGAGGAGATAAACTCAGTCAAAAGTAAATCTTCTGTTCTCTGGAGGACAAGATGGGGCGAAGATTCGACCATCTCGGTGATGTGGAAGCATTCATCACGGTTATCGAAAAAGGCTCGATGACCGCAGGCGCGGTGGCCCTGGGCAGCACACCTTCCGTTTTGAGCCGAGCCATTACACGCCTGGAGACTCGGCTGGGCGCGCAGTTGCTGCGTCGTTCGACTCGGCGGTTGAGCCTGACGGAGCAAGGCAGGCTCTATCTGGAACAATCGCGAGCGGCGTTCTTGCTGATCGACGACGCCGAGCGTGCCATTCAGGGGCACGGCGGCACGTTGACAGGTCATGTCCGGCTCAGCGTGCCGACGACGTACGGACACTATCGTCTGCCGCCGCTGCTTCGGCGGTTCACGCAGCAACACCCGCAGGTTCGCGTGGAGCTGAACATCGCGAACCGGAACGTGGATCTGGTGGCCGAGGGTTTCGATCTGGCGATCCGGCTAGGCGAATTGCCCGACAGTGGATTGGTCGCGCGCAAGCTCGAAGATGCAGCGTTGTGCCTGGTCGCGTCGCCCGATTACATCGCCCATGCCGGCATGCCGGAAACCGTGGCCGACCTGGAGCGTCACCTTTGTTTGCCTTTCATGCTGCCCAGCAGCGGCCGTATCGCACCGTGGGTGTTCCAGGACGGCGGGCAGGACATCGATTGGCTGCCGCCGTCGAACATCGCGGTCTCCGACGATGTGCTGGGGGTCGTTTCAATGGCGCAGAGCGGCGCCGGCATCTGCCAGACCTATGATTTTATTGTTCGGGACCGGATTCAGGCCGGAACGCTCATCGAACTGCTGCCCCACTTCCGTGGCCGCACACGGCCGTTTTCGGTGATCTATGCGCCTCATCGTCGCTTGTCTGCGGCGTCACGGGCCCTGATCGACATGATTGTCGCGTCGACCTCCGATTCATCGAAGTGGAAACAGAATGGTGGTTGATGGGCGCTCTCGACTAGCTGTGAACATGCAGAAGGCCAACAACAACGCCAACCCTCTCGCCGATCGCCACCAACCCCGTACCGGCAATCGCCCGACAAACTGTACCGGTACTGTACCGAAAACCGTCGCTACACTGACTCCATCCCAGTCTCGAATACGAATGGAGAATCCGCGATGGAATTCCTCACCCTCAGCGCGTTGCCCGCCGGCATGCTGTTCGCGCTCGTCACGTCGATCACGCCCGGCCCGAACAATACGATGCTGCTCGCGTCCGGCGTCAATTTCGGTTTCCGTCGCACGATACCGCACCTGTTCGGCATCAGCATCGGCGTCGCGATCCTGATGCTGTGCGTCGGTTTCGGTCTCGGCGAAGCGTTCCACCGCGTGCCGGTCCTGTACACGGTCCTCGAAATCGCGAGCGTCGCCTACCTGCTGTACCTCGCATGGCGCATCGGCACGTCCGGCGAGGTGAAGGCGCAAGGCGCCAAGCCGCGGCCGATGACGTTCCTCGAGGCCGCAGCGTTCCAGTGGGTCAATCCGAAGGCGTGGATGATGGTGCTGACCGCCGCGACGACGATCCGCCTGTCCGCCGACTACGGGATGAACGCCGCATGGATGGCCGTCGTATTCATCCTGATCGGCTTTCCGTGCATCAGCCTGTGGGCCGCGTTCGGCCTCGGCCTGCGCCGCTTCCTGTCGAACCGCCGCGCGCTGCGCATCTTCAACGTGACGATGGCCGTGCTGCTGATTCTGTCCCTGTATCCGCTCGTCGCGCACCTGTTGCCGCAGTGAGCGCTCACAGCGCGCCCGTTGAGATTCACGCCTTGCAAGCGTAGGCTTGAAGTCCGGGCGCGCGCGACCGCTTCGCCGGGTGCGCCGCTGCTGTCGGGAGACTACCGATGCTGAAGCCAATGTTGAGAGCGGGCGAGCATATCGAGGGGATGCACTGGATCGCCGAATATCACCCGCTCACCCACGACATCCGCGTGCTGCGCGAAGACATCGAGATCGGCACCTACTGCGCGCCGCCGACGATGTTCGGCGAAGAAGAGGACATGGGCGCCGCGAACCTCGCCGATCATCGCAGCCGGGAGGCCGCGCTGCGCGCGTATCTGCGCAACTTCGTGAAGGAACACGACGCGGAGGAGTAGCGGCGCGACGGCCGCAATGGCAACGGGCCGCCGAAGCGGCCCGATCTGCTGTTGCGTGTCAGCCGTCTTGCGGCCAACCGCTGCACGCGGAGGGCCGGCGCATCGCCCCGGCCCCGATCGCGCTCAATGCCCGAGCGACTCGATCTTCCCTGCCGGTTGCGCGACGCCATGCGGCCGCGCCATCTGCTTGATCAGCAACGCGAGGCACGCGAGCAAGCCTGCGACCGCGATCGTCGCGAACACGCCCGCGAACGAGAAGTGCCGGCGCGTCAGCTCCGCCACGAGGAACGACCCGGCGATCCCGCCGAAGCGGCCGACTCCCAGCATCCACGCGACGCCGGTGCCGCGCCCTTCGGTCGGATAGAACGCGGCGGCGAGCGCCGGCATCGACGATTGCGCGGTGTTCATCAGCACGCCGGCGATGAACACGACCAGCACGAGCAGCCCCACATTCCCCGCCGCCTGCCCGATCGCATA
This sequence comes from Burkholderia sp. Bp9031, assembly GCF_003857965.1. Classification (NCBI taxonomy): domain Bacteria; kingdom Pseudomonadati; phylum Pseudomonadota; class Betaproteobacteria; order Burkholderiales; family Burkholderiaceae; genus Burkholderia; species Burkholderia sp. Bp9031. The sequence continues at coordinate 23,009 of NZ_QTPW01000043.1, forward strand.
CACGCTGATCGCGGTCAGCGCATAGCACACGGCGATCACGCGGTTCGCGTTGAAGCGGTCCATCAGCACGCCGCACAGCACCGCGCCGACGCCACCGAGCGGGAACAGCGCGGAGATCAGCGTCGCGCTCTTCGGCGTGAGACCGGCATCCTTCAGCAGGATCGGCATCCAGTTGATCGACGCGTAGAAGATCACGAGGCCCATGAAGTACGCGATCCACAGCATCACCGAGCCGACGATGTACGAGCGCGACAGCACGACGCCGAGCCCCTTGCTGCCCGTCTGCGGCGCGGCTTCGGTCATCGCGAACGAGGTTGCGTTCAGCGCGTCGCGCGAGATCCGTGCGAGCGTCGTGCGGATCCGGTCGACGCTCTGGCCCTGCGCGACCATGAAACGCACCGATTCGGGCATCTTCAGCAGCAACAGCACGCCGAGCAGCAGCGGCGTCACGCCGCCGAGCATCAGCACGCTGCGCCAGCCAAAATGCGGGATCATCCACGCGGCGAGAAAACCGCCGAACGCGGCGCCGAGCGGGAAGCCGCAGAACATCAGGTTGATGACGGTCGCGCGGCGCTTGTCCGGGCAGAACTCGCCCATCATCGTGACCGCGTTCGGCATCGCGGCGCCGAGGCCTACACCCGTGACGAAACGCAGCACCGTCAAATGCCCGACGGTCGTCGAGAATGCGGAAACGAGACACGCGACGCCGAACAGGAACACCGAGCCGAGCAGCAGCCAACGGCGTCCGAGACGGTCGGACAGCGGGCCCGACACGAGCGCGCCGCAGGCAAGGCCGAACAGCGCGGCGCTGAGTACGGGTGCGAGATCGGGCTTGGTGAGGTTCCATTCACCGAGCAGCGACGGTGCGATGAAGCCGATCGCGGCCGTATCGAAGCCGTCGAGCAGCACGATCACGAAACACATCAGGAATACGAGCCATTGAAAGCCGCCGAACGGCTGCTCGTTGATGAAGGTCTGGACATCGACCACGGGTGTGCGATTCATCGCTAGTCTCCTTGTCGGCCGAGGCTGGCGCTGCAGCGCTTGCTCCGGTCCCATCCAACATTGATATATGCAACAAGCGCGGCCTCGTGGCCGCGCCTTTCCTTCGTTCACGCACCGATTCGCTGCCGGCGCGCTCGTTGATCGCCACGGCCCGCCAGCATCAGCGGGCCGCGCGATCGGATCACCGCCGGCGCTCAGCCGGCCCCATCCTGTTCCTTGAAGATCTTGTCCGCGAGATGGAACGCGGAGTTCGCGGCCGGCACGCCGCAATAGATCGCGGTCTGCAGCAGCACTTCCTTGATCTCGTCGCGCGTCACGCCGTTGTTGCGTGCGGCGCGCAGATGCAGCGCGAGCTCCTCGCCGCGGTTCAGCGCGACCATCATCGCGATGGTCAGCAGGCTGCGCGTGTGGCGCGGCAGGCCGTCGCGGGTCCAGATCTCGCCCCACGCATAGCGCGTGATCAGGTTCTGGAATTCCTCGGTCACCTCGGTGCGGTTCTCGATCGACCGATCGACGTGCGCGTCGCCGAGCACCGCGCGACGCACCTTCATGCCTGCTTCATAACGTTGCTGGTCGTCCATCGTCGATGCCTCACGCGGTCAGGAAGTCGAGCAGCGCGCGGTTGAAACCGTCGGTGCACTCGATGTTCGAAATGTGCGCGGCGTCGAATTCGACGTGGCGCGCGCCAGGAATCGCGGCAGCCAGCGCACGACCCTGGTCGGGTGGCGTCGACATGTCCTTCGCACCGGTCACGACGAGCACCGGCAGCGCGATGCCCTTCACTTCCTCGCGCAGGTCGGCCGCGTTCAGCGCGTCGCAGTTCGCCGCGTAACCGTCCTTGTCGGTATGCACGAAGGTGTCGCGGATCGCGTCGAACAGGCGCGGCTCGCGCTCGACGAACGCGTCGGTGAACCAGCGCGGCAGCACCGCGTCGGCGAGCGCGGCCATCCCTTCGGCACGCGCCTTCTGCGCGCGCGGCGCCCACACTTCGGGCGAACCGATTTTCGCGGCGGTGTTCGCCAGCACGGCGCGCACGATGCGCGACGGGAAGCGCGCGGCGAGCGCGGCGCCGGTCAGACCGCCCATCGAGATCCCGCAGAAGTACGCGCGCTCGATGCCGACGTGGTCGAGCAGGCCGATCACGTCGCCCGCGAGCTGATCGACCGTGTACGAGCCGGCCGGCGCGTCGGAATGACCGTGGCCACGCGTGTCGTAGCGCAGGATGTTGAAGTGCTGCGTGAGCGGGCGAATCTGCGGCGCCCACATCTGCAGGTCGGCGCCGAGCGAGTTCGAGAAGACGAGCCACGGCGCGTCGTCGCGCGCGGCACGGTCGATCCGGTAATGCAGTTTCACGCCGTTGACAGTGGCGAAAGGCATCTTGTTCTCCTGGTTATTGCGCGCTCGCGTGCAGCGCGAGCACGGCGTCGACGTAGGCCTGCGCCTCGCCGACGTAATGTGCGGGATCGAGCAGCCGCGCGAGCGCGTCGCGCGACAGATGGGCCGATACGGTCGGATCGGCGGCGAGCACGTCGAACAGCGTCGCGCCAGTGCGCACGGCTTCCTTCGACGCATGCTCGACGACATGGTGCGCGTCGAGCCGGCCGATCCGGTCACCGAGCGCGAGCATCACGGCTTCGCCGAGGATCAGCCCGTGCGTCAGGTCGAGGTTCGCGGCGAGGCGTTCGGTGTTCACGTCGAGGCCCGCGACGATCTGCGCGATCTGCGCGAGCGCGCCGCCGGTCAGGCGCGCGAGCTCGGGCAGCGCGTCCCATTCGGCCTGCCAGCCGCCGAGCGCGCGCTCGTGCTCCTGCACCATCCCCGCGAACACGGTCGCAACGAGGTTCGGCGCGCGCACCGCGGCGGTCAGCACGGCCGCGCAGCCGACCGGGTTGCGCTTGTGCGGCATCGTCGACGAGCCGCCCTTGCCGGCAGCCGCCGGTTCGCCGAGCTCGCCGACTTCGGTCTGCATCTGCAGCGACACGTCACGCGCGATCTTGCCGAGCGTGCCGGTCAGCATCCCGAAGCACGACGCGGCTTCCGCGATGCGGTCGCGCTGCGTATGCCACGGCACGGCCGGCAACGCGAGCTTCAGGTCGGCCGCGAGCGCGGCGCTCACGCCGGTCGCGTGCTCGCGCAGGCTCGCCAGCGTGCCGGCGGCGCCGCCGAACTGCAGCACCAGCGCACGCTCGCGCAATTCGGCGAAGCGCGCGCGATGGCGCAGCAGCGCATCGAGCCACTGCGCGAATTTCAGGCCGAGCGTGATCGGCAGCGCCTGCTGCAGCCACGTGCGGCCGATCATCGGGGTCGCGCGATGCGTGCGCGCGAGCGTCGCGAGCGACGCGCACGCTTCGTCGAGCAGCGGTTCGAGCACGTCGAGGGTGTCGCGCAGCTGCAGCACGGTCGCGGTATCGATGATGTCCTGGCTCGTCGCGCCCCAGTGCACGAACTTCGCGGCCTCGGGGTCGTCGGCCTTCACTTGCGCGGTGAGCTGCTTGACGAGCGGAATCGCGAGATTGCCGCCGAGCGCCGCGCCGTGCGCGAGCGCGTCGGCGTCGAGCCGGCCGGCGTCGCACGCGCGTTCGATCGGCGCGACCGCCGCGGCGGGAATCACCTGCTGCGCGGCAAGCGCGCGCGTAAGCGCGGCTTCGACGTCGAGCATGCGCTGGATCGTCGCGCGGGGCGACCAGATCCGGTTGAGCGGCTCGGTGCCGCAGATGAGGGAGGTCAGGCGGGCGCTGTCTTCGAGCATGGCGTCAGATTGGGGAAACGGCGTGCGCCTATTGTCTACCCAAGCGAGCCGGCGTGCGCTCGATCGCGCTCGCCGGCTCGCTTGCCGTTCAGGCCGCGGCCTTGCGCGTCGCGTCGATCAGCGGCATGCCGGTCAGCTTCTGCAGCTCGTCGAACGACAGGTCGGTGAAGATCTCGCTTACCGCGAGGCCATCGGCCGTCACGTCGAGCACGGCGAGATCGGTATAGATGCGGCTCACGCACTGCACGCCGGTCACCGGATACGAGCACTGCGCGACGATCTTGCTCTCGCCCTGTTTCGTCAGGTGCTCCATCATCACGAACACCTGCTTCGCGCCGATCGCGAGGTCCATCGCGCCGCCGACGGCCGGAATCGCATCGGGCGCGCCCGTATGCCAGTTCGCGAGATCGCCGTTCGCCGACACCTGGAACGCGCCGAGCACGCAGTAGTCGAGGTGGCCGCCGCGCATCATCGCGAACGAATCCGAGTGGTGGAAATACGCGCCGCCAGTGAGCAGCGTCACGTGCTGCTTGCCGGCGTTGATCAGCTCGTCGTCTTCCTCCCCGGGCGCGGGCGCCGGGCCCATGCCGAGCAGGCCGTTCTCGCTGTGCAGGAAGATTTCCTTGCTCGGATCGAGGTGGTTCGCCACCAGCGTCGGCACGCCGATGCCGAGGTTCACATACGCGCCTTCGGGGATGTCCAGGGCAACGCGCTTGGCCATTTCATCGCGGGTCAATCGTTTCATTTCGGGTCTCCTCTGGCGGTCAGGCGGCTTGCGCTGCACGTTCGGCGGCCAGCTCGGCCGCATGCGCGGCCTGCGGCACTTCGACGACACGCTGCACGAAAATGCCCGGCGTCACGATGTGTTCCGGATTCAGCCCGCCGAGCGGCACGACTTCCGACACCTGCACGATCGCGACCTTCGCGGCGCTGGCCATGATCGGCCCGAAGTTGCGCGCGGTCTTGCGATACACGAGGTTGCCCCAGCGGTCGCCCTTGTACGCCTTCACCAGCGCGAAATCGGCGTGGATCGGCGTCTCGAACACATACGACTTGCCGTCGATCACGCGCGTTTCCTTGCCTTCCGCGAGCTTCGTGCCGAAGCCCGTCGGCGTGAAGAAGCCGCCGATGCCGGCGCCCGCCGCGCGGATCCGCTCCGCGAGGTTGCCCTGCGGCACGAGCTCGAGCTCGATCTCGCCCGCGCGGTACAGCGCGTCGAACACCTGCGAGTCGCTCTGGCGCGGGAACGAGCAGATGATCTTGCGCACCCGCTTCGCCTTGAGCAGCGCCGCGAGACCCGTCTCGCCGTTGCCCGCGTTGTTGTTGACGATCGTCAGGCCGCGCGCGCCCTGCTCGATCAGCGCGTCGATCAGCTCGGACGGCATGCCTGCCGTGCCGAAGCCGCCGATCATGATGGTCGCGCCGTCGTGGACGTCCGCGACCGCCGATTGAAGCGATTCGAAAATCTTGTTGACCATGTCTCTTCCTGATACGAACCCGCGGCACGATGCGCGGCCTGTCGAGGGGGCACGCGCGTGTCGCGTGCCGCGCCGGAGGCCGTTGTCGACCTTCGGTATTTGTTCGCTATTCGAACCTAGATTCGATTAGCGAACGATGGCCGATCATAGAGTCGTGCACAGCGCGTTGTCAAGGCGGGATGCCTCGGGGGTCGTCTGGTCGTCGAACGGCAGGCCGACGTAGTTTTCGGCCAGCGACTGCGCGGCGGCCCGCGAGCGCGTGACGTATTTCAGTTCGGCAAACTTCAGGCGATTGACGAACGGCGAGTCGTCCGGCGACGCATGCAGCATGTTCGTCATGAAGTACGAGAAATGCTCGGCGCGCCACACGCGTTCGAGGCAGGTCGCCGAGTAGCGCTCGAGCGGCGCCGCGTCGCCGTTGCGGTAGCGCTCGCCGAGCGCGCGGGACAGCGCGCGGACGTCGGCCACCGCGAGGTTCATTCCCTTCGCGCCGGTCGGCGGCACGATGTGCGCGGCGTCGCCGGCGAGGAACAGGCGGCCGTGCTGCATCGTTTCCGACACGAAGCTGCGCATCGGCGTCACGCTCTTCTGCGTGATCCGGCCCTCGGTCGGCGTCCAGCCGGTGTCGTTCGAGAAGCGCGTGTGCAGTTCGTCCCAGATCCGCGCGTCGGACCATTCGGCGAGGTCTTCGTCAGGCTTGCACTGCAGGTAGAGGCGTGTGACCGTCGGCGAGCGCATCGAGAACAGCGCGAAGCCGTTGTCGTGATGCGCATAGACGAGCTCGTCGAGCGACGGCGCCGCGTCGGCGAGGATGCCGAGCCAGGCGAACGGATAGACGCGCTCGAACGTGTTCAGCCGCTCGGCGGGAATCGTCTGGCGCGCGATGCCGTGGAAGCCGTCGCAGCCGGCAATGTAGTCGCAGTCGATGCGGTCCTCGTGACCGTCGGCGTGCTTGAACGTGACGAACGGGTGCTCGCTTTCGACGTCGTGCAGCGCGACGTCGCTGACTTCGAAGTGCATCGGGTGGCCATGCGCGTCGCCGGCTGCGATCAGGTCGCGCACGACTTCGTGCTGGCTGTAGACGGTGATCGCGCGCCCGCCGGTGAGCCCGCTCAGGTCGATGCGGTGGCGCTGGCCGGAGAACAGCAGCTCGATGCCGTGATGTTCGAGCCCTTCGCGGCGCATCCGCTCGCCGAGGCCGGCTTCGTTCAGCGTGTCGACGGTGCCCTGTTCCAGCACGCCGGCACGGATGCGGTTCTCGCAGTATTCGCGCGAACGCGCTTCGACGAGGATGGAATCGACGCCTTGCAGGCGCAACAGATGGGAAAGCAAAAGGCCGGACGGACCGGCGCCGATGATGGCGACCTGGGTGCGCATTGTTCGTCTCCTGTGTCGGCCCGAGTTAGCGCTTTAGCGCTTACTCGGGCCCCATGCAAAGCAAATTGGTTCGAGTAATGGAACCCATTTGAGCGCTTTCCCGACTATGCGGCAACGCGATTCAGGAGATATCTTGTATACGTTTTGAAGATACCGCCCTGGCGATGGATCCGCTCGATCTGAACCTCATTCCCTACCTCGTCGCGCTCGACGACATGCGCAACGTCAGCCGCGCCGGTGACCTGCTCGGCGTGAGCCAGCCGCGCGTGAGCACCGCGCTCGGCCGCCTGCGCGAGTATTTCGGCGATCCGCTGTTCGTGCGCACGTCGCGCGGGATGGAGCCGACGCCGCGTGCGCTCGCGCTGCTGCCGGCCGCGCGCGACGCGCTCGCGCAGATCGAGCGCGGCCTCGTCGCGCCGCACGACTTCGATCCGGCGGCGAGCACGCATACGTTCTCGATCGCGCTGTCGGATGTCGGCGAGATCGTGTTCCTGCCGAAGCTGCTGCAGGCGTTCGCGACGCAGGCGCCACATGCGAACCTGCGCTCGGTCTCGCCCGCGCACGACGAAGTCGGCCGCGGCCTCGAAGCCGGCTCGATCGATCTGGCGGTTGGCTACTTCCCCGATCTGGACGGTAACAACTTCTTCCAGCAGCGGCTGTTTACGCACCGGTTCGTCTGCCTGATGCGGCGCGGCCATCCGTTCGAACAGGCGCCGCCGTTCACGGTCGAGCAGTTTCTCGGTTGCGGGCACGCGGTGGTGCGCGCCGAAGGACGCAGCCAGGAAGTGCTCGAGAAATACCTCGCGAAGCAGCGCATGCACCGGCGCGCGGTGCTCGAGACGCCGCATTTCATGAGCCTGCCGTTCATCCTGAGCCGCACCGACCTGATCGCGACGGTGCCGCATGCGATCGGCTATGCATATGCGGCCGAGCACGCGTTCATCGTGCCGGTCGAGCCGCCATTGCCGCTGCCGCGCTTCGACCTGAAGCAGCACTGGCATCGCAAGTTCCACAACGATCCGCGCACGGCATGGCTGCGCGGCGTCGTCGCGTCGCTGTTCAACGACGAGCAGGACGAGTGGCCGAAGTGAAGCCAGGCGAGCGGCGGGCTGCACGCACGCCCCGCGAAAGCATGAAACAATGGCCGGATATCCGCGCCGCCGCGGGCGGGCGCATTCGATGGAGCGACTAGATGGGTAAGGGTAAAAAAAACACGCGGCCCGAGCCGGCCGCATCCCGGCCTAGCCGGGAAGAAGCCGAGGATGCCGTTCGCGTGCTGCTGCGCTGGGCCGGCGACGATCCCGCCCGCGAAGGCCTGATCGACACGCCGGCACGCGTCGTGCGCGCCTATGAGCAGTTCTTCGCCGGCTATGCGCTGGAGCCGCGCGACATCCTCGCGCGCACGTTCAGCGAAGTCGACGGCTACGACGAAATGATCGTGCTGAAGGACATCCGCTTCGAGAGCTACTGCGAGCACCACATGGTGCCGATCATCGGCCGCGCGCACGTCGCGTATCTGCCGAACCATCGCGTCGTCGGCATCTCGAAGCTCGCACGGCTCGTCGATGCGTTCGCGAAGCGCCTGCAGATCCAGGAAAAGATGACCGTGCAGATCGCCGACACGCTGTTCGACGTGCTGCAGCCGAAAGGCGTCGGCGTGATCCTCGAAGCGGCGCACCAGTGCATCTCGACACGTGGCGTGCACAAGCCGGGCGTCGAAATGGTCACGTCGCGCATGCTCGGCACGTTCCGCACCGATCCATCGACGCGGCGCGAATTCCTGTCGATCGTCGCGAATCCTTCCTCAGTCAACCTGACGAATACGTAATGCAGTCCACGAAGCAAGCGGCGAACGCACCGGTCGTGCTCGTGACCGGCGCCGCGCGCCGGGCCGGACGCGCGTTCGCCGAGTATTTCGCCGCGCACGGCTATCGCACCGCGGTCCACTACGATCGCTCCGCCGATGCCGCGCATGCGGCGGCCCGTACGATCGCCGAACGCGGGCACGATTCGGCCGCGCTGCAGGCCGACCTGTCGGATGCCGCGCAGATCACCGCGCTGATCGACCAGGTGTATGCGCGCTTCGGCCGCCTCGACGTGCTGGTCAACAACGCGTCGGTGTTCTGGCAGGACCATTTCCCGAGCTTCGACCTCGCGGCGTTCGACCAGGCGTGGACCGTCAATTGCCGCGCGCCGATCCTGCTCACGCGCGCGTTCTACGAACGGGCCCGCGCGGCCGGCACGCAGGGCGTCGTCGTCAACGTGGTCGACCAGAAGATCAAGGAAAACTTCCACCGCGACCATTTCAGCTACACGGTCGCGAAGGCCGCGCTCGGCAACCTCACGCAGATGCTCGCGCTGTCGTCGTCGCCGGTGCTCCGCGTGAATGCGGTGTTCCCCGGGCTGATGCTGCCAAGCGACGACCAGACGCAAGCCGACTTCGAACACGCGAGCCGCGCATCGACGCCGCTCGCGCGCATCGCCGGCCCCGACGACGTCGCAGGCGCGATCCTGCTGCTGACGGGCAGCGCGTACAACGGCGTGGATTTCGTCGTCGATGCGGGGCAGAACCTGATCCGCGTCGACCAGGACGTGCTGTACAAGCATCGCTCGCCGGCCGGCAGGCACTGACGGCCGGCTGTACGGGAGCGGCCGCGCGCCGCCCCACTTCGCCTGCGTTGCCTGCGTTGCCTGCGTTGTGCGAACGACGCCCCGCGCCGTTCACACGCCGCGTTACGGCTTCTCGGCGCTGCCGCCTTCGCGGACCTTGCCCTGCGCGACGCTCGTGCCGGGCGGCACGCTGTGCGTGAGCCACACGTTGCCGCCGATCACCGAGCCGCGCCCGATCGTCACGCGGCCGAGAATCGTCGCACCCGCATAGATCACCACGTCGTCCTCGACGATCGGATGCCGCGCATTGCCCTTGACCAGCGCGCCTTCGCCATCGGCCGGGAAGCTCTTCGCGCCGAGCGTGACGGCCTGGTAGACGCGCACGCGCTCGCCGATGATCGCGGTCTCGCCGATCACGACACCGGTGCCGTGGTCGATGAAGAAGCTCGGGCCGATCTGTGCGCCCGGGTGGATGTCGATGCCGGTGGCCGAGTGCGCGATTTCATTGATGAAACGTGCGAGCAGCGGCACGCCGAGCTGGTGCAATGCGTGCGCAAGCCGATGGTGCATCATCGCCAGCACGCCCGGATAGCACAGCAGGATCTCGGTGATGTGCTGCGCGGCAGGATCGCCCGCATACGCAGCCTGGATGTCGCTGACCAGCAGCGCGCGAACCGACGGCAACTGCCGGCCGAACTCGCGCGCGATCTCGAACGCGCGTTCGTCGAGCTCGGCGAACGGCGTGTCCGCATGCTCGGGCAGGAACGGCAGCGCACGGCGAATCTGTTCGGACAGGATCCGCAGCGTGCTTTCGAGCGTATGGCCAACGTAATAGTCGACGCTTTCGTCGGTGAGATCCGGCGCGCCGTAGTGCGTCGGAAACATCGACGCGCGCAGACCGGTAACAATCTTGCAGATCGCGTCGCGCGACGGCAACTCGCGGATGCCGCGCGGATGACGCGTGCGATGGAGTTCCTCGCGCGACTCGCGCAAGCCGGCAACGATTTCTTCGAGGCCCCACTGACGGACGGGTGATGTCGACATATGCAAATGCAGGCAGCCGCGCTCGATCGCACGGCCGCTAATAAAGTGACGGGTTCCGCAAGATTACCGCGTTTTCGTCCGGCAGCGGCACGCCGGAGGATCGGCCGGACGGCCGATGCTGGCGCCACGCGACGGCGTCAGATCGTGATGCTGCTCGCGTCGATCCAGCGCACGGCCCAGTCGCGCGCATGCGCGATCGCATCGCCTTCGTCGTTGAACTGGAGCTCGGTCGGGAAAAAACGGTTCGCAACGAGCTCCCCATCGCTCGATCGGGAGATCACGACGTAGGGTTTGAACGAACCGTCACTGGCGCGCGCGGGCGCGCAATTCAACAGATATCCGCGGTGCGTGAAAGCAGTAGTCGCTTGCATGAATCCGCCACCTCTAGTCCCTTGATTTGTTGTTCACTACCCGTCTTAAGGGTGCTGCGGCGCCCCGGCGCGGGCAGAGGCGGCGAGACTGCTTCCCCTGTCGCCGCTTCGCAGGAAAAGAATCATACTCTGTAGAAAACGGGTGTTCTAGCTTAAATAAATCATGACAAATCAGTTCGCGCCGTGCGACTGCGGCGATCGCCCGCGCGCCGTTTTCCCCGTCTTGCCCGGAACGGGATTTGCTTCGATCCGGAGCGCTTCGCCGCGAGGAGAGCCGTGATGGAAACGTCAGCTCAAGCGCACGCCGCGCATCCACGCAGCATCGAACTCGACAACGACGACACGCACGACAGCACCGTCGACACCGACGGCAAGAATCGCGAGGCCGCGCGTCTCGCGAGCGGCGGCGCGTTCTCGCCCGACCAGATCACGCGCAGCAACGCGTCGCTCGTCAACGCGATGCCCGAGGCCGGCGACGGCTTCGCCGGCTTCGACAGCCGGCCCGGCGGCAATCACCCGGCGTTCGCGCTGCGTGCCGGCTACATGGTGATCGAGAAGGGGTTCGACGCGCCGTCGCACGCCGCCGACGCGCGGTTCGGTCCGGTTCACCGGATGTACGGCAGCGCGTACTGGCCCGGCCACGGACGCCGGCCGGAACGGGTGATCGAAATCACGGCGGTGCCGAAATAGCGCGCGCGGCGTTTGAATCGGTCGTTCGATTGCCGGGTTGAAGCAGGGCCGACGGCCGATGCGCATCGGTTGCTCGATCGGTGTGTCGACAGCGTGATCTTCCGAATCGGCGCCGGTATTGATATCGGCACCGGTTCGGGTTCTGCACTCGTCACGGTTTCGCAACGCCCGGTGTCGGATCCCGAGCGACGTCGATGCACAGACGTTGATCGAAGTCACGCCGGTGCGACGCGGATGCGATTCAATGGACGGTGAGGCTCGCGGTTTGCGGGGCGGTCATCGACATACGTCGACGACGCGGAGTGCGCGATTCGAGCGCGCTCGTGCGCCGCACCGTCGGACGATGCCCGCGCAACCGTTATCGGCGACGATCCGGGATCCGCACGACGCTCGCGCATCGTCACTACGCGGCAACTGTCGCGATCCGTCGTGCACATCGCCCGACGCAGCATGCCGCGCGCGCATGGCCGGCGATCGCTGCGCGCCGCGGCGACGGCTGAAGCGCCGCGGTCGCGGCGACCGGCACGTCGCTGCAAAGCCCCTGCCGTTGGTTTACTCTGCCTCCCAACAACGCACGACCCGCTCGGCCGTTCGGCCGACTTCCGTTCAACCCGCCACACGGAGACACTATGTACAAGCGCATTCTGGTTGCCATCGACGGCAGCGACACGTCCCGCCACGCGTTCGATGCGGCCCTCGCACTCGCGAAGGAGCACGGTGCCGAACTGCAACCGTTCTACGTCGTCGAGAACGCCGCGATCTACTACAACGTGCCGGGCTACGATCCGTCCGTGCTGCGCGACCAGCTCGTCGCGCAGGGCAATGCGCTCGCGGCGGATTTCACGAAGCTGATGCAGGCGGCCGGCGTGAAGGGCGAGACGGTGATGAGCGAGGCGTCGTCGCTCAACGACGTGTCGACACTGATACTCGATGGTGCAAAAGCATTCGACGCCGACCTGCTCGTGCTCGGCACGCACGGCCGCCGCGGGTTCCGCCGCCTCGTGCTCGGCAGCATCGCCGAACAATGCGTGCGGCATGCGACACGGCCCGTGCTGCTGATCCCGGCCGCCGCGCATACGGACGAGCAGGAAGGCTGAGCGGCGTTAGCGCGCGTACCGTGGATGCGCGGCGGCATGCACGCATGCCGTTGCGACGCCACGCGGCATGGGCGCGCGGTCGCGACGTTTTGTCACCCGACAGCCGCAACTTGCGGTGGGACAATGATTCCGTCGATTCAATGCCGGAGTAAACGATCATGTTGACGCCCGTCGCCACGCGCCCCGCCGCCCCGTCCCATGCAGGCAACTGGGCGCCCCGTCAGGCCCCGCACTGCTCGTCGTGCGCAATGCGGCACCTGTGCATGCCGCAGGGCCTCGCACCCGAAGCGCTCAGCCGCCTCGAGTCGGTCATCTGCGCGGCGCGCCCGGTCAAGCGTGGCGAGGCGCTGTTCCGCGAAGGCGACACGTTCGACAACCTGTACGCCGTGCGCTCGGGTTCGCTGAAAACCGTTGCCACGCGCCACGACGGCCGCGAGCAGGTCACCGGCCTGCACCTCGCGGGCGAAGCGCTCGGCCTCGACGGCATCTGCGACGATACCCACCCGCGCACCGCCGTCGCGCTGGAAGACAGCTCGGTCTGCGTGATTCCGTACAGCGCGCTCAAGTCGCTGTGCTCGGAAGCCGGCTCGATGCAGCTGCGCATGCACAAGCTGATGAGTGAGCAGATCGTGCGCGAAACGTCGCAAACCATGCTGCTCGGTTCGCTGAACGCCGAAGAGCGCGTCGCCGCGTTCCTGCTCGACGTGTCGTCGCGCTACCTGAAGCGCGGCTACTCGCCGTCGGAATTCAACCTGCGGATGACACGCGAGGACATCGGCAGCTATCTCGGCATGACGCTCGAAACGGTCAGCCGCACGCTGTCGAAGTTCCAGAAGCGCGGCCTGATCGAAATGCACGGCCGCCTCGTGCAGATCGTCGACTTCGACGGCCTGCACCACGTCTGACCCCACGCGGCGCGTGTGATACGCGCCGCCCTCGCCTCTCCCGCTTCGATCAGTCGAGAAACAGCGCGGCACGCGTCTTGAGCGCCGCGCTGAAATCGTCGAGCCAGCCGATCGACAGGCGCCAGCTCTGCCAGTACAGCTCGATATCGACGGTCCGCCCGCGCGACATGTCGACCAGTTCGCCCGCCGCCAGCTGGCGATCGACCATCCGGTCCGGGCACATTCCCCATCCCAATCCCGTTTCGCACGCGCGCAGGTAGCCCGCGACGTGCGGAATCCAGTGTTGCGGCGGATCGAGATCCGCGCGCGTCACGCGCCGGATGAAGCGCGCCTGCAAACCGTCCTTCGGATTGAACATCACGCACGGCGCGCGGCGCAGCGCATCGCGCGTGATACCCGCGCCGAAATAACGTTCGTAAAACGCCGGCGAGCACACCGCGCGATAGCGGATGCGCCCGAGCCGCGTCGACCGGCACCCTTGGATCGGCTCGGCCTGCGCGGTCACCGCGCCCTGCACGCTGCCGTCGCGAATGCGCGCGGCCGTGTAGTCCTGGTCGTCGATCACGAGGTCGAGCAAGGTCTCGCGCTCGGTACAGAACGGCCCGACCGCGTCGATGAACCAGGTCGCGACGCTGTCGTCGTTGACGGCCACGCGCAACGTCGGCCACGCACTCGCAATCTGGCCCGGTAATGCCGGCATCCGGCCGCCCAGCTCGGCCTCGAGCAATTGCACGCGTTCGGTATGCCGACACAGCAGCGCGCCCGACGTCGTTGCGACGCACGGCTGCCCGCGCTTGACGAGCACGCTGCCGACGCGCTCCTCCAGCAGCTTCACGCGCTGCGATACCGCCGACGGCGTGATGTTCAGCTCCTTGGCTGCCCGTTCGAACGAACCGTGCCGGATCACCGCCGCGAGGGCGTCGAGCAACGCGTAGTCGAGCATTAGATTTCCTTAATCTGCATTAGCTTAATTAGCTTCTCTTATGTTGCCGCTGACCGCAGACTAGCGCCAACCGATTCGCCCGTCTACTGCTTCCCCTCTTCCCATCATGAACTGGATCGCTTTTTCCCACGGCGCCGCCCTGTGCGGGTCGCTCATCGTCACCATCGGCGCGCAGAACGCCTTCGTGCTCCGGCAAGGCATCATGCGCTCGCATGTCGGCAAGATCGTGCTGCTGTGCGCGCTGTCCGACATGATCCTGATCGGCGCGGGTGTAGGCGGCGCATCGGTGCTCGTCGGACGCTATCCGACCTTCGTCCACATGGTGCTGTACGTCGGCCTCGCCTATCTCGCATGGTTCGGCTTGAACGCGCTGCGCCGTGCGTTCAAGCCGGGACACGAAACGCTCGACGTCCGCGGCGACGCCGTCGCGCCGCCGCCGCAGGGCGCAGTCGCGATCGTACTGATGACGCTCGCATTCACGTGGCTCAACCCGCACGTGTATCTCGACACGTTCCTGCTGATCGGCACGGCCGGCGCGCGCGAGCCGGAAGGCGCACGCGTCGCGTTCGCGATCGGCGCGATGTCGGTCAGCGTCGTGTGGTTCCTCGGGCTCGGATACGGTGCGAGACTGCTCGCGCCGTGGTTCCGCAAAGCCGTCGCGTGGCGCGTGCTGGACGGCGCGATCGGCAGCATGGTGCTGTTTCTGGCGGCCGTGCAGTTGCGGTAACGCGCTTGGTCATCGACCGATCGTGGGCGGCGACTGGCCGCCCGTTTTTCGTTCCGCTCCGACGCAGCGTCGCAGCAAGCCTGGTTTCCACTCGCCTCTCCCCCGTTCCCTGCCGCGCCCTGCCACAGCAAAATTCAGTTCCCGATCGAACGCAACCGCACGGATCATCGATATAGCGGATGACGCATCCGCCATCCGCTGCAAGTCCTCCGTCCAGGCAGCCGCGTGTCCGCTGCACGATTCCGATCGATCGGCGAGAATATTCGAGCGTCCCGCGACCACGGCGAAGGCGCTTCACCCATCTGCCCGTCCCGTCACCCTCAACTCGGCCGGTCCCGTCGTTCGATCCCCTCACCCCGCAGATTTCGGAGAGCAACATGGCACTACGTACCCTCGGCACGTCGAACATCCAGGTTTCCCCGCTCGCCTTCGGCGGCAACGTCTTCGGCTGGACCGTCGACGAGACCGCATCGTTTGCGCTGCTCGACGCGCTCGCCGACACCGGCATCAACTTCATCGACACGGCCGACGTCTATTCGGCCTGGGCGCCCGGCAACAGCGGCGGCGAATCGGAAACGATCATCGGCAAGTGGCTCAAGCGTTCCGGCAAGCGCGACCAGGTCGTGATCGCGACCAAAGTCGGTCTGCTCGAAGCGCGCGCCGGCCTGACGAAGGACAACATCCTGACGGCCGCCGACGATTCGCTGCGCCGCCTGCAGACCGACTACATCGATCTGTATTTCTCGCACCGCGATCTCGCCGACACGGCCCCGCTCGAAGAAACGCTCGCCGCCTACCAGACGCTGATCGACGCGGGCAAGGTGCGCATCATCGGCGCGTCGAACTACAGCGGCGCACGCCTGCGCGAAGCCGCCGACATCAGCAAGCGCGACGGCCTGCCCGCGTACCAGGTGATCCAGCCGGAATACAACCTGATCGATCGCGCCGAATACGAGCGCGATCTCGAACCGGTCGTGCGCGACCTGAAGCTTGGCGTCGTCAACTACTACGCGCTCGCGAGCGGCTTCCTGTCGGGCAAATACCGTAGCGAGGCCGACCTGAAGAAGAGCGTGCGCGGCGATCGCGTCGCCGGCTATCTCGACGCACGCGGCCTGCGCATTCTCGCGGCGCTCGACGACGTGTCGGCGAAGCACGGCACGCAACCGGCCGCGATCGCGCTCGCGTGGCAAATCGCGCGGCCGACGATCACCGCGCCGATCGCGAGTGCGACGTCGCTCTCGCAGCTCGCACTGCTCGGCGAAGCAATCCGAGTGAAGCTCGATGACGAAGATATCCGCAAGATCGACGAGGCCAGCGCGGTCTGACGTCGCCGGCAACGGGCCGGTCGGTGAAATCGCGCAGTCGGTGGTTCGCCCGCCCGGGTCCTTCATCGATTGACCACGCCCTGCGACGAGCCCGTCGCGCGGCTGAAATGCGCCTGGCTCGCGACTCCGAGGCACCTGGACCTCGGACGGTAACGCCCGCCCGGTCCACGCCGAGCGGGCTGTACGTGGGGTGCTGCGTCCTCAGAACCGAATCGTCACCGATTTCGGCTCGGTATAAGCGTCGATGAACGACGATCCGTATTCGCGGCCGACACCGGACCCCTTTGCGCCGCCGAACGGAACGGCCGGGTCGACCAGCGTATGCATGTTCACCCACACGGTGCCGGCTTCGATGCGCGGCACGTAGCGCAGCGCCTTCGAGAGATCGTTCGTCCACAGGCTCGCGGTCAGCCCGAACGGCGTGTCGTTCATCATCGCGATCAGTTCTTCCTCGTCGTCGAACGGCACGAACGCGCCGACCGGCCCGAAGATCTCCTTGCGATACGAAGCCGATTCCAGCGAGCGCGGCAGCACGATCGTCGGCTTCACGTAGAAGCCGTCACGCGCATACGCGCCGCCGCCGGTGACGATCGTGTCGCCTTCCGAGCGCGCAAGGTCGAACGCGTCGACGCACTTGCGGAATTGCGGCTCGTTGCAGACGGGGCCGATCATCCCGGCGTCGTCCATCGGATCGGCCGGCTGGAAGCTGTCCAGGCGCGCCTTCAGCTTCTCGACCACCTCATCGAACTTCGAACGATGCACGAAGAACCGTTCGGCCGACGCACACACCTGCCCGCTATGCAGGAACCCGGCCTCGACGATGCCGTCCAGGATCCTGTCGACCGGCGTATCCGGCAGGAACGCCGCCGCATTCTTGCCGCCCAGCTCGAGCGTGAAGCGCGTGAAGTTCGCGTTGACGGCTTCCTCGCCGATGATGCGGCCAGTCGGCACCGAACCCGTGAACGACACCTTCGCCACACGCGGATCGCCGATCACCTTCGAGCCGACCCGGCCTGTGCCGTTGATCACGTTGAGCGTGCCGGGCGGCAACCCCGCTTCCGTCGCCAGCTCGGCGATGCGCAGCATCGTGAGCGGCGTGAACTCCGACGACTTGATGAGCACCGTGTTGCCGGTCGCGAGCGCCGCACCGAATTTCCACACCGGGATCATCACCGGGAAATTCCACGGAATGATCCCGAACACGACGCCCAGCGGCTCGCGCAGCGTGAACGACGTGTAGCGCTCGCCGTTCATGCTCGGAAACGACGGGGCGAGCGTTTCGCCCGCGATCTTCGTGGCCCAGCCCGCGTAATAGCGCAACCAGCGGGCGGACCAGCCGACTTCGATCACGCGCGACAGCCCGATCAGCTTGCCCGACTGCGCGGTTTCGATCTGTGCGATCTCTTCGCCGTGTGCTTCGATCAGGTCTGCGAAGCGCAGCAGGATGCGCTCGCGATCGGCCGGCATGAGGTTTGCCCACGCGCCGCGGAACGCGCGATGCGAAGACGCGATCGCGGCCTCGACGTCGTCGTCGGTCGCCTGCGCGACGGAGCCGATCACAGCACACGTCGCCGGATCGCGCACGTCGATCCGTTCGCCGCGGCCGGCCACTGCGCGGCCGTCGATGTAATGACCGTGTTCGCGCGCGAGAAACGCGTTGACTTCATCCAGCATCCGAACCAATGCCATCTGTACTCCTCCCGAAATTGAATTGAACGTGAAAGGCCCAATCAGGCCGCGCTGGCGATCAGGTCCGACGCCTTCTCGGCGAGTGCGATGGTCGGCGCGTTCGTGTTGCCGCTCGGGATGCTCGGCATCGTCGAGCTGTCGGCCACGCGCAGCCCCGCGATACCGTGCACGCGCAGCTGCGGATCGACGACGGACGACGCCGCATCCGTGCCCATCCGGCAGGTGCCGACCGGGTGATAGACCGTCTTCGCCGCGCCACGCACCCAGTCCTCGATCCGCGCGTCGTCGTCGGGCGGACAGTCCGGCGAGAAGATCTCGTCGACGTGATCCGCGAGCGCCGGCTGGCGCAGGATCTTCAGCGCGAGCTTCGCGGCCCGGATCTGGCCGTCGACGTCGCGGCGATCGGCCAGGTAGCCGCCGTCGATGCGCGGCAGCGCCTGCGGGTTCGACGAGCGGATCGTCACGCGGCCGCGCGAATACGGTTGCAGATGGCCGGTCTTGATCGTGATGCCGTGCGTGCGACCCGCCGTCACGCCGATCGGATCGTCGAACGAATCGATCGTCGGCAGGAAATGGAACTGGACGTCCGGCTGCCCCTGCCCGCAGGTATCGACGAACGCGAACCCTTCGAGCACCGGCGAGGTCAGGATGCCCGAGCGGAACCACTTCCACTGGATGCCATGCTTCAGCGCACGCCATCCCTTGTCCTGGCCATAGAGCGACACCGGCGTGCGGATCGTCGCATTGACCGACATGTGCAGGTGATCGTGAAAGTTCTCGCCCACCGGCAGCACGTGCCGGACCTGCACGCCGGCGTCCTCGAGCACCTTTTGCGGCCCGATGCCGGACAACTGCAGGATCTTCGGCGAGCCGATCGCGCCGGCCGACACGATGATTTCCGCCCGGGCGCGCGCGGTCACGCGACGGTTGCCCTGCCGATACGTGACGCCGGTCGCGCGGCCGCCTTCGATTTCCACGCGCTCGACCAGCGCATCGACTTCGAGGCTGAGTTCCGGACGGTTGCGGATCGAGCGCAGGTAGGTCGCCGCCGTCGAGCCGCGCTCGCCGTTGAAGATCGTCGCCTGATAGAACCCGACGCCCTCCTGCCGCTCGCCGTTGTAGTCGACCAGGTAGTCGAGCCCCATCTGCTGGCCCGCCCGCACGAACGCCTGCGACAGCGGATGGCGATAGCGGATCTCGGTGACCTGCAGATGCCCGTTGTTGCCGTGATAGGGCGCAGTCAGCGATTCGTTGTTCTCCGCCTTCGCGAAGTAGCGCAGCATGTCGTCCGCGCCCCAGCCCTTGCAGCCGAACTCGGTCTCCCAGCGATCGTAGTCGTTGCGGTGCCCGCGCACGTACAGCATCCCGTTGACGGAGCTCGAGCCGCCGAGCACGCGCCCCTGCGGCACCGCGATCGAGCGACCCTTCACGTCGTCCGACGGCTCGGCCGCATACGGCCACGTGTGGCGCGGAATGGCTTTCGCGAGCCCGCCCGGCATGTGGATGAACAGATCCTTGTCGTGGCCGCCCGCCTCCAGCAGCAGCACAGTGCCCTTGCGGCGCTCGACGAGATGGGTCGCGATCGTGCAGCCCGCCGAGCCGGCGCCAATGACGATGTAGTCGAAAGTTCTATCGGACATCCTGGTATGCGCCCGCTGTCGTCCGCACGACGTTCGCCGGCGCGTGCTGCCGCCGCATGCGTTCGTCGCCCAGCCTTCGGCGGGGTCTCCTTGAAAATCGGTGGTTGTTTTTCATGGCGCGAGCCAGCCCGTGCGATTCGACGCGCCGACGGGCTGCGTGCAAGCGCACACCCGATTCGACAGGACAGCTTGCCGATCGCCTTTCGATTCTAGGGACGCGCCGCAAGCGCCGATCGGCGTTGCGTGCATACTTTTGGCTTCAGCGTGCAGATCGGTGCCGCGCGGCGGCGACCTTGGGGAACGTGGAGAAACCACGATTGACGTTGCGGGGCCGGGCTCCCGACAATGGCTGCGTCTGAACGCGCGTCCCGGCCATTTGCATTAACCTTGACGCGTTCCCCGGCTCTCCCCCTCATCCGGCAATGGCACACGAACTCGTCGTCGACGCCAGCAACAGCAGCGCGAATCTGCGCGACCTGATCGCGGACAGCTTCCTGCCGCTGGTCTTTCACGATACCGGCCCGCAGTTCCGGATGTCGGTGCGCGTTGCCACGGTTGGCGGCCTGCGCATGGCGGAGGTCGACACCACCGCGATCCGCGTCGATCGCGACCGCTCGCTCGCGTCGCGCGCCGACAGCGATTGCTACAAGATCCTGTTCCAGATCGCCGGACAAAGCCGCGTCACGCAGCGTAACGCGACGTCGACCGTCAATCCCGGCGAGTGGGTGATCTACGATGCGACGCAGCCGTACATGATCGAATCAACGAACGCGTCGCGCTTCGTCGCCGCACTGACGCCGCCGAGAAGCGGCACGATGTGGCGCTGGTTCGTGGAGCGCGCGGGCGTGCAGGTGCGCAGGACCGTCGGCAATGCACAATTGGCCCTTCAATCGATCCATTACCTGATGGATGGGCAGGTGCCGAATGACCCGGAAAGCCTGTTCGGCTTCGAGCAGTCGACGCTGATGCTGCTCGATTCGGTGATTCGACGCGAGGCGAGCGATTCGCTGACCGGCGCGGATGCGCGCAGCGCTACCCTGCGCATGAACGCGGAAATCTACCTGTCGCACCACTACAGCGATCCCGACTTGTCGCCGGACAAGCTGGCAAGCGCGCTGAACGTGTCGCGGCGCACGCTGTACAGCGCGCTGGCGGCAACCGAGCGGACACCGCAGAGCCTGATTCAGGAATATCGGCTTCAGGCAAGCCGCCGCGCGCTGGAAGATCCGGCCGACACCAATCGCACGTTGCTGGAACTGGCGATCGCGTGCGGGTTTTCGGACATCACGCATTTCGGGCGCGCGTTCAAGGTGCGGTTCGGGTGTAGTCCGGGGGCGTATCGTGGCGCGCATCGGAACATGGGGGACGATCGGCCGGACTCAAACGTGGTTGCTGGCGCTCCCTAGAAGCTCCAACTGAATGTCTGCGGATACGTATGCCGGGACGCGACATTCGGCGGCGTCAGCATGACGATCGTGGCGTGCAACGGAGCGCGCAGGTCGATCAACGCGCTGGTCTTGCCGTCGCCGTAGTCCATCATCAACGCCAGCGCGGATTGGCCCCCAATCGAACTCGTTCCTGTATCGCCGCCGATGCGGCGCTGCATATCGAACGTATTTTGGGGATCGTCACCGATGCCGACGGTCCCGCTTTCAAGCATCCGCACCTTCCCCGATAACCGCTTCGCCACTCACTCATGCCGACGCTGCCCACGGCGTGCGCAATTGCGTCACCGAATCTTTTGCTCGTGCTGATGCATCCGTGTCCCTGACGAGGGAACGTGAGTTGGTCTGCGTTCTCCTCCATCCAGGAGAATTTTCTGGTCGATATCTCCGAACCGCTGCATCACCGACTTGCCATCGAAAATGCGGTTCAGGAAGGATTCCTGGTCCCATGATGTGTCTTGCATCTCGTCGATGAATACCATGGCGAATGCAAACCATCTGTACCTGATCTGCGACGCGTTCGCAAAGATGCTGCCCCTCGCTCCTCACAATAGCTGCGCCGGCGAGTGGCTACGCTCGTCACGATCCTCCCCTAAATATCGTCCTTGACACCCTATCTTTCGATATATATCTTTAGATATGTTTTACGACATACAGGACACGATCATGCGACACATCCCCTCCCGCGGCCATGCCCGATGCGACGGTCATGGTGCGCATGCCGGCCCTGACTGGTTCGCCGGCCTCTGGCACGCGATCGGCCGCCATCGTCGCGGCCACGACTCGTTTGGCGGCGGTGGTCCGTTCGGTGGCCGTGGCGGACGCGGCGGCTTTGGCGATTTCGGCGACGACGGCATGCCGCGCGGCCGCCAGTTCAGCTCCGACGATCTCCAGCTGCTGCTGCTTGCGCTGGTCGCCGAGCAGCCGAGCCACGGCTACGAACTGATCAAGGCGCTCGACACCCGCTCGAGCGGTTTCTACAGCCCGAGCCCCGGCATGGTGTACCCGGCGCTCACGTATCTCGAGGAAGTCGGCTTCGTCGCGTCGCAGGCGGAAGGCAACCGCAAGCGCTATGCGCTGACCGACGCCGGCCGCGCGCATCTCGATGCGCAGCGCGAACGCGTCGATACCTTGTTCGCGCGCCTCACGCACCTCGCACGCAAGATGGAATTCATGCGCCGCGCGTTCGCCGGCGAATCGGCGGGCAGCGAGGCACCGGACGAAGCGCAACCCGGCTGGCTGCCGGAGTTCGTCGAAGCCCGCCTCGCGCTGAAGCGGGCGCTGCTCCACAAGAGCGCCGCCGATGCCGACGAACAGCGGCGCATCGCGGCGATCATGCGCCGCGCGACGGCCGAAATCGAAGGCGGCGCGGGCGCGTAACGCGCGCCGCTCCGTCGAAACCATAGGAGAACGGATTGATGCAGAACACATCCGAACGCGCCGTCACCCGCGTGCGCCATACCCTCAAGTTCCGCCTGCTGCAGGTCGTGCGCGTGCACGCCGTGACGCCGCATCTGCTGCGTGTCACGCTCGGCGGCCCCGACCTCGCGGATTTCGAATCGTCTTCGTTCGACGATCACGTGAAGGTGTTTTTCCCGCCGCCCGGCACCGAGCGGCCCGCAATGCCGACGCTCGGCACGAACGGCCCCGAGTTTCCCGAAGGCGAACCGAAGCCGATCGCACGCGATTTCACGCCGCGTCGCTTCGACCGCGCCGCCTGCGAACTCGATCTGGAATTCGTGCTGAACCATCCGGGTCCCGCATCGCAGTGGGCGGCGCAGGCGCGCGTCGGCCAGTGGCTCGGCATCGGCGGCCCGCGCGGTTCATTCGTGGTCCCAATCGATTTCGACTGGCACCTGCTGATCGGCGACGATACGGCGCTGCCGGCGGTCGCGCGGCGTCTCGGGCAATTGCCGGCCGGCGCGCGTGCGGCGGTCGTGCTGGAAGTCGCGGATCGCACCGCGCAGATCGCATTCGATACGCGCGCAGACGTGCATGAAATCTGGCGCTTTCGCGCCGAAGCCGACACGGCGGACGGCGACATGCTGCTCAATGCGATACGCGAGCTGCCGCTGCCGTCCTCCGGCGACGGCTACGTCTGGGCGGCGGGTGAAGCGCAGTCGATGCGCGCGGTGCGCCTGCACCTGACCGGCGAGCGCGGCGTGGACAAATCGCGCATCCGCGCGGCGGCATACTGGAAGCGCGGCGCGGCGGCCGTGCATGAAACGCTGGAAGACTGACGCGAATGGGCGCCCGCGCATCGGCGGGCTTGGCATCGGCGGCGTGGCTGGTATATATGTATGTCTGCGACGCCGCTGTCGGACGACAGCCACCGCAGCCCGCCCAGGAGCGCCCGGTCATGACAAAAGAAAGCCACGCTTCGCCTTTCCTTCGCAACCTGAAGATCGCCGGCTATTGCGGCCTGGCGGCCGTCGCGCTCGCGTTGTTCGTCGCGATGTGCGCGATCCTGAAGGAAAGTTCTCTCGAACGCGACACCGCCCAGCACCCAGGCGAAACGCCTGAACTGCATGAAGCAGGCGGCGGCACGTCGGGATCGGCCGAAACGGCCAAGACGCCTGGTTGACGGCGTCCGGCCGAAGTTTTACCCGAGTCGCTCTCCCGCTCAGGGCGTGCGCTCATGTCCCATCATCACCGCGTGCACCACGTCGCCGATCCGTTCGAGCAGCTCGACCACGCGTTGCCCGTACAGGTGCACTGCCAGCGCGCCGGCAGTGCCGACCAGCACGCCGCCGGCCATGTCGAACGGCCAGTGCACACCCGCATACACACGACCCCAGGCAATCGCGACAGCCATCGCGGCCATCACGAATCCGGTCAGCCGCGTGGTGCCGGCGAGCATCATGCCGACCGCGAGACTCCACGCGAACGTCATGTGATCGCTCGGAAACGAGCTGTCCGGCGCATGCGGGATCAGTTGCGTGCCGACGCCGGCCATGAACGGCCGTGGCGAGAACCAGAAATGCCCGAGCACCTGCGCGAGCGCGAGCGCCACGCACGTGCCGACGCCGGCTTCGATCGCCTGTCGCCGCGTCGAGCGCTCGCCGAAGATCCAGGTCAGCAGCAGCATCACGGGCAGCGCATAGACGAGCCAGTCGGCGGCGAGGACCGCGAGGTGGGCAACGCCGGGGTGCGGTGCAGCGCCGGCATTGATGGCGGAAAACAGGGTGAGATTGAGGTTCTGCATGAATCCGGGGGCCTAATGATTGGACCGGGCAGGCCGGTCGGATGCGAACGATGTTAGTGCTCACTCGCTTAAGCGTTGCTTAATACGGGGGGCGACGGTGATCCGAACCGCCCCCGTGCGTCGCGCGCGAACGCACTTAGAACCTGCACTGCAACACAAGTTCACACAATTGTCACATTCCAGCGCGACTGCCTCCCGTAAAAGCTCACCACCCGTCCTGTAAAGGCTCACCTTTTTCACATCGTGGCGTCATCGGCACGTGCGAGCATCGGGCCGCCGGGCGCCGTCGACGTCGTTTGTGCCGGTCGCCTCAATATTTACGCGGCAAACGATTCGAAATCGGCAACAATTAATTCCATATGCGGCATCGCACAACGGCAACGCACAGGCATAGGATTACGAGCTTACGAGCACTCATCCACGAAGCGATCAACAACAAGGAGTCCGCATGAAACCGAGCGATGTCCGATCGAAAGCGTTTGCGATGCCGTTGACCAGCCCTGCGTTCCCGATGGGCCCGTACCGTTTCGTCGATCGTGAGTTCCTGATCATCACGTATCGCACCGATCCGGACCGTCTGCGCGAGATAGTCCCCGAGCCGCTGCAGATCACCGAGCCGCTCGTGCATTACGAATTCATTCGCATGGCCGATTCGACCGGCTTCGGCGACTACACCGAGAGCGGCCAGGTGATCCCCGTCGAATACAACGGCCAGGCCGGCGGCTACACACTCGCGATGTATCTCGACGATCACCCGCCGATCGCCGGCGGCCGCGAGCTGTGGGGCTTCCCGAAGAAGCTCGCGTCGCCCACGCTGCACGTGAACACCGATCACATCCTGGGCACGCTCGACTACGGCAAGGTGCGCGTCGCGACCGGCACGATGGGCTACAAGCACAAGGAACTCGACATCGACGAGCAGACGAAGCGCCTCGCCGGCCCGAACTTCCTGCTGAAGATCATCCCGCACGTCGACGGCACCGCGCGCGTATGCGAACTGGTGCGCTACTACATGCAGGACATCAAGATGAAGGGCGCGTGGACGGGCCCTGCCTCGCTCGAACTGGCACCGCACGCACTAGCGCCGGTAGCCGACCTGCCGGTGCTGGAGATCGTCGAAGCCCGCCATATCGTCGCGGATTTGACACTCGGCCTCGGCGAAGTCGTCTACGATTACCTGGCTCAGTAACACGTCCGCAGTCCTTTCTCCTGTCAATCCTTTCACCACGGGAAATTCGAAATGAGCAACCTGAATGGCAAGACCGCAGTCGTCACGGGCGCCGCAAGCGGCATCGGCAAGGAAATCGCACTGGAGCTCGCGAAGGCGGGTGCGGCCGTCGCGATCGCCGACCTGAACCAGGATGGCGCGAATGCGGTTGCCGACGAGATCAACAAGGCGGGCGGCAAGGCGATCGGCGTCGCGATGGA
>NZ_QTPW01000044.1:0-43945 GCF_003857965.1 Burkholderia sp. Bp9031
GACCAACGAGCTCTATACGCAGCTTCCGCTGACCGATCACGCCGTGATCGAAAAACTCGTGCACGTCCGTGACCTGACGCCGGACGAGCAACACGCGGTGCAGAACCTGTATGCGATGCCGCGCGTCGACCTCGCGCCGTTTGCCATGTTGTTCCCCGACTTCGCGGCTGCGGAAAAACATTTGATTGCCGAGCATGACGAAGAAAGACGCTGGCATTGGTTTCGCGAGCGGTTTGCGCTGATGGTCAAGCGCTGCCATGTGATTGCCGCGCATTTGGTCGGCCATGTTGGTGCTGTCGCGAGCGCTTCGCCATGCGGCTGCACTGACGCGCCGTCGCCGCACGAAACGCAAACGGCATGGCTGATTCTGCGGCACCTCTTCGGCGACGAGAACCGCGGTTTGACTTCGTGGGAAAACGATTCGGGCGCAATACCCGACGTCATGTGGAAGCCGTTGCCGTCTGGCGGGGCGTTTGCGGCGCTGCTGGGACTCGTCGGCACAGGATTGATGGGCGAGTTTCACACCAAAGGCGGTGAGCTCGTCTGGCGCGAGCTCCGTGCGAACATACGGGCGTTCGATACGGGGAAGAACGAAAAGAACACGCCATTGCCTACGATTCTGCCGGCTCTCGATTTGAACTTTTCTCCCGAGCAACTGAAGCTCTTCGGCGTGCGTAACGGTTTCGCGATTCAGAACCGCCGCGGCACCGAGCTTGGCGGTGCTGCCGGCTTTCATATCAAGTGGCATGGCGTTCTGATGGTCGACGAGGAAGGCCGCTACCAGTTCGACGCTGACGTACCGCGCGGGAACGCGGGCAAGGAGAACGGCGAAGACGAGCGTGAATGCATTCCGGAACGCCGCTGGCGAGTCACCTTGAGCCGCGGGCAGAAGACGTGGGCGGTACTGTCACATCATTGGAACGACGAACCCGGCGACAGCAATTCGTCACTGCATTTGAAGTCGGGCGCATACAACATCGAAGTCGAATTTTTCCAGAACGAACCGCAGTTTTCTGGCGAAGACGATGTGCATCCGTTGCATACCGGGTTCGAAGTCAAGTATTCGGGCGCCGATACGCATGGGCAGCTCGTGGTGCTGCCGCTCGACAAGCTGTTTTGCGCGAGCAAGGACGAGCAGCTCATCGGCAAAATGAGCTTTCCGAAAGGCAGCAGCGTTGCCGAGTACTTGTACCTGAGATACACGAGCACGCTGCGCGACATACGCCGTACTTACCAACGCGCGTTCAAGGCGCTGCTGTTCGCGCATCGTTTCGCGCTCACGGGCCATCCAACGAAGCCGTTCGGGCAGTCCGAGCTAGGCTATATGTTCGCGCATGCGGACTTGTTCGCAGGCGTCAGCTATTACCGCAATCCGGGTTTTGTCAGGCATGCCGCCAATTTCGACATGAACCTGCTGCCGCTCCTCGACTACTATCATCCACCGGCGGCGAGCCAGGATCAACGCACCCTTCCGAGCAGCCAGCGCAAGCAGGCGCTGTTCGATTGGTGGGAGCGGATGTTTGATTACTCGCGAATGTGTTGGACCACGGACGAACGGGCAGACGAGAGCGGAAAGAAGACGTGGGCGCGTGCAAGACCCGTCTGGCTGTTGTTCGAAGAAGCGGCTGAGAAACAGCCCGACAACCCCGCTCAACTGCTGCGCCATCTCGACGTCGACCTGGATCACGCACCCTGCGTGCTGTCGTATTTCTCGACGCAGACGACACCCGTCTACACGATCGTCAGCAACGACCTGAAGGACGATCGATGGGCTGTCAGGGTCTGGCATGCCAACCACTGGATCGACGAACTTGTCGAACGTTGCCCGCCGAATGACATTCGTCTCGCGCGGCCGGACTTATGGGCATCGGACGACCCTGGCGCTCTGGTGCCTGGCGAAGCGCAAACGGGCAATGTCAATTTGGTGCGTCTTTTCGAAAATGCGATGATCGAGCCCGACGAGCCCGATCTGCGCCGCTACGACGATCTGCGAAAGATCAACGATTGCCTGCGCGAGCATGCACGAGCGCATTTGCTCGCGTATTTGTGCGGAATGAATCGGGTGCCGCTGCCGTGGGGTGGTCACGCGAAGTCACCTGAAGCGTTGAGCGCCCTACTCCTCATTGACGTCGAAGCCGGCTTCTGCGAAAGGGCCAGCCGTATCGAAGAAGGTATCACGGCGGTGCAGACGTTCGTGCAGCGCGCACGGCTGGGGTTGGAGGACTGGGCGATCGGACCGTCGTTCGTGAGCCTGTGGAAGGACATTTTTGCCAGCTATAAGGTCTGGGAGCGTTGCCGCTGCCGGACGCTCTACCGAGAGAATTGGATCGCGTGGGACGAGCTGAGAAAAGCGCGCAGAATCGAAGCGTTCCAGTTTCTCGAAGATCAATTGCGCCGCTCGACGCTGACGTTGGCCGCGCCCGGCGGCCTCGAATACTGGGCGGCGTCGCTGCCGCCATCGCATCCGGCGGTCGAGCTGCTGCAACAGTGCACGCCTTCCGCACTGCGCTTGCTGACGCCGCCGAGGGAAGGGCTCGGCGTGCTGGGGACACCCGAGCGTGATGCCCGGCCCTCGTGGCTCGCGCCTGACTCTGGCGCGCCTCAAGGGACACCCCAAGGCCCGAACAATCCACCATCGCCCACCATCGCTCGCGTCGCAGACACAAGTGCCGCAGGCGTTGTCGTCGCGACGTCGGCCTCGAGCGCATCGCCGGCAGCCGCGTCCGACAAGCTGCCGTTCTGGATCGAGGCGGCCATCCGTCTTGGCGTGCGCTTCATCCGCGTTGCCGCAGGTGGCGTGCCGCCCGCCGCCGCGGCGTTCGTTCCGAGCGACTTTCATTCCGAACCAGGTTGCTGCATCGAATGTGGGTGCGTGCATCCGCCACTCGTCGACGAATACTATTTCTGGCTCGTGCCGGCGCAGACATTCGAGGAGCCGTTCCAAGACGAGTATTACGACCCATCGGAACAAATCTCCCATTACTGGCACGACCCGCAGCAGATCCCGACGCTTCTCGACTGGAAACCGGAATCGGCCGTGCGGCTTGCGTGGTGCCGAGTGCATAACGGCGAATTCAAGCAGCCGCGTCATTCCAGTGAACTGGTCAAGCTGTCTACCGGCGCGACGCCTGACCTGACCTATGTCGGGAGGCTGGACGACTCGCTGACTTTCGCTGTAACCGGAGGCATTGCGCCCACGCCCCTCGGCTACAACGGCACGGACGCCCCGGGCTTCCGCTATGACATGGCCGTGGATAAGTGCGTGGCGCTGCCGCTCGTGCAGGATCCGACGCCCGTCGCGAGTCCCTACCCCGCGGGATTGCCCGCCTATCCCTATTTTGTTTTCGTCGAGCCCGGCGAGCGGCTTTTCATCGAATCGATGTTCAGCCCGTCGATTGCAATTGCCGATGTGCTGCGCTGCCGTTGTCATTTCGAACCGGCACTGAAGTGGTACGAGTTCGTGCGTAATCCGCTGCAATCCGACAATATGTGGGTGCATTGCGGCACGGACAGCCGGCTGGGCGACGGCACCCTCGGAACGGTAGACGTGGCCGAGCGATCGGCCGACGTTGCGGTGGCAGAGCAGCCGCCGGCGACGCATTTGCCCTCGACCGACAGCGTGGATGTGCCCGGCCATGGACGTGCGCCACTCGACATGTGCTGCGACAGCACGAAGATCTCGGCACAGACGGCGCGCGATCGTGCGATCGTGCTCGCTTATGCGGAAACGCTCGTCGAATGGGCGCGCGCGCTGCTGCGGAAGAATTTGCGTGAGTCGGCGCAAGAGGCCAGGCTGATTCTCGACACCGCTTCGGCCATTCTCGGCCCCTGTCCACCGACCGTGCGCAATCCGTCAAGGCCAAACAAGGGGACCGTGGCGACGTTCGTGCCATTGAACCCGCCGCTCAATCCGCGGCTGATGCAGTTGTATTGCCATGTGCGGGACGGTCTTTCGCTCGTGCATCGTTGCCTGAGCGACAAGCGGCTGCGCAACCCGGATGTGGCGGGCATGTGCGGTTCGCCGTACTGGGGACAGGATCCATGCTGCTGCGATCCGGCTCCCCACCGGCCGTGCGACGAACCCGTTTGTTGCGAGGACGGCGCCTGGTGTCACCCGCTCACGCAGTATCGCTTCGCCGTGTTGATGCAGAAAGCACGAGAATGCGTGGGTCGTCTGCGCGAAATGGGCACGGCACTCCTGGGCGCATTCGAACGCGGCGACGGCGAGTATTTAGCACAGATGCACGCGCGGCACGAGACAGAGCTGGCCGATATGACGGTCGATATCCGGCAGCAGCAATGGCGCGAGGCGGACTGGCAGGTGCAGGCGCTGCGCAAGGGCAAGGAAGTGCAGGAGACGAACCGCCGGTACACCAAGCGACTGATCGATGTCGGCTTGATCAATGGGGAGCTCGACTATCAGGACAATATGAACAACGAGATCGGGCTGCGCAGCACGGCAACCGAAATCGAGGCCGTGGCGGAGGCAATGGAGCTGATTCCAGACCTTTTCGTCGGCTTCCCATGCGAAGAAACCTGGCTTCCGCTCGGCACCAAGCTCGCCGGCATGTTCAAGACGATCGCTCGCATTACATACGAGATCGGCGAGATCGCCGGCCTCAATGCGCAGCTCGATCTGACGCAAGCAGGCTGGCAGCGCAGGCTTGACGAGTGGGTGCATCAGGTCGAGGTCCTCGATCTGGAAATCGAACAGATGGAAATCCAGATCCTCGCCGCGGAGAGAAAGGCCCACGAAACCTTGCTCGAATTGAATCTACACCAGCAGTCGCTCGAGCAATCGCGCGAAAGACTGAACCTCTTGCGCGACAAATTTACGAGTCACGAGCTATGGCTATACCTGCAGAAGGAAGGCATGGCCATGTACTGGCAAATGTATGAGCTGGCGCAGCATGTCGTGCGGCAGGCACAGCGGGCGTTCAATTTCGAGCTCGGTTTTACCGACCGCAATTACCTACCGTGCGAAAGCTGGAACGGCCTGCACGAAGGCTTGCTCGCGGGAGACAAACTGCAACTCGCGCTCGACCGGATGGAAAAGGAATATCTGCAATGCCATCAGCGCGAGTACGAGCTCACCAAGCACGTGTCGCTCGCGTTGCATTTTCCATTGCAGCTCTTGCAACTCAGACTGACCGGCTCCTGCGAAATCGAAATACCCGAGTGGATGTTCGATATGGACTATCCGGGGCAGTATATGCGGCGCCTCAAAAGTGTCAGCGTGACGATACCGTGTGTAACCGGACCCTATACGGGCGTGCATTGCAAGCTGACGCTCCTGCATAGCTGGACGCGTATCGACCCGTGTCTACCCTGCCCCGTGACGCATTGCTGCAATGACAAGCCGAAGGGCGCCTGCGGTTGCCGTCATCCGTTGCACGAGCATTACGAGGCGGGATGCTGCGATCCACGTGGCGCGAAGCTGTATGGTGCGCGCGAGGCGATTGCGACGTCGAGTGGCCGCAACGATGCGGGGTTGTTCGAATTGAATTTCCATGACGATCGGCATTTGCCATTCGAATATGCCGGCGCCGTCAGCTACTGGCGCATCGAACTGCCGCAAGAAAGCAACTACTTCGATCTCGATACGGTAGCCGACACGATACTGCACCTGAACTATACGTCACGCGAGGGCGGCACGGCATTGCGCGATGCGGCTCGCGCGGCCATGCGGGAGAGGCTGCCCGGCAATGGATGGATCTATCTGGACGTGCATCGCGACTTTCCCGATGTGTGGGAGCAGTTGCGTCGCTCGCGCAGCGCGATGCAGGACGGCGTGCGGAGGAGCAGAGTTGCCGAGGAGCATCCGGGAGGCGTCATGACGCTGCCTATCTCGAGGAGGCTGTTTCCGTATCTGCCAGGCGATCCGTCGATCAAAGTCACCAAGGTCGCCTTGCTCTTCGACAGCAGTCATTGCTGCGAGCAGGAATGTCCGTGCATCAACGAGTGCCCCTGCGCGCATGAGGTGAAGCGCGGCAGCCACCTCGTCGAAGTGACCGTCGACCACCCAGACAGCGAATGTTCGCCGGACGAGCTCGAAATCGAATGCAAGAGCAGCGTCGATTGGCCGGGGCTGTACCACGGCAGCGGGGAGATTCGTATCGCTCCGCTGGACAACCGCAATCCGGGCCATACGATGACGTTAAACTTTGCCGATCGAATTTGCGGGCTGGAGCGGGTTTTCGTGCTGTGCCGTTACGAAGTCATCGAACGTTGTTGCGAGACCGTGCGGCCGAGTTCGTCTTTCGACGTTCATGAGGGAGGCTGCCATGACTGCGCGTAAGCCGACTGTGAAAATCCGAGAGGGGAAGGTAGAGCACCCCGCCCACGACGCCGCCGAAACGGACCGCCAGAAGAAAGGGAAGTACCAATTTGTCACGGGCGCGACGTTGGTGGCGCTTGAGGACCGGGTCAATCAGTTGATTGACGAACATCCAGATTTGACGCTGAAGC
This sequence comes from Burkholderia sp. Bp9031, assembly GCF_003857965.1. Taxonomy (NCBI): domain Bacteria; kingdom Pseudomonadati; phylum Pseudomonadota; class Betaproteobacteria; order Burkholderiales; family Burkholderiaceae; genus Burkholderia; species Burkholderia sp. Bp9031. Next base: position 6,469 of record NZ_QTPW01000044.1, read on the forward strand.
AAGTATTGTTTGCGCAGGGAACCGGGTTCGTGGCCGTGCTCGAGCGGCCGGCGTGAGACTCGCGTCATACCGCTCCTGTACGCCGCAATCGGTCGAAACAACCGAGCGTCCGATCGGCCTGTGAGCTGTCGCCTTACCCATTCGCGTTGTATCGCGCGTACCGATGAAGTTTTCGATCGGCTGTGGCCAGCCCGATTGGACAAAGATTCATGACTTAATTTCACATAATTATCATGAACAATCAAATGGGGTCGGTGTCGCAATTAGCTTCGCGGCAGCCGCGCATGCCGGTTTCCGGCTGCGTCGAGATAATTTGCCGTTGGGTGCAACCGCTTTCCGCGGCCGGAATTTGTGCAGCAGCCCGTTGCACAATTACCGTGGTCGCGCGGCAAGCTTGACGACACCCCGCAGCTGCCTTGGTGTGCGGGAAAGCCGCTCGAGCCTGGCTTTGGACGCGCGATCGGCGGCTCGCGCAGTTGGCGGAACAATTCGGGGTTCTCTACTTATCGCCTGATCTGCATTGAGCGAAGTCAGTGCCTATTCCAACTCACGTTCCGTAGCAGCGTTAGAATAGCGCCCCTTCTCATGGGAGACAAAAATGTCCTGGTTCGTTTATGAAGTGCCCGAATATCACGAAGACGCTGCGCGCATCGAGCCCTTTAGCGACCTGCGTAGCCGCGTGCTGAAAGTCGGTGACCCGGCCATGGCCGACGAACTGGAAAGCGTTCGCGAGAACGCCGCGGCGGCAGCGGACACGCCCGAGCGTCCCCTGCGCACTCCGGAAAATCCGCATGTCTTTCCGATTCCTTACGCCGAGTCGATGATTCTGGTCGGATTCATCTTCGATCTGAAACGCGAATTCCGGCAACTGGTCGTGTCACCCGTGGAAATGCCCTGGCTGAAAGACGCGTAAAAGGTGGTCGGAACGTAAGGTAGCCACCCTCACCTGCACGAGGCGGACGGCGGTCGACTGCACTGCTCAACTGCTCAACGCGACAACGCAATCTGCCGATCTGAGCTTGGTATCGCAGTCACACCATTGTGACAAGAAAGATTACATCCTGCCGATGATCGCTTTTTCGTTGCAAGAGCAAAGTTGAAATTATGCCGTAGTCCTATGGTTTGAGCGCATGCTGGCGGCGACTTGGGCCGCCTGAGCGCACCATGGGCCATCCTGGAACGATCATCATGAGCAAGCGGGAGCTGGATCGTCCGAAGGTCGTGGAAGCTGCAATCGGCGTAGCGAGCAGATCGCACGTCGTGTTGCGCATGCAGATTGGCGAGTCCGACCTCGTGCACTGACGGGCGCACAGTGCGAGCCGGAACGGCGTCAGGTGCGGTCATCGGACGTTCCGCGATAGTCCAGTTCGCCATATGCGTGGTTCGGTTCGAACATCACGCCAACCTCATCGCTTCCGCGGCGAATAGCAATCAAATATCATATTATGATACATAAGGATCGCTGACTGAAAGACCCGGACGCCGTGGAAGCCATTCGCAGCTCGCGCTTGCCGGAACCTGTCGCGAGGCGTAAGGTTGATTTCTCTATCGCCCTTTTCCGGGAGATATCAAAATGGCTGCCATGCAATCCGCGGCCACGCCCCTCTCCGACGAGGAAGCCCGGCGCCAGTTGCACCGCGCCGTCATCGCCAGCACGATTGGCACCACGATCGAATGGTATGACTTCTTCCTCTACAGCACGGTCACCGGCCTGGTCTTCGCAAAGCTGTATTTCCCGCAATCCCACCCACTCGTCGGCACGCTGCAAGCGTTCCTGATCTATGCCGTCGGCTTTGTCGCACGGCCGGTCGGCGCGGCGATCTTCGGCCATTACGGCGACCGCATCGGACGCAAGGCCACACTGATCGTGACCCTGTTGCTGATGGGGCTCGCCACGTTCGCCGTGGCCTTCGTTCCGACCTACGCCGCGATCGGCATCTGGGGCGCCGTTATCCTCACGGTACTGCGCTTCATCCAGGGCGTCGGCGTGGGTGGCGAATGGGGCGGCTCGGTCCTGATGTCGATGGAGTGGGCGCGCACCAATACGCATCGCGGTTTCGTCGCGTCGTGGCCGCAGTTCGGCGTGCCTGCGGGATTGTTCCTCGCCAACCTTGCCGTGCTCGCCATGAGCTGGTTTTCCGGCAGCGCTTTCCTCACGTGGGGCTGGCGCGTGCCGTTTTTCCTCAGCATCGTGCTGGTTGCGATCGGGCTCTATATCCGCCTGAATATTCTCGAGACGCCGATCTTCGCGAAGCTGCTGGCCGAGCGTCGGATCGAGAAGACGCCGATGCTCGAAGTGCTGCGCAAGCAGCCGAAGGATATCGTGCTGTCGGCGTTTGCGCGGATGGCCGAACAGGCGCCGTTCTATATCTATACGGCGTTCGTGTTCACTTACGGGATCACGGCGCTGGGCGTCACGCGCGAACTGCTGCTGGCGGCGGTGCTGTTCGCATCGGTGGTCGAGTTCTTCACCATTCCGCTATTCGGGCACGTGTCGGATCTGATCGGGCGGCGGAAGATGTACATGATCGGTGCGGCTGCCGCCGGCGTGTTCGGATTCGTCTACTTCGCGATGGTCGATAGCCGGAATCCGGTATGGATCTTCGCGGCCATCGTGTTGTCGCTGGTCCCGCATTCGATGATGTATGGACCGCAAGCTGCATTGATTGCCGAGTCATTCACAGGGCGGTTGCGGTATAGCGGCGCGTCGATGGGTTATCAGCTCGCTTCGGTCATTGCCGGTGGCCCGGCGCCACTGATCGCAACGGCACTCTTCGCGTACTACCACTCGGGGTATGCGATCGCGGCGTACGTGCTGGTGTGTGCGGTGCTGAGCGTGGTCGCCGCATCGAAGCTCGGGGACTATACGAACAAGGATATTTCGCGGGAATACGACGACGCTCGGGGTTTGGGGGATCATGGGCACGCGCCGCCGGTGACTTGACGAATTCGCCAGCTCAGGCAGGCGATGACGACCGCAGCCGCGATCCCATAACGTCCCGGGCGCGAGACGGACGTTGCTTGCGGGAGCATCGGGGCTCCTTTGGCGGGCCATCATGCGTGGCCGTCTACGGCCCGCGCTAGCGGGTCAGCGCATCGACGCTCAATACGATCCGGGCCGCGCACGGCACCGGCTCCGCGATACGGTCGATGGCCACGGGCGGCGAAATTGCCGCGGCCATCGGGCCGCTGATGTCGATTCCAGTTGTGTGCGGGAGAACGATTGAAAACCAGACAGCCGCTTGTGACAGGACAACGATCAGGCCGACGCGTGATCGCTGCAAGTCTGGAGCCGGGCGTCGAAGGGATACCACGCCCGGCTTGCCTCAACGCTCGAGAAAGGGCCTGAGCTTGTCCGCACGGCTGGGATGCATCAGCTTGCGCATCGCCTTGCTCTCAATCTGACGGATCCGCTCGCGAGTCACGTCGAACTGCTTGCCGACCTCTTCAAGCGTGTGATCGGAGTTTGTGTCGAGCCCGAATCGCATCCGCAAAACCTTGGCCTCGCGCGGCGACAACCCGTTGAGTGCCTCGTCGATCGCCGCGCGCATGTTCGCGTGAATCGCCGCCTCAGCCGGTGAACTCGCCGAGACATCCTCGATCATGTCGCCGAGCGTTGCATCGGCATCGTCACCCACCGGAGTTTCGAGCGAGACAGGTTGCTTGGCGATCTTGAGGATACCGAGCACCTTCTCCTCGGACATCTCCATGCGCTTTGCCAGCACTGCGGGATGCGCTTCCTGCCCAGTCTGTTGCAAGATTTCGCGCGATATCCGGTTCAGCTTGTTGATCGTCTCGATCATGTGGACCGGCACGCGAATGGTCCGCGCTTGGTCGGCGAGCGCACGCGTGACAGCCTGCCGGACCCACCAGGTCGCGTAGGTCGAGAACTTCCAGCCGCGCCGGTATTCGAACTTGTCCACGGCCTTCATCAGGCCGATATTGCCCTCCTGGATCAAATCCAGGAACTGCATGCCGCGGTTCACGTATTTCTTGGCGATTGAAATGACAAGACGAAGGTTCGCCTCGATCATCTCGCGCTTGGCCTGCCGCATCTTCAGTTCCGCGGCACTCATCTTGCGGTTGATCTGCTTGAGCTGCTGGAGCGGCAACGAGACTCGCGATTCGATGTCGACGAGTTTCTGCTGCGCCGCCTGAATCGCCGGCTGATGTCGCTCGAGCGCCGCGCCAAACTGCTGCGAGGTCGCCGCCGTGCGGTTCGTCCATTCAAGATCGGTCTCGTGGCCCGGGAACGATTCGACAAACGCGTCGCGCGGCATGCCGCAACGGTCGACAGCAATCGACAGGATGCTGCGCTCGATCGCGCGAACCTCAGTCACTTGCCCATGCACGATGGCGCACAGGCGGTCGATGGTCTTGGCCGTAAAGCGGATCGGCGCGAGTTCACGCTGGATCGCCATGCGCACTTGCACAGCCGCTGCGGAACGGGCATCGCCAGTGACAGACACATCCGGCAACTGTTCGAACAGTGCACGCACTCGCGCGAAAATCACGAGACTGTCGTTCGTGAGTTCTTCGAGGCGTGCCGCGTTCACCTTCTCCGAATCCCCGGCGTCCGTTTCGACGTCGTCTTCGTCCGAATCATCGTCGGCGGCGAGTGCTTCCACCTCCTCTTCCTGGGACTCCGGCGTCATTTCGCTTTCATCGGCGTCGACACTGATGCCATCGACCAGTTCGTCGATGCGCAGTTCGCCGGCAACGATGCGGTCGACATCGGCAAGAATCGTGGACACGATCGACGGACACGCGGCAATCGCTTGAATCATGTCCTGCAGACCATCTTCGATCCGTTTCGCGACCTCGATTTCACCGGCGCGGGTCAGCAGTTCGCTGGCCCCCATCTCACGCATGTACATCCGAACCGGATCCGTGGTGCGGCCGAATTCGGAATCGACGGTCGATAACGCAGCTTCCGCCTCCTCGTCCGCCTGATCGTCGGATGCCACGGCCGGCGCAGCGTCGGTGAGCAGCAGCGCTTCGGCATCCGGCGCTTGTTCGTACACGGCAACGCCCATGTCGCTGAACGTGCTGACGATCGTGTCCATCGCCGCCGTTTGGGCAAAGTTGTCGGGCAGGTGATCGTTGATGTCCGCGTGGGTGAGATAGCCGCGCTCGCGACCGAGCGCGATCAACGCGCGCATCTGGTGCTGGCGCTCCTCATTCTGGCGTGCCAGGGACGCGGTGTCCGTCGGTGTCAGGGCCTGGGCCTGGGCCTTTCCCTTCGACACACGGCGGCCGGCTTTTGCCGTAGCTGTGATTTCAGGGGATGTGGAATCGTTCCGATCAGGAATTGCCAATACATGCTCCTCGACAGATGAGCCGACGATCGTCGCGAGCATGACGCCAGAATGGGTTGCCTGCCGGGATGCGAACGGAATCGTGTACGCACAGGTAGTCGAGGCCGGGACGCCTCGCGCGAAATCCGTATGCGCAGCTTGTGGGGGCGTGAATGATACCGGAATATCTTGTGCAGCACAACACGGGGTTCCGTGGATTTCCATAGACTTTACCGGTGTAGCCCGCGCTAGCTGCGTCATGGGGGGTAGCAGTCGGCTCCATAACAATGCACATATAAATCAAGAGCTTGCTGATTGCCTCGCAGGAGGTGTATCGCGGAGAGCGGCAAGCACGCCATTTGTCCGCGGATGGCGGGCAGCATGGGCCCGACTCTGCCTCGTAGTACCGCCCGTCATGCCGCCCACCCCGGGGGTCGCATTGCGCTAGAGCGCAAAGAACGACTCCCGAAGGGCGTAATCGTCCGAATCGTGCAAAAAATAGCGCTTTGGCCGAGAAGGCTCTTATCTATCAATGAGTTGCACGATTCCCGTTGTGGGTCGAACGATGTACCGTTGCGGAGCCTTTCGGGTGTGGCGCTGGGGGCTGTCACCGCCAGCGTTCGGACGATTACCCCATGAAACTCGCGAGAAGATGGCGCTCGACGTGCCCGACGTGCATTTCCTGCGCGCGCCGTCGGCATGCTACGTGATCGACCGGTTCGACCGCGACGTCGCGTCGGCGCCGGCCGGGCGCGTGCATACGATCGACGCGATGCAGCTGCTCAACTACGACCGCGGCTTCAAGTACCAGCGGGCGAACGCGCAGGAGCTCGCCCGCGCGATCGAGCGCACCAGTACGCGCGCGCTGGCGCGCTTGTCGGTGTTCCGCTGGACCGTGTTCAACGTGGTGGTCGGCAACGCCGACGCGCACCTGAAGAACCTGTCGTTCTTCGTCGACGCGCGCGGCTACCGGCTCGCGCCGTTCTACGACATCGTCAGCACGGTTGTGTATCACACGCCAACGCACCGGCCCGACCATCGCGGCGATCACTGGCCGCACTGCGAACTGACGATGCCGCTCGGCACCGCGACGCGGTTTGTCGATATCGATGTGGCTGCGCTGGTCGCGTTCGGCCAGGCGCTCGGACTCAGGGAAAAGGCGGCCGCGAGCAAGCTGCAGCGCTTTCTCGAGCTGCTCGATCGCCACGTCGCGCAGACGCTCGATGAAGTGAGGACAATCGCGCCCCCGGACGCCGGGGAGATGCGGCGGCTGAATTCGATCGCGGCAATGCCGGTCAGCGCGCGCCTCGAGAAGGATGCGGGCGAGGTACGGCGCATTCCACGGTGCATCAGCGCGGGGGATTTTCCGATGATGCAATAATGTTTGATTTATTTTGTTTTAGAATCGCAATACTGTGTTGCGATTCACTCTGATATACACGGAATCCCAATGAATTGAAATTTTTCTGCTCTAGCTGTTTCCGACGAGACCGTCGCCGAACATCGCGAAACGCATCGGCACGTGGCATTTCAGGGGACGACAGCCCACATTCCGCGCCCTTCGGCACGTGCGGTAGCGTAACGTGCTTGTCGTCGCTCCGATACCCTCCGGCCGAATCCTGGTCGAGCGCACCTGAGAGAACGATGCCGAACGGTCAGTGCCGTCATCCCGAGATCCCCCACCCGTGGCACACCCGAACCGAATGCCCCGATCTCCCGAACCCTCTCCAGTCGACGCTCGACAGTGAGGCGAGCATTCTTGTAGATGTTCGCCCGCACATCGTATTCAATATCATCCACAGTTAATTACACGCCCCGAATCGCCATTATGCGAACTTTATAACTCAATCTCCCCAGCATCACGATCTCCGCATCCTCACCCGGCACCGACATGAAAAATACAATATGCATTATTACTATGCAGTCCATAGTGCATTCCATGCATTGATGCCTTGCTTTATATCTGACATTCTCGAAGCCTGTCGACGGCGCATGGGATGTAATTGAAATGAATGGATTTCGCTTTAAAAATGAAAAAGGCCGCGCATGCAATACAGTCGACCCGGATCTTGCGGCTCCTGGCGGTTCGAAAACGGGAGCTTCGGTTGTTTCATCAGACAAAAATAGCCCCACTAGCCCGGACGGGCTTGAGATCATCAGCCTGATTGATGCTCTTCAGACGCCCGCATGCTATTTCGACGGGAACGGGGAAGTCGTGAGCATCAACGACGCATGGCTTGCGTACGCGGATCACCCGGTCGGAACCATGCATCGAGTCCAATGGGTAGAGTTGATCCACGCAGAGCACCGATACACTGCTCTATCGACACTTCGGGCGGCACACCCGGACTCGGACCATACAGCGCTGGAGTGCCGACTGGTGGGTTCCCGCGGCATCAACCAATGGTTCATCGTCAATCTTCATCGTGTTGGCGCCGGGTGGCTTTGCACGTGTACGAACATCCATGACCTGAAGGTCAAGGAAGGCGAACTGAAGAATCGCGCATCGATACAATCAGACATGCTTAATGTCAGCATAGATTGCATCAAACTGATTTCGCCAACAGGAAATTTGCTGCATATGAATCGCTCCGGATGCCTGGCATTAGGCGTCGATGAAGACTCTGGATTCGGTATGCCGTGGCTGCCGTTGTTACCCGAAGACGTCTGGCACGAGGGAAATATCGCGCTGGATTCCGCCAGGAGCGGCGTATTCGGCAGATTTTCCGGGCGAAGCGAGCTCCCGGGACGCGACATTCAATATTGGGACAATATGCTGACGCCAATATTGGACGCCGACGGAAAGACAACCGCCATTCTATGTGTTTCGAGAGACGTCACGCGCGAGCGCCTCGCGCTCGATCTACTTCGGCGTAACGAGGAGAGGCTCGCCATCGCGACTCGTGTCGGAGGACTGGGAATCTGGGACTACGACATCGCGTCGGACACACTGCAATGCGACGAGAACTGGTATCGAATCATGGGGCGTGCTCCGGACAATCCGATTACCTCGATTGACCAGTTTCGCCCCTTTATTCACCAGGACGACGTCGACAAGGTCGTTCAAGTCACACAGACCGCGAAAGAGTTCATTTCATCCGGCAAAGACTATCGGTTCGAGTATCGCATCGTTCAGCCCAATGGTGAAATCCGGTGGATTCAGTCCACGGTCTATCCGCAGAATGAAAAGGGAATCACCAAACGAACCATCGGGTTCGTGCTCGACGTAACGGAGATTCGTGTGGCGGAGCGTCGCCGAGAGGCATGGCTGCACTTCGTTTCCCACGACATGCGTTCGCCTCAATCGTCGATTCTTGCGTTGATCGAGCTTCATCGAACCGCCGAACCACACACCGCCACACGGAACCTGCTCGATCGTATTGCCACGTATGCGCACCGAACGCTGGCGTTGGCCGACGACTTCGTTCTGCTGGCACGCGCCGAGGCGCCGACCTGGTCCCTGGTGGAAACGGATGTCGGCAGCGTGGTGCTCGATGCGATAGACGAATTGTGGGCACTGGCCCAGACGCGAAGCGTCCGGCTCGACGCGGACATCGGGGACGAGGTCTGCGTCGCGCATGTGGAACCCTTCCTGCTGGTACGTGCGGTTGTCAATCTCGTCAACAATGCGATCAAATTCAGTCCGACGAACGCCACGGTAACCGTACGTCTGTCCTGCGTTGAACACGGCTATGCCATCTCGGTTTCCGACCACGGCCCCGGCATTTCTGCCGACGCTCAGCAACGCCTGTTCGAACCATTTCAACGCTTTCAGGCCGGGCCTTCTCGTTGCCCGCCGGGCGCGGGCCTCGGGCTGGCTTTTGTGAAGACGATTGCCAAGCGATATGGCGGCAGCATCGAGTTGCACACTCACCCGGGTAAAGGCTGTACATTCATTTTGACGTTGCCAAAAACGTCGCTCACGTGATGCTAGTGGTCGCTTCGTTACGCGCGCGGTATTCGGTCGGCGTTGTCGACAGGTATTTCCGGAACAGCCTCGCCAGTTGCGCGCCACTGTCGATGCCACAGCGACGCGCGACCTTGTCGACAGGCAAACTCGACTCCACCAGCATCTTGCAACTCATGTTCAGGCGCGCGCGCTGCAGATAGTCGGATGGCGTCATGCCGATCTCGCTCTTGAACCTTCTCAGGAAATTGCGCTCGCTCATGGCTGCGACTTGTGCCGCGTCGTCGATCAAGACAGGCCTGTCGACGTTCGCCTCCAGCCAACGCGCGGATGCCGTGATCTGCTCGCTCACGTGTGGCGCCATGCTCACCGCAATGGGCAAACCGAACGGTGTAGGCGCCGGTGCCGCCAGAGATCCGGACACATGCCTCGGGAGGACTTCACCCAAGTCGTTTTCGACAACTCGCAACGCCATGCGCACGGCGTCAGGCTCGTCGCTCGGCGACCCGGTAGCGTATATGTTTGGAGATTCGTTGGCCGCACGAAATCTGCTCGAAAGACCCGCCGCATCCAGAAGATGCTTTCCTTCAGCGATCGGATAAACGCCTTCGCAATACGGATGGTTGAGGCGCAGCCAATCGATCAGCCGCTTGTCCCGACAAGCCAGATGTGCGGCTGCTCCGCCGGCGATGAACACGATGTGCTTGCCGTCCACGCGCCGCCGCGAATCGATCCTTTCCGTCCAGACGAAGACCAATGAAGAGGTGGCAATGCGGCCGCCAGCGGCGGAGACCAACGCTACCTCGTAGCGCGCCTCGCCGGAAGGACAAGATGCAGTCAGCGCACTTGCCTGATGAAAAATCTCGATGATCGCCGCGACATCGTGCAGCGCAAATCCATTGGATAGCACAATGTCAACTCGCGTCGGTGCCCGCGCAGCGGGCTTCCGCGAGCAGGGCAGTATGGCGTGCTCTAATTCCACGGTTATTCCCAAGGATGTCGTTGACCGGCAGAGGCCCGCTCCGGGTTCTGCAACTCGGACCCGTTGACGCAAGCTATCCGGGCGACCCTCGGCAACGATCAAGTGGCAGAATGGAGCAGCCCGTGGCCGCCTGAAACGGGCAAACACCCATGTACGGACGGCCCCGAGAATTCTAGGAGGAACGGTCGGGGCGGCTTGACACTCCGTCTCAAAAATGCGGAACATCACGCGTGTTCGAAAATTTGTGCATAAAGACGTCCCGATCGATGTATGGCTTACTTCGGCATAAATGCATCGATCATCGGCACGGATACGCACGCTGAATTGAAATCTTGAAAGTCGTGCCGTTCCAGGCGGAATGGGCGGTCAGCCAGACACAGTGCGATCCGCACTTTCAGCCGAGCAGGGCCTCGTCGAATTGTCGGCAAAACGAGCGATTCGGCCCGGCATGGCGCATGAGGTGGAACCGCAATTCGCAAACGATTGCTGTCACGAGTCGACCTGTTCGAGAGCGCGTGGAGTGTCCAGGTACTGAAACGATCGAGTTGGCTGAAGCCGTCCTCGGTGCGCTACGGCAAAGTACGTACTGTATGCTTGACATGCCACACTAGCGCGTTCTGAGCGGGCCATTGGCTCAATACAAAGTTCGGCCGCGCGGGACGGATCAAAACCGGATGAAAATCAGCAATGAGCGCTGCATTGAACGACGACCCGCTACACACTGCGATACCGCTAGGCCGCTTGTTGTTGCCGCCGGAGCCGCCGACCCTCGCGCCTGGCATCGCGCACAGCAATTTCAGCGTTCAAGGCGACGCCCGTCGAAGCTTCCTGGCCTGGCAGGAGCGCATGAGTCCTGTCTACGACATTTGGCCTTCGTCAAAGCAAGCTGAGGAGACGTTCGATGCATCGCTGTCCCGTTACACAATCGACAATCTGAGCATCTTCGACTTTCGCACGGGGCCGAACCTGGCCGTGCGATCATTGGGTCGGGTTTCGACCGAGAGCGTTCGCGACATCACGTTCAGCATATTCCTTGAAGGGCCGCCGGCCGAGTTCCTGGGCGGCAAACCACGGTCCGACGTGCCGCAATTTCCAAGTATCCTCGCGCTGGACATGGATCAGCCGTGCACAATCCGGAGTTTTCAAGGTCGGATACTTCTCCTTTTTATACCGCGCGCTTTGGTGGAAAGATCATTCCCTGATGCAGCCTCCCTGCATGGCCGCTGGATTCACGCCACCACCCCTCTCACGCGCATACTGATCGAGCATGTGGTGGCGCTCAGGAGAGAAATCGTCGGCCTGAGCAAGAAGGAGGCGCATCAGTCCTTTCTCACCGCTGTAGAGCTGATCGTTGCAGCTTTCAGCCGTCAAGCGGGCCTTGCCGGTAACGCTCGCGCGGCGGTACGCGCTGCTATTTGTGGGCAAGTACGGCGGCATGTAGAGACAAATCTGCATGATCCGAATTTATCGCCTGACAGCGTGCTGGCGTCGCTCCATCTCTCACGCGCCAGCGTATATCGCATATTTGAGCATGAAGGTGGCCTGGCCGCCTATATCCGCAACCGCAGGCTGAGAATGGCGGCCGATGAGCTGGTGCGCTTTCCGCATATGGAGGTGCAGGACGTAGCCTCGGGGTTGGGTTTCAATGATGCGTCGAGCTTTACGCGCGCATTTCGTCGCGCCTTCGACATCGCGCCACGAGAATTGCACGAGTACGCACCGTTGCTCCAGCGCGGAAGTACAAAACGGGAGCGCTTCACATAGGGGCAGTGGTGAACCGGTTGGATCGCGGGCTGCGATCGGGGCCTCGACATCATGGGGCCGTGTCATACACATGTGTTCCGGCACACTCATGAACACGCCTCAAGGTGGCAACGGATTTTCTGAATCACCAAGCGACGCCATACTTTCTTCGAAAGTAACGAAGAATCGGGGGATGCCGAATGAAAGCACGGATCGCCCCTTGTACAAAACAGCGTTAGCGATCATGAGAAGAGGCCTGGTTCGCTCGCTCCGGGTGCTTGTGCTCAGCACCAGTCGGCGCGGAAGCTGCCGAAGCTGCAGAATCAACCGACAGCTTGTTCATATACGCCGGCGCAGCCTTCGTCTTCTGTCGAACGCCCGGCGGCGGCGCCGTCGGGCGCTGCTCCATGCTGGCCAGCATCTGCTGGCACGGCAACGGGCGATTGCGGCCCGGCTGCAGCAACGCGAGCAGACTCGCGAGCGGATTCAGCAAGCCCAGCCCGATCGCCGCCCCGCCACGCGCGATCAGTGCCCCGGCCTTGACCCCGACGTGCGGTTGCTTGAAGGATCCGGTGACATACAATGGCGAGCGTAGCGATATCACCCGGAATCCCTTGGTATGCGGATGGATCGTCAGATTCATGGTCTCGTCCCGCAGGTTCACGTTACCGTCCATTCCGATCACCGCGTCATCGGTGTCGAGCGCGAACACGCGCGAGTCGAGCACGCCATTGGTGGCCACGAAGTCGGCCACTCCGCAGTTGATCTTTACGTCACGTGTGCCGAACAATTTCTCGTACACCACGTTTGCCACGTTCAGCCCGGCGGCTTCCATTAGCAGGAGACTCACCGTGCCGTCGGTGACCAATGTCTTCACTTCCCCGTTGGAAGTCGCTGCGAGTGCCGCCGGCGAATTGCCGGTGGCCGATAACGCGGCATCGCCGTTGACCTCGCCGAGCGCTGTTTGCATCACCGAGAATGTCGGGAACAGTTGCTTGAGTTTCAGATGTCGCGCCTGCAGCGAGAACCGCCCCTTGAGCGGCATGCCGCTGCCGTCCAGGTGGATGTTCGAAGCAAGCGTGCCACCCGCGACACCAAAGTTCAGCGGGTTGAGCGTCAGCACACCGTCATGCATGACGACGTGGGTCGACAGGTCGGTGATCGGCAAACTCGAGGTCTTGACGATGCGCCGCCCGGTAAATCGAACGTCGGCGTCGATCTTCTTCCAGCGGTCGGTGCGAAATGCCTCGACCGGCAACGCCTTGTTCGCGGGCTGCGCGACGGCGGCGCCCCGCCGCGCCTTGCTGGCATTCGTGTCGGCGCCGATGAGTGGCGCAAGGTCGGAGAACTGCAGCAGTTTTGACACCAGCGTACCGGACAGGAGCGGCCTCGGTTCGCGCGAAACGTACACCAACGTGCCGTTGAGATCGCTGCCACCGACGCGTCCCGTGAAGTCCTCGTACTTGAAGACGTCGCCGGACGCCCGGAACTGGCCGACCAGCCGGCCGTCGGTCGCATAAGGAGAGGTTTCGGGTAATGTGATGCCCGTGACTTCATACAGTTGGGCCATGCTGGTGCCCGCGAGCCACAGTCGAAGATCAACCGCAGCCAGGTGAGACGGATCAGTCAGCGTGCCAACGAGCGCCAGGTGCGTATGGCCAAAGCGCACATCGGCCTGAACCGGAAACGGGCGTTGCGTGCCCTGCACCTCCAGCAAATTGCCGATCTTGCCAGTGCCGACGACATCCCCCTTCTTGTAGGTTCCCTTGACGGTCCAGCCAATCATGTAAGGGCCGACGCTGGCAGATGCCGCGGCCGCTGCGCCGGCCGACGCGCTCGTTGTCGCCGAGGCCGTTGTGCCCGATGCGGTAGCTGCGGGTGCGTTCGACGCCGCCGGTGGGCCTGATACAGGCGGGGCTATTGTAGTGCCGGATTTCGTTGCTTCGGCATGCGAAGCAGCGGCCAACGCTTGCGAAGCCGCTGCCGATGCGCGGGACGCCGCCTCGGCACCCGACGCAGGAACCGTCGGTTGCGCCGAACCGGCGTGCGCCTGGGCCGCAAGCTTCTTTTGACCTGCCGGCCCGACAGCCTGTGCCGATTCGCGGTGCGCCAACGCCTCCTGCTGCTTCACCACCGCACCGAACGGGATCGGCTGGCCAAGCGTGTCGATCACGGCGCTCAGATCAAATTGCTTTTGCTGGTCGTAGTAGCCGAGATTGCCTCGGGCAAACGCGATCTCATGCAAGTCGAGCGTCCATTGGCCCCGATGCGCGAGCTTCCTGAGCTTGAACGTCCAGTTGTCTCGCCCGTCCCTGAGGCGTTCGAGGTCGACGGTTGGATTGACCAGATCGATTGCCGGAATCACGATGTGGCGTGCCATCAGCGGTAGAGCCTCGACTTCGAAGCTGATCGCGTCCAGCGTGACGAAATACTTCGTGCGCGCCCAATCGGGATTGGAGATCGTGACATGGTGTGCGCTGAATCGTGGCCATGGCACCCATGCGCGCCAGCCCTGCTCGCTCATGGGCCGACGCCACCCGACACGCAGATCGCCGTTGATGGCGAACGGCCGTCCGATCGCGTCCGACACCTTGTCATCGACCCAAGGCCGGGCTCGATTCCAGTCGAACGTCACAATGAAGATGATCAGCGCCGCAAGCGCCAGAGTGACGATAACGGAAAGCCACGCGGCCGCCTTGCCGACGGTGTGGCCGATATGCATTGCTCACTCCCCGAGTTTGCTGATCGGTATCGGGCAATTCGTGTTCCTGAATGCGCTTCAAATGGGCATGTCCGATGATATCGACACGTAATCGCGTTCGGCCTGCCGAGAGCGTGCGCGAGCAGTGGAAAGATGCCGCGCGATCCGATTGCCGGACCATCCGCCATACGCGCAGGAATTTCGAGGGATTGCGGATAAGGAGGGCTCCGCCAGGCAGCGTGCGTGAATTCGAAATGGGGTTCTCACGACTTTTCAGGAGTGAATCTTCGCAGTAATGTCCCGAACGACTGCTCCATCTGCTCGCGCTGTCTGGCGGTGGCACGCTCGTTGCGCGAGAGAAGCGGACGCTTGCTGCGGTGCTTCCCGCATCCACGGTATGTCGATCGGGAGAATCAATGGATCGTCGCCATTTCCTCAAGTCGTCGGCCTTTTTTACCATTGCGGCTGCCACCGCCACGCTCGACGCTCCCCCGACGGTCCTGCCGGTCAGTGCCGTGCGCAAGAATCTCTATCGATTCCCGCAAGGTGTCGCAAGCGGTGATCCGCGCGATCGCTCCATCGTGTTCTGGACGCGATGCGTGCCGGTATCTCGGGACGCCCGGCACCCAGCAAAAGGCGTCGCGCGCGCGGTACCGCTACGACTCGAAGTATCGACGCTGCCGGATTTCTCGACGCTCGTCGCCAGCGTCCCGCTGAGGGCGCTGTCCACCTACGACTTCACCGTGCGCGCGAAGGTGACGGCGCTCTCGCCGAAGACCACCTACCACTACAGGTTCGTCGCCGGCGACGACGTCAGCATGACGGGTGTCGCGCGCACGGCGCCAGAGGCAAACGAGGCCAACGAACGGGTTCGCTTCGCGTGGCTCACCTGCCAGGACTGGAGCGTCAACCACTGGCAAGCGATGACGTTGCTGGCCGCAGAACGCGATCTCGATTTCGTCGTGCACGTGGGCGACTACATCTATGAAACGGTCGGGACCTCTCCCCCCGACCGTGCCGAGCCGGCGCATCCTCCGCTGCGCTTGCCCGACGGCAAGCTGCTCGCGGACGGCCGCGCGTATGCCGACACGCTCGAAGACTACCGGACGCTCTACCGCACCTATCGTGCCGATCCGCGCCTCCAGACGCTGCACCAGCGCGTGCCGATGATCGCGATCTGGGACGACCACGAATTTTCCGACGACTGCTGGCAGGATCATCAGGTCTACACCAACGAGGAGCGGCAGGAAACCCGCCGGCGGCACAGCGCCAGTCGCGCGTGGGCGGAGTACATGCCGGTGGATTGGAGCGATGTGCGCTTCGAGCCGGACAATCCGTCGTACACGAACATTCGCATCTACCGCGATTTTCGTTTCGGCATGCTGATGCACCTGGTGATGACGGACGAGCGGCTGTATCGCGACGACCATGTCGTGAGCGAGGCAGCCGTCGCGCGCACGCGCGGGCACGACCCGGTGCATGGGGACGATGCAGCCGGCTCGCGCTACTTCGTCAAGCAGGACGTGCTGCAACGTGACGAGGCGCGCGATACCAAGCAGCTTGGTCGCCCGCCGTCGATGCTGGGTCCGGAACAGACACAATGGTGGAAAGCCACGATGAAGGGCTCGCCGGCAACCTGGAAGGTGTGGGGCAACGAGGTGATGTTGAACCGGCTGTGGCTCCTGATGCCGGGCGCGCCCAAGACACCGGCGGCCCGCCTCGTGGTCGATTGCGACGCCTGGGACGGCTATCCCGCACACAAGCACGAACTGCTCGCTTACTTGAGGGAGCACGGGATCCATAACGTCGTCGCGATCACCGGGGATCTGCATGCATTTCAGTGCGGCGTCGTGCGGGACGATCCCGATCCCTCGACGGGGGTACCCGTGCTCGTCGATTTCGTCTGCGCCGGCATCAGCAGCGCATCCTTCTATTCGTACCTGAAAGTCGCATGGAACGGTACACCGCTAGCGTCGATCGCGGCCACCCCCGCCAAACTCGACAACTTCCTGATGGCGAACAACCCCGATCTGTGCCACGCCGACCACGACGCGCAGGGTTATGCGTCGGCCACCGTCACGCCGGAACATTTTTCCGTCACGTTCAACAAAGTGAAGCCATTGGACCTGGACGGAGCCGCGCCCGCGGACGCACTGCTTGGCCGCACGCGATTGACCGTGCCCAACGGCTCAGTCGAGGTACGCGTCGAACCCATCTAGACTCCGATGCGCGCGTGGGTTCGTTGTATCGTGCCTTCCCGCACATTCAAGTGCGGGCCCCTGCCAGTCATGCACAGCGCCGCTCCAGGCCGCTCGTCAGTGGATATGTCCGCTGAAAAGCCCGAGCAATCCTATGACGATCAGGTAGATCGCAACGATGTAATTCAGCAAGCGCGGCACCACCAGAATAAGAATTCCAGCGATCAGCGAGACCAACGGGCTCAAATTCGAAAATACGTGCATGGCGTTGCTCCCTTGACAATAGATCGCGAAATCGCTGAGTGGAGCGCCTCTCCCGAAACACCGGAAACAACGTCGCTTAAAAGCACGTTCGCTGCCAATTGACATCCAGTTACCCGCCGGGACATGCGCTTGAGCCGAAGCATGCCGACGATCTCGGAGCACCAGGCAAACACTCTACCGGCGGCCGCGGACCGTACCGCATGAACTTGTTCTTCGTAGCCGCCGCGCTCTTTCAACGCTGCACGCGATTCCCCGCATGTACGGGAGATCTTTACCGACGCAGGCGACCTGAACCACGGACGTTTGTCGGTGCAGCGTTCGCTGCGTATCGGAGCGATTTCCGTGCCCGGGTTAGCGCGTGCGGCCGGGCACGCCGGGCACGACGTGAATGCGCGAGCGCGTCATGCACGCGCTCGGCGACCAGCGGCGCGCCACCCGCAGACGTCGCATGGCTACCTCTCACGAAGCGACGCCGCGACAGAAATGACAAGCAGTTGAAAAATCGTCCGCGCGTCCTCGTGCCGGTCGCGCAGCGGCGTTGGCGTGCGCCCGCTCCGGCACACCCGTCACGCGTCGGGCGGATTGTCGACGGGCGCGCGCTCACGATCGTCACCCGGTTCGTCTTCCCGCGCGGCCACCCGCTTCGCCATTTCGAGGTAGGTCTGCGCCATCGCGCGCAATTCTTCTTCCGATGCGTCCTCGATCCCGATCAGCCGGTCGCTCGCCGCGTGCGTGACGGCCACGAGTTCGTCCAGTTTCAGATGCAGCGCTACGCTGTCGCGATTCTGGTTGCGTTGCAGCAGGAATACCATCAGGAACGTGATGATCGTCGTTCCGGTATTGATCACGAGTTGCCACGCGTCGGAATAGTGGAAAACCGGCCCGGTGACGAGCCACAGCACGGTGATGGCCACTGCACTGCCGAATGCGACCGGCGAGCCGGCCCACACTGTCACGTGCGACGCGAAGCGCTCGAAGAGGCGGGTAACGGGGTGCCGCGCCGTGTTCGCGCGCGGATAGGCGACGGTTCGGTCGTCCCGGTCCGCTCTGACTCGAGGTCGATCGTTCGATTCGTGCATGACGCCTCCAGGAAACACGTGTCGATCCCGGCGCGCGCGCAGTCCGGCCGCCAGTTGCGGCACGGGGTTCGGTCCCGTATGCGGGCGCCGCGTACGAGCGAGCATGCCGCGTGCCCGGCGGCGCCCGCTCACGGCGTCATGCAGTGCGCGCCTTCTGCCAGCGTTTCATCAGCGCGGCCTCGTCGCGCTGCGCGGCGACGCCCGCGGCGACGAATCGGGAACGGTTACGGTGTTCACTGGATGCAGCAGCCCCACTTCGCCGAACGTGCCGACGAGCCCGGCCAAACGCGCGGCCGGCAGGCAGCCCGGCAAGCCTCGGCACGACGGCGAGCACGCCTGCGTCCAACCGCGCGCGTACGCACCAGCAACTGACGTTTGGTCAGTCCCGCCACGCACTCGCGGACGAAGCAGGTGCAGGCGTCGGTACCGGCTCGGGAGGGAATGTTGGTGACAACGCGAAGGCCCACAGTCTCAGGACGTCCGTCATTCACGGCCTTCTACAACAACGACAATTGGCCCGGCATGCTTGCAGCGCCTGTCTGGTCGCCCTCATTGTCAGGCCGGCCCGGCCGGGCTGCGGACCGAGCATTCCCGCTTGGCGCCACATTCCCGTCGTCCTGCCGATTCTTTCGCGCCCACTCGGCGCCAAGCACATCGGTTGAGAAAACAACCCCCGGTGCAATCTGAACAAGCTCGCTCATCTGCGGCTCTTCCTAGGCGGACTGAACATCGAAGTGCGCTGCGGCGTAGCGCGCACTGCAATTCCACACTTCAACGCCACTACGGGTGAAGGTGGCCCATCCATCCTCCACGATCATCTCGGCGTCCGGAAATACGTCGCCGTGCCCCATCGCGCGGGCAGCAAAGACCGTGCGCTCACGACACGTCGCCCGGTACTTCCCATCGGGTAGCGTTGAAGGCGTCGAACTCAACGATCTGCTCCCTTCACTGCTCGATCAAAAACCGATTGCGGTTCTTCGCGCCTGCGATCCATTGCGGCGCCCTGCCACGCCCGCTCCACGTTGCACCCGTTTTCGGATCGCGATACTTCGGTGCGACCGGCGCAGCGACGGTGCCGGATGGACCGGGACGGCGTCGCCCAAAAAGCTGATCGGGCGTGATGCCATATTCGGCAATCTGTTCACGCATCGTCGTGATGATGCTTTCCAGTTCGGCGAGCCGCGCTTCTTCCGCTTGCTGCGCCAGCGCTTCTGCCTGCGCTTTAAGTTCGAGGTAGGTAGCCATGGATATGAAAGGATTCCTTGAAAATTGGCAAGTAGACGAAAAGCCCCTTGGTCGGGTCGAAAGATCGTCGACTCCACCATCAACATTATGGTAGCGAGAGCGATGATAATCGATAGTGTTATCTCCGTGCGTGCCGACGGTGGCGCACCGTGATTTGATCTCTATATCGAGGGCGTGCTGTTCACAGCTTCATCAGCCGATGTCGACAATATGCTTTAATCGGATTTACATAATCATAAGAGCAAAGTTGTCATGTCGCACCTGGTCAAAGTTAAAACTTCATAATCCAAGTGTTTTATCGCATGCTGGAAGCGGTTTGGACCGCCGCGTCCTTTGCGTTGTCGAGCTGAAACCACGGCAATTGTGCAGCAGGCTGCTGCACAAATCGACTCTCCAAACGGAATGGGTCTACGCGCAAGAACGAGCCCTAGAAATTGCGCGCCAGGCCGACCATGAACATGTCCTGATCCTTGTCATTACCCGTTGCGACACGATTGAAGCGCAAGCTCGCCGCCCAATCGTTCGTGACCTGATAGGTCACCTGCGCGCTGAGCAACGCATTGAGTCTCGTTTTGCTCGAGGCCTCATCCCGATCATGCGAGAGATACGGACCGACACCTGCCGAAAGCGTCCATTTGCTCCTGATCGGCGCGACGTACCAGAATTGCGCTGCCACACCTCGTCGGCCGGCGACGCCGTTATTGCCTTCGTAGATGAAGCTCGCCGAATAGGCCCACGCATTGCCGAGCGGCCGCTTGACTTCGACCATATACCCCTTTTCGATCGGCACTTGGGGACGGTTCGTCTGCGACGTCCCGGCCCAAACACTAACCTGCGTCTTGCCGTCCGACAACGCCGGGCCAGGATCGCCGCCAAAATCCGAGCCGATGCCGAAGAGCACCGCGTCGGAATTGAATCCGCCAATCATCTGGACGTGGTTGTACTGCACCTTGAGGAAGAAGCGGTTGGGAATGACGTAATACCGCACCGCTGCCGACGCACGCACGCCCCATCGCTTTTCATTGCGCACCTGGTTGTCGACATGTGTCGTGTCCATGCTGAAATATGGCCCCGCCGACAATTCGAGCGCCAGGCGATTGCCGACCGGCCAACGAAACGAACCCAGGGCGGCGAAGCCGTCACGGTGGTGATCCAGCGGATGCCCCTCGTTCACATACGCGAGGTAGACCGAGAGGTAGTCATTCAGGACGTCGCCGAAGCCGACTTCGTAGGCACGCCAATGCATATCGCCACCCTCGGTCGAGCGTCCGTCGCCATACACCGCGTAGACGTCGATCGTTCTTTCCGATGGCTTGAACCCAGCAGGTACACTCGAAGCACTATCCTCGGCGTACGCGTGGCCTGGGCCGGCCAGAATTGCCAGACCGGCGATCGAGCTTGTGAGGACGAAGCGCGAATAGATGCGACGGCACTGCCCCATTTGGACACCCCCTCACCTTGGTAACCGCGATTTCTTGGACAAGCTGACAGCGATTATAGGCGGCCTCGGGTAACAGGGACCAACCCACTCACTTCTCCGGCCGTAGCCTCGAAGAGGGGCTCGCCGATCCGGAACACCTACGCCGAACCGTGGCCGAGCAACACGGCGACATTGCGCTCGGCCAGCGCAGCGATCGTGCGCGACGGATTCAGCCCAAGCGCACGCGGGATCGTCGCACCGTCCATCACATAGAGCCCGTCGTAACCGAATACCTTTCCGTCCGCGCTCACCACGCCATCCGCGTGCGTGAGCCCCATGTTGCAACCGCCGAGCGGATGCGGGGTGATCAGCTTGTGGAGGTTGCTCCACGTCGGCGGGACGAAGGGTTCGCCGCCCGTGGCAACCGACAGGCGCCGGTGCGTATCGACCATCGCATCGACGACAGCCTCGGATCGCGTGTACGACCAGTCGAGCCGCAACTCGCGTCGCCATGGCGCAAACCAGCAGCGCCCGAGACGCATG
Source organism: Burkholderia sp. Bp9031 (assembly GCF_003857965.1). Classification (NCBI taxonomy): domain Bacteria; kingdom Pseudomonadati; phylum Pseudomonadota; class Betaproteobacteria; order Burkholderiales; family Burkholderiaceae; genus Burkholderia; species Burkholderia sp. Bp9031. Next base: position 27,848 of record NZ_QTPW01000044.1, read on the forward strand.
CGCCCGTCCCCCGGATCGATCGCCTGGCCGAACCAGGGCATCATGTTCTCGACCGGGTCATCGCAATCGAAATGACGCGCGAAGGTCCGCCAGAACGTGCGCATCACCCCACCATGAGCGCGCTGCAGGTGGCGACGCACGAAGTCATGCGCGAGATTGGGCACGCCGCCGTCCTCCACGAACAGAGGCTGACCATTGGCGGCAGCCCGGTCGAGAAGGTCGATCGCAGCGGAAATGGTGACGCCGTGCGACGGCGAGATCTTCCTGTGCCTGTAGAAGGCCGGAGTGACGAAATCGCCGTTGAAAGCCCAGCCCCAGCCGAGCCTCGGCGACAGATTCGGCAGCGTGCGATGCTCGTCGCGACAGCGGAGCAGCAACTCGGTACTGCCGATCGATCCGGCACTGACGATCACGATAGCCGCCGTCGCGGTTCCGGGCATGAAACGCCCCGCGGCGGAATCGATGACGTTGAAATGCACGCGCCATCCCTGGCCGAGCGGCTCGAGCTTCTGCACGACGTGCAGCGGAAGGATTGTTGCGCCATGGCGCTCGGCCACGGCCAGATAGTTGAGGTCGAGCGTGTTCTTCGCCGACACCTGGCATCCGATGTCGCAATTGCCACAGTGGACGCACGTGCCCTGCGATACGCCATGCACGTTGACGTACCTGACCGAATGCCGGTCGTCGCGCGCGCCGGGCAAGGACGGATCGTAGGTCGGCGAAAACGACACGGCGAGTGGCAACTTGCGATACCGATCGCCCCAACCGCAGGCGTCGGCAGCGTCGCGCAACAAGCGGGTGCGTTCGCTGATCTGGTTGTCGGGCACCTCCTGGACCGACAGCATCCAGCCCACGCGCTGATAATAAGGCTTGAGCGCCTCGTACGTGATCTCCGGCGGCCAGCCCTGCTCGAAGGCGTCGGGTTTGGCCTCGACCGAGACGTTCGCGTAGATCAGCGACCCGCCGCCCACGCCCGCGGCGGCCACCACCGACATGTTGGAAAAGACCCGCAGGTCGGCCCAGCCATGGAATCGTTGCGGGTTCTGCTGACGCCACAGCCACGGGTCGGTCTCGTCGCGCGGATACGTGTTCGGCGTCCAGCGGCGACCCCGCTCCAGCACCAGCACCCGCCTTCCCGCCTCCGCGGCGCGACAGGCGGCCACCGCTCCGCCGAAGCCGCTCCCGACAACGATGACATCGTATTCAAACGCGCTCATGACGACGTTCTCCTGACGCAGGTGCGTCACAGTTCCGATGCGAAACCCCTGAAGAATCCTCCAATCCCCGAAGGCATCTCGATGCCAAACGGGGCGAAATCGATGCGGCCCGTCAGACCGCTTTCGTGTTGGCTGAAGTGAAACAGCCGCAAGCAAAATCGTTTGGAAAAACCCGACATCGTGATTCGCCAATCTTGCGCGCCGAGCCCGGTGAAACACCGCCACCCAGATGAAATTTCTTGTGTTTTCAATAGCTTAACTCCCCTCATACACGCATGATTCGCGACTGGCACGCCCTATGCGTTTGTAGCAGCGAGCGCAACGAAAAGTGCTCTCTTCCAAACCGCAGCAAACTCAAGGAGATTTATCATGTCCGCACTGATGATCAACGACCTGTCCCGCGCCCACGAACTCAGCCGCAAGGAAATGGCTTCCGTCAGCGGTGGTAGCGTGTTCCAGAACTTCGGCGTCAACAACATCGCTTCCGGCAGCGGATTCTCGTTCGCCAGCCCGAACACCATCACGGCCCCGGTTACCCAGGTCGATGCATCGACCCACCTGGATCTCACCAGCGTGACCAACTCGATCAACAACCTTGGCGGCCTGGTTGTCGGGAAGCTGGGCCTGTAAGGCTCGCGATGCTTCCTCGCAGTGGTGGCCGTATTCGATAGCGTCGTACCGAAGCGCTCCAGCCCGCCGCGGGGTTGTCCTCGCGGCACTCAAAGCCCGCCAGGCCGTGTCCGTTGGCGGGCTTCGTTGCATGATAAAAACGCAGCCGGCATGAACCGGCAGATTTGCTGACGCCCCGTCAGCAGCACCGCCCTCTCCCATCAGCAGCCGGGACGATCCCGACGCGCTTTTGACCTCCATCCCCTGCACGCGGATCCGCCTCACCTCGTCGAGGTTGATGGTGCCGCGGCGCCAGTCACGGAACGGCGTGGTCGCATCGATGCGTCGTTGGCCCTCGGCGCGGCATTCCCGATGCGTCTCGCCGTCCGTCAGGAACACATCGAATTCAGTTATGCGAAGCACATGACCGGTTGCGGGCGCCCGTCGGTACACCATCGCGCCGACGTTCGCCGACGGCAAGCGCGCGTCGCTCAACTGCCGGGTGCCGCGCGCGATCGCGTGCGCGTTGACGACTTTTTCGTGCAGACGCTTCCCCCCCGCTGCTGCATAGGGATACCCGAGACGCGAATCGCAAGCGCCACGCGCCGTTTCATGTTGGCCGAGACAAAACAGCCGCCACGGAAATCGTTTGGAAAAACCCGACATCGTGATTCCTCGATTTTGCTCGCCGCGCCCGGCGAAGCGTCGGATGCCAGATGAAATTTCTTTTGTTTTCATGAGGTTAAGCGCCCGCCATGCACGCATGATTCAAGGCTGGCACGCCCCGTGCATTTATAGCTGCGAGCGCAACGAAACGTGCTCTCTTCCAAACCGCAGCAAACCCAAGGAGATTTACCATGTCCGCACTGATGATCAACGACCTGTCCCGCGCCCACGAACTCAGCCGCAAGGAAATGGCTTCCGTCAGCGGCGGTAGCGTGTTCCAGAATGCCGGTATCAACAACATCGCTACCGGCAGTGGATTCTCGTTCGCCAGCCCCAACACCATCACGGCTCCGGTTACCCAGGTCGATGCATCGACCCACCAGGATCTCACCAGCGTGACCAACACGATCAACAACCTGGGCGGCCAGGTCATCGCGAAGCTGGGCCTGTAAGTTTCGCCATGCTTCCTTGCAGTGTTAGCCGTATTCGATAGTGTCGTGCCGCACTACCGAAGTGCTCCAGTCCGCCGCAGGTTCATCCTCGCGGTGTTTCAAGCCCGCCAGGCTCCGTCTCCTGGTGGGCTTTTTTGCATCGACGAAAGCGCAACCGGCATGCATGAAGCGTCAGTTGCCGAGCGGCAGGCAGTCCGATCGGCGAACGGTGTCGCGCCATCCGATATCCAGCCCGGCACGCGTATAACTCTGTGCCAGCACGGCTCTGTCGTGCTCGTAGCTTCGTGTCACCCAATCGCAGTACAGCGCCGCCAGCAAACTTGCCCGATCGGGATGACGTGAAACTTCGACGGCCATTGCGCCCGCGCGCAGGCCGGAAGCGATGGCAAAACGCAAACCATCGCCTGTCGCGGGATCGAGATAGCCCGCCGCATCGCCGCACACGATATAGCCCGGTCCCGCAGCCTGTCGCACGCGATGCCAGCGCCTGCACTCGCACCACACCGGTCCGACGGGTGTCGTGTTCGCCGGCCACGTGATTTCGCCGTCGCGCAGCGTCGATAGCGACGTCCAGATCTGAAACGCGGACGCCGCTCTCATCCATAGCCAGCCGCCATGCGCGATCTTCCAGTATGTGTCGATGTGCGCCCCATGCGCACGCGCGTAGCCGCGGCGAAGCCAGAACCGCGACGAGTCGGTCGCCACGTCGAGCCGAATCGCGCGACGCAGCCATCCGTTGATGCCGGTCGCATCGATCACGATGCTTGCGCCGATCTCGCCGTCGCCGTGCGCGATGCCAACGACCGCGCCGTGTTCGACAAGCGCGACAAGTCCACCGGCGGGCGCTCGCGAATAGCGAACGCCCGCAGCGAGCGCTTCGGCACGCAAGCCGTCGTCAAGGCGACTGCGGATGACCGAACGTCCCCGCTGCGAATCGGCCCGGCCCTCGAGCCATACATGCGGTTGACGGGCCAGACTCGGCGCCATGCGATCCAGCAGCGTGAGCGCGGCGCCGGACACGCATTCCGGCGCCGCGCGCGAACGCCCGCGGCCCAGCATCCACACGTTGCCGCCGGCTCCCGCCGCAGCGATCGCCGCCGCACATCCGGCAGGCCCGTCGCCGACGACGACCACGTCAAACGCATTCATCGCGCGCCCTCAGTAAAGCCCGAGCGCGTCGGGCCCCGGTGCGCAGCGCAGCACGTGCCCGATTACCCGGGCCTCGGTCGCATCGCAACGGATCGCCTCACCGTAGCGCACGCGCAGTCGTCCCGGTGTGTGCTGTGTCGGCGCCGCACCATCAGCGGCAGGACGCACGAAAAGAAAGCGATAGCGTCCGGCAACGCCCGGTTCGTGCGCATCGTCGGCTTCGCCAAGTGCCCGTGCGGATACCAGCCACAGCTTCGTATGCGAAGGCGTTTGTCCGTTGTCGCATGCCGCGACGGCATGGCGCAATGCACTGATGCGCCGAATCAGCTCGGCCGAATCGACATGCTCGAATGCGCCGTACAGCATCTCGCCATGCAACGCGTTGGCGACGTAATCCGAGCGTTCGATATCCGCGTAATCCACGTTGCCGTCGGGTGTCAGGTACGGGCCGTATTCGCCGTCCCATCCGCGCCGCGTATTCGACTCGTCGCCACGCGTGACCAGCGGATGGCACGGATGCAAACCGAGCTCAGGGTCGAGCATGGGGATGGCGGTGGGCGCATCGGCCCGATTGAAGGTTCTGGACGCATCCGGACTCACGGCAGGCCAGAAGCTGTTGGAGGCCGCGCACAGCTTGATATCCTCGGCGAACGGGCTGCCCAACCCGAAGGTTGCGAGGAAGATGCCCCGCCGGTTACCCGCATAGGTGACGTCCCAGCCGGGCGCAAAGACACCCGACGACGCGTCCGACAGAAACGAAGTCATGCGCGGCGCATGCACTTCCCTGTCCCCCCGGCGCGTTGCGCGTGCCGCCAGGCTGAACGCGACGGCGACCGTCCCATCGCTCGGCGAAAATGCCTGCGTGTTGCTGAACGGATCGACATGGTCGGGATTGGCCGGGAGACGCTCGGCGCTGAGCGATATCGGCGAGCCGCTTCTGAACTGCGACTTCGGATCGATCCGCCGGTCCTTGAACCAGCGCTGCAATTCCGCCTGGTCGGCGTACGGATAGAAGTCCGGCGCGGCAACGATCGAATAGGCCGGGAGCACCGCGCGTTCGGCCAGCTCGGCGATGCGGATCGTCACGACCCCTTCGGTGCAGTGATCCAGAAACAGCTGCGCGCGGTAACCGCCTTTGCCGACCTCCCCGAGAAATGCCAGCCGGTCGACGGGATGTGCCCGCATATCCGTGTAGGTGCCGTCCTCGCGCGACTTGTGCCGGATGTTGATGAACTCCGGGGCATTGCGAGGTTCGGGAAAGCGCAGCCAACCGGGCGCGAAATGCGGAAAATAGTGCTGCCGCACCTCGTCGATGGCGGCCAGCACCAGCTTCCACAGGTTCGTGATGATTCTCATCGTCGTGAAGCGCCGGTTGGCGAGCGGCACCAGTCGCCATCGAGCCGGCACGCCAAAACCGTGCACCCCGAAGTTGGCCGCGGTCACGGGCTCGATCAGGGGCCGCGCGGCCGGCATCAACAGCACGGCCGCGCCCGAACGCTTCAGCGCGACTGCCGGTGCGATCGAACCGGCAGGCGGTACCTCGCAGGGGTCCTGACAGCGGATCGCATACGGCGCGCCGACCAGATCGCCCGATGGCGATGGCCGCACGCCCCAGCGCGCCTCGACGGCCCGCTTCAGCTTCTCGCCGACATGGCGGTGGCCATATTGCAATGTCAACCGCAGTCCGGGCAGGCATTCATCGGGAAACAGCTTGCGTACGGGTTCGATGAAGGTGCGCTGAGGGTCGCCCGCTCGCCTGCCCTCGATCAGGGCGAGCCTGTCGGGACCGGTGACCCGGCGGACGAGAAACGCGCCATAGCGCGCCGGCATCACGCGGACATGCTCGATCGCGTCCGGCACATGCGGCACGAAGCTTCGGGTCTGCCCGTCGTAGCACGCGTCGGTGTCGCCGTTGCGTGCTATGCCGAGTCGCGAGAACACGAAGTCCGCATGCTGCTGATGTCCGGTGCGGCGCGCCGGCCGGTACTGGTAAGCCAGCACCGCGATGTCCAGCGTCTGCCAGTCGGGCGGCAACGGCGCCAGCGAAGCGATGTAGTTCTCCAGCAAATCGAGTGCTTCGAGACGTACGCCGGCGTCCGGCGACGGGCACTCGGACAGCGCAAGCATGTGATAGATCAGGCTGCGCGCGGGGTCGCCGGGCTCGATCGCCCGCGTGGCGTCCGGGCAGAGATCGCAAATGCGGGGATCGTCCCAGTCGATCGGCAACGGCCGGCTCAGTCGGTTCGCCGTCTCCCCGGGCGTGCCCGAATCGGCCAGGTCGAGACCATGACGCTTGAACGCTTCTCGCCACGGAGCCGGCAGATCGAGCAGCAACGCGTGAACCTCATCGACAAGCATCAACGACCTCCGGCGGGTGGTGCGTTCGAAGCGATCGGCACGATGCGCTTCGCGTCCCGGAAGCCATGCATGTCGCTCCGGCCGCGGCAAGCCGCGTCTTCAGCGCTTGTTTCAAACGAACATCACATTCGGGTTCTCAGTTGCCGATATCAGTGACTAATATAGGTGATTGCAGCAGCAATGAAATGTCGGATTGTGTTTGAAACATTAAATTGTCGAGGCGCGTGGCGTGATTCGCCGAATGCGCCGCGACTCGATCAACACATGTCGGCGGCCACATCATGTTGAAGCGCAGAACCTTCGTGTTGGGCAGTGCGGGCGCGGCGGGCATGCTGGTGGTCGGCTGGGCCTGGTGGCGTCCCGATGACCGGCAATCCGTACCCGCGCAGCTCGAGACATCACGCGTCGATGTGCCGCTCAACGGCTGGGTGATGATCAGTTCCGCTAATGACGTGACGATCGTCATGAGCAAATCCGAAATGGGCCAGGGGATACATACCGGCGCGGCCATGTTGCTGGCGGAAGAGCTCGATGCAGACTGGTCGCGGGTTCGCACCGTCATGTCTCCACTCGACACGATCTACAAGGACCGTGAATCCCTCGCCGACGGCCTTCCGTTTCGTCCCGATGATGCGAGCCTGCTCGCTCGCGGCGCGGCGGCACTGGCGCGCCATGGAGCACGTTATCTGGGTTCGATGGTAACGGGGGGATCGACGGGCATGATCGATCTGTGGGGGCCCATGCGCGAGGCGGGTGCCACGGCCCGCGTCATGTTGTGCAGCGCTGCGGCGAAGCTTTGGCATGTGCCCGTCGCGGAATGCGAGACGCATGCCGGCGTGGTGCGCCATCGGTCGGGACGCTCGGCGACATACGGTGAACTTGTCCAGCTCGCGCGGAACGTGCCGCGCCCGACACATGTCGACCTGAAGGACCCGAAGACGTTCACGCTGGTCGGGAAACGGCTGGGTCGCATCGAGGCGCACTCGAAGCTCGACGGCAGCGCGCGCTATGGCATCGATGTGCTTCCGGACAAGCTCCTGTATGCGAGCGTCACGATGTGTCCGACACTCGGCGGCAAAGCGCTGGATTTCGACAAGTCCGGGGTCGCCAGCCTGAAGGCCGTGACCGGCATCTTCAGGATCGAGCCATACAACGGCGGAACGGGAGGCGTTGCCGTCATTGCCGACAATCCCTTCATCGCAATGCGGACGTTGTGCCAGTTGTCGGTCACATGGGATCACGGGCCGGCTGCCAGCGTGAATACCGAGGAGGTCCGCACGGCGTTGACGCACGCCCTCGACGGCGACGCGGGCCGCCACGTGTTCTACGCCACCGGCGACGCCGATGCGGCGCTGGGCCGTACCAAGCCGTTCGTCGCGCAGTACGAAGTGCCCTACCTGGCTCACGGGCCGCTGGAACCGATGAATTGCACGGTGCTGGTCGAGAACGACTCGGCAACGATCTGGTGCGGCACGCAGGTCCCCATGATGGCACGCAAGGCAGTCGCGGCGCTGCTGGGCCTGGACGAAGACAAGGTGGTCGTCAACCAGCAATTGATCGGCGGCGCATTCGGCCGGCGGCTCGAGGTCGACTTCATCACGCAGGCCGCCGCCATCGCGCTCCATGCGAAGGGGCGGCCGGTACAGACGATCTGGTCGCGCCCGCAGGACATGACGCACGACTTCTACCGCCCGGCCTGTGTGGCGAGATACAGCGGCGCAATCGATGCGAGCGGCAGGCTGGTCGCATGGAAAGGCATGTCGGCGAGCCAGTCGATCAGCGCGCAGGCGATGCCTCGCACTTTCGGCATGCCGAGCCTCGCCGCGAAATGGTTGCCCGACGCCACCACGGCGGAAGGCGCATTCGACCTGCCCTATGAATGCGAGAACATGCTGGTCCAGCACCATACGGTGACGCTCCCGGTTCCCGTTGGCTACTGGCGCTCCGTCGGACACTCGCATCAGGCCTTCTTCGTCGAGAGCTTCATCGACGAGATGGCCGTGCTGGCACGGAAGGACCCGATCCAGTTCCGCCTCGACATGCTCAGGCAGCCGGCGCACCAGCGCCATGCGGCCGTGTTGCGGGCGCTCGTCGCGCTGTCCGGCTGGCGTTCGCCGCTGGCATGGCGTGACAAGACCGGCGCGCGGCGCGCACGCGGCGTGGCGATGCACGCATCGTTCGGTAGCGTGGTCGCGCAAGTCGCCGAAGTCCGGCAGGAAGGTGACGGCTTTCGCGTGACGCGCGTGGTCTGCGTGATCGACTGCGGGCTGGCCGTGAATCCGAACCTGGTCGAGCAGCAAATGGAAAGCGGGATCATCTTCGGATTGTCGGCCGCGCTCGAGCAGGCGATCACGATCCAGAACGGGCAAGTCGCGCAGCATTATTTCGACAGCTATCCGCTCGTCAACATGGAGACCTGTCCCGAGATCGTCACGCAGGTCCTGGCAGGCGGGACCGAGCCGCACGGCGTCGGCGAAGCGGGCACGCCGCCGATCGCAGCGGCCGTGGCGAATGCGTTGTATTCGCTCACGGGCGTGCGTCATCGCACCCTGCCGCTCATCAAGCCGAGCCCACCCGACCAAGGAGACGACCGATGGTGTCAGTCCGTATCAACGGGGAAACCGCTCACCTCGATTCCGAGCCCGCCACCCCGCTGCTCTGGGTGATTCGCTGCGAACGGAAGCTGACCGGCACGAAGTTCGGCTGTGGCGTCGGGGTCTGCGGTGCATGCACGGTGCTGCTCGACGACCAGGCCGTGCCTGCCTGCCAGCTCCCGGTCGGGACGCTGAACGGCTCGCGCATCACGACCGTCGAAGGGTTGGACAGCGTTGAAGCGCGCGCACTGAAGGACGCGTGGATCGCCGTCGACGTCGTGCAATGCGGCTATTGCCAAAGCGCACAGCTGATCGCCGCCACGGCCCTGCTCATGCGCTGCCCGCGCCCCGACGACAACCAGATCAACGAGGCCATGAAGAAGATCGCGTGCCGGTGCGGCACGTTTCCCCGCATCCGCAAGGCCATCCACCAGGCGGCGGAATCGCTGGTCCGCTGACTGGGGCGAACCGGCAACAGGCTCGATCAGCTACCCTTGGCACGCGTCGTGATCTGGACGAAGTCGGCGGCAATGCGTCCTTCGCCGTACTTGGCCTCGAACAGCTTCAATTGTCGATCGATTGCCGCGAGATAGGCGGTGCGCGGCTCGGATGGCGGACGTACCCCGTCGAACAGCGGCGCGGGCGTGACGAGGAGCACGATCATCTCGGTCCCGAAAGGCTTGCCGATCACCCACTCGCCCATGCTGCCGATTGTCGCGGCGTAATTCGGCGGCGCCTGGTTGTCGCGTTCGCGGCTGCTTGGCACGAGATGCACGACGCTCCCGTTCAGCACGTAGTAGTCGACGTTCACATACGAATCGTAACCGGGTGTCGTGATGTCGATGACCAGCGGGTTGCCTTCCGCAAGATGCGCATCGGGCGCTCGCGTGCGGATCGACGCGGCGTGTGATGACGAAGCCCGATTCGATCGCCAGTACGGGGCAAACGCGCTCACGACCTCGCAATTGTGCGCATCGACCGGACGCACGTCGAGATTGGCCGTCTGCCCGCCCGCCAAACTGCTCAGTGCGGTTCGCACGCGCCCGATACCGACACCGGCCTCCGCATAACCGCGCACCTGCAGCACGTGATCCTGCACCGAGGCATCCAGCGCCGAACACGGTATGCGCGACAGCGCAGCCATCACGGATGCCAGCGAGATCGCCGGTGCCGGTGCCGGCGGCGGCACGCTGGCCGCAGCGGGCACGGCGTTCGCGGTGGCCGGGGGCGTGCTGCCGGCCGTGGCGCCCGCCGTCGCGCCATTCCCTCCGCCGGCAGACGCGTGCGCGACCGTGTCCGCGGCGGGGCGCCCTTCGCCGCTGCGCGACAGCGACTGGTAGCCGTACCAGAGCACGGCGATCGCCGCCACCGTACAAGCGCCCACGGCAGCCCCAACGCGTGCGCCCGATGACCACGCAGGGCGCTTGAACACGCCCATGCCCTCCAGGAACAAGTTGACGCTCGGCGTGCGCGTCGCGCGGTCGAACGACAACGCGGCGCTCAAGGTTCGCCATTGCGTGCGATCGAGACCGGGCTGGCGCTCGGGCCGCAAGTGGTCGTGACGCGCCTGGGTGGCGGACAGCCGATTGAACGGATGGTGTCCGGTCAGCAATTCGTAGGTCACGCAGGCGAGCGCGTAGACATCGTCGCGCGGATCCGGCTCGAGATGCTCGAACATCTCCGGGCTCGCGTAGGCCGGCGTGATGCCGCCCAGGCTCGCCGGATCGAACACGGTCACGTCGGGATCCTCGTCGCGCCGCTGGAAGGCGCGTGCGATCCCGAAGTCGATCACCTTCACTTCGCCCCGGTCGGTGAGGAACACGTTGGCGGGCTTGAAATCGCAGTGGACAAAGCCGCGTTCATGCGCGTAGGCCAACGCCTGGCCCATGCCGGCGATAATCGGCAACGCGGTATCGAGCGGCATGCCCTTGAAGTCCGGCGCGCGCAGCACCTTGCTGAGCGGGCGGCCGGACAGATACTCCATCGTGAGGTAGACGAGCGGACCGTCCCGATCGAAATCGTAGACGGTGACGATGTTGCGATGAGCGAGTGTCTGCGCCTTGCGGGCTTCGCGCTGAAGCGCGATCAGCGAAGTCGGCTGGCCGCGGAACTGCACGTTGAGCACCTTGATCGCGATGTGCGGCTTGCGATCCGAGGCCTCCAGCTTGCGGAGGTCGAGCGCCTTGTACACGGTACCCATCCCGCCGACGCCGAGGCACTCCTCCAGCACGAAGCGCCCGTTCAGCGTATCGCCGATGCCTTTCACGCGCTCGCCGTCGACGGACATTGCGCCGCTCGACTGCCCGGACGGGGTGTCCGGACGCGCCTCGGGCCGAAGCACGCTCTCCTGAATCCGGGTTGCGTCGCCCGCGGCTGCCGTTCTGTCACGACACCGTTCGATGCGCTTCAGCACTTCCGCATAGATATCGTCTGACAGTGGCTGCGTGGTTTGCGTCTCGTCGAGTACTTCGCGCAACCGTGCGCAATCGACCTGATCGGTCGCCAGCACCCGGTCGATCTCCGACAAGAACGCGTCCTGCGACAGCGTCCCGCTCTGGAATGTATGAATCAGCTGCGCAAAGCTCATCATTCGTATGCCGTCAACTCAGCTTCAGCTTGCCGACCCGCTTCGGCGCCTCGCGGCGCCGCCAGGGCAAGGACTGTCCATGACGTACCCAAGCGGCGCGACGTATCGGTGATGCACCGGACACCGTCGAACACGAGATCGCCGCCACGCCATCGTCAGACGAATTCGACTGCGCGCCGCACCGGCCGCCGGCCTTCTGACAGGATGTCTAACAAATCATACTAGTCTGCGGTAACGCCCTGTGCAATCGGTGCCGGAACTAGAATTCGGGCAGATCCATGGCGAACCGGCTTCAGGCTTTCGCCGTCCGCGCCGCCTGCACGGCCTCGTTCATTTTCCAGGCTGCGCGGCCGTGCGGCGGAACCTATACTGGACAGATTCAAGGTACGTCGGCACATCGCATGATGCTGCATGACTACCCTTTCTCCCATCCGATTTTGCGGAGCAAACCATGGGCGTGCTCGTCATCAACGATCTTCCTCAAAGCGTCGACCTCGACAGACAGGCGATGGCCGCCATCACCGGCGGTGCGATGGTCCGTGCGCATCAGACGATGCTCGCGCCGCAAGCTTTCCCTTATCTGCACACCGACGCCCGCGGTTCTGCGTCGGCGCGTGCCCCTGCGGCCGAAGCAGCGGCGCGCCCGGCGCGTCCGACGCTGCTGCGCTGACGGACACACCACTCGACCTGGCGCGCACGGTCAGACCGCGCGCGCCGTCATCGCGGGCCGCCGATCGGCCGGCGGGAACACCCACCACGAGCCGTCGTCGTGACGAAAGAAGAAGATCGCGATCGTGCGAGCCGGATGCACGGCCTCGACGCAGACAAAGCGCCGCCGTTGCGCAGGCATGCGGCTGAAGCGCACGATGCGCGCCGGCACGCGCGCGCTCGGCGCGAGCCACTTGTCGACCTGCATGCGCAGCGAAGATTCGATCCCGTTCATTTGAGCCTCCTCGTGGCGATGTCGTACGCATCGGGACGTCGCTCATGCGGCGGCGATGGCGGCTGCAGCGCACCGTCCGTCCGCACGCCGCGCCGCGAGCATTGCGCGGCAGATCGACAGCGCGAACCGGAATGCCGTCCGCGGATGCATGACGCACGTGCGAACCTGCTCGCTGTGGCCCGTGCCTTCCAGGCACCACGTGCAGAAGTGCTCGCAGTTGTTCGTCAGCAGCCGGTAGCGGTTTTCGCCGAGACGGGAACGCGCGCGCAGCACCACGGTGCGCCCCGCATAGGCCGCGCACGGATGCGGCACGACGCGAACCGCGTGACCGTCGGCGAAGCGCTCGAACGTGACCTCTTCGATCGGGCCGCGATGCAGCGTCGTGCAAAGCCCCGCGTAGTGGACGACGCGCCCGTCGCCGACGTAGATGCCGTGGTGGCTGTAGCCGGCGCGATCGGAAACCAGGTGCGCGCCGGGCGTCAGTGCCTCGACGCCGCCGGGCAGCGAAGCCGCATGCGCGCTTGCATCCGCAGCGCCAGCCGCCGTGCGGGACACAGCGCTGTTCACTGGTTGAAGGTCGCGTTCCATGACTGGCTCCGTCTGCAGGTTGGCGGCCGCCCGTGTTGTTCAACGGTTAGCCGGTTGCCAACTAACCTGCATCAAGCGTGCCAATCGCCCGGCGCCCGTCGCGCAATGCTCGACGGGAAGCGCGCTGCGAACCCGGTGCCGCACTGTCGCCCAACGACCAACCCTTTGCCGGAGATTTCGTTGGCGCGACAGCACCAGTTGGCGCGCCGGACAGCCGTTTGCGCCTGCCGCGGCATGTGTCGGTTTCGCGGCCACGTTCGTGCGCGCAACTGTTGGCTTGCGTGCAACCATTGCAGGACAACGCCGCGACGCACTAGCATGCAAGCAACGCGTGTCGATGACGCCTTGCCTTGCCGCGTGCGGCGCTCACCGGATCGACGCACGCGAGCGGATCGACGCACGCGGGTGGTGTCACGCATGGCACGAGGTTTGCACGTATCGGTTACCCATTCCGGCGGCAAGCCCCATTCGGAGACGCATCATGACCACGCTCGCAATTACCGACCTTCACATGCAACGCGACATCGACCGCAAGACGATGTCGTTCATCCGCGGCGCGGGCGCGCCGTGGGTATTTGGCTGGATCCAGCCCTACGCGCCGCCCGCTCCGGCGTTCGGGCCGGTCGTCAACCTCTATCAGACGTACAACACGTTCTACGCGAACCAGGTCCTCAACCAGATTCAGAACGTCGACGTCACGAACTCGGCGCCCGGCTCGAACATCGTGGTCGGGGTGGGTGCAGACGGCAGGAACCGGCTCGTCTAGCCTGTTCACGCCGACCGGCAATACACGTTCGCGAGCCCGTTATCGGCATGAACAGGCCCTGGACGAAAGGGAGTGGCGCCCCGTGAGCGCAGAACTGCAATGGACTTCGGCGTCACGCACTGACGTGGGCCTGGTTCGCGAGATCAACGAAGACGATTGCCTTGCGTTGCCGCACCGTGGCCTGTGGGCCGTCGCGGACGGCATGGGCGGGCATTCGGCCGGCGACCTCGCGAGCCGGATGATCGTGCAGGCGCTGGAACGGCTGGCCGCCCCGGCCACGCTGGCGGACTTCATCGAGGCGGCGCGCACCGCGCTCGATGCCGTCAATGCCCGCTTGCGTGAATCGGCCGCCCAGCGCGGCGTACGCATGATCGGCAGCACGGTGGCGGTGCTGCTGGCGAGCGGCCGTCAATGCGGCTGGCTGTGGGCCGGAGACAGCCGGATCTATCTGTACCGCGACGCGCACCTGACGCAGCTCACGCTCGACCACAGCCACGTCGCGGAGCTGCAGGCGCAGGGCCACCTGAGCGCCGAGCAGGTGCGGCATCACCCGTCACAGCACGTGATCACGCGCGCGGTCGGCGCCGCCGAGCGGTTGCATCTCGACGAACGACGCATCGACGTATGCGACGGCGACATGTTTCTGCTGTGCAGCGACGGGCTGAGCAATGAGCTGGACGAAGCCGACATCTCGGCCGCCCTCGCCTGCGGCGATTGCGCGCGTGCAACGGACGTGCTCGTCGAACTCGCGTTGCGCGCGGGCGGCCGGGACAACGTCACCGCCGTCGTGATCCGCGCCGACGATCCCGATGCGTCGGACCGGACGCTCGCCAATCCTTCCGTGCAACGCTGAACGATCGAGCGGACGCGCGTGACGCTCACGCGTCCTTGTCAGGTGTCGCGCCGTCCTGATGACGGAACGCTTTCGAACGGATACCGTGCTTCTTGAGCAGCATCTGCAGGTGCGACCGGTTCATCTCGCAGCGGCGCGCCAGTTCGGCCACGGTTCCGCCGGTCTCCTGCAACCCGCGTTCGAGAAATGCCCGCTCCGCCTCGTCGCTTGCGGCACGCTTCGCGTCGCTGAGCGACATCGGCCGGCCCGACGTGCCGTCATCCGTCGCACGAACGGCGCTCGACACGGTTTTCGGACGGATGTCCTCGGGCAAGTGCTCGATATCCGCGACCTCGCCGGCCAGGCACGACAGACGGTAGACGAGGTTGCGCAGCTCGCGAATGTTGCCCGGATACGCGTAAGTCAGCAGGAAGTCGCGCAGCTTCGGCGTCGTCTTGATGGGCCTGCGCTTCAGTGCCCCCGCGGCCTCGTCGCCGAAGTAGGCGAGCAGCAGCGGAATTTCGTCGCGACGTTCGCGCAGCGCCGGCAACGTCAGATGAATGACGCTCAGGCGATAGAACAGGTCCTCGCGAAAGAGCCCCTGCTCGCTCAATTGCCGCAGATTCTTGTTGGTGGCGGCGACGATGCGCGTATCGACGCTGATCGGCTCGTCCGAGCCGACGCGCTGGATTTCGTGCGACTCCAGTACGCGCAGCAGCTTGACCTGGCCCGACAGCGGCAATTCGCCGATTTCGTCGAGAAAGATCGTGCCGGTGTGCGCACTCTCGAACTTGCCCTTGCGATCGTTCGACGCGCCGGTAAACGCGCCGCGCCGATGGCCGAACAGCTCGGATTCGAGCAGGTTGTCGGGAATCGCGCCGCAGTTCACCGAGATATAGGGCCGGTCGGCACGCGCCCCGTTCGCGTGGATGACCTTCGCCATCAGTTCCTTGCCGGTCCCGCTCTCGCCGTCGATCAGCACCGGCAGATCGGTCGGTGCGGCCTTTTCGGCGATCTCGAGCGCGGCGAGCAACTTCGGATTGTCGCCAAAGATGCCTTCGAAGATGAAACTGCGCTCGATCAGCGCCTGTCTGCGTCGCTGCACCGCGGGCGCGGGCGCCTCCGGCGTATCGGGAGAATCGGAAGCATCAGGCGTCTGCGGCGCGGCCACGGCGGCCTCGACGAAGCGCTCCTTGCGCGACATCTGCATGACCTCGTCGCGCAGCACGTTCGCCTGATTGAGCAGCTTCTCGATGTCGGCACGCTCGAGCTTGGGCGCCCAGCGCAGCATCGAGCGCAGGATCTCGATCTTCTCGAGCAGGCCGGCATACGAGATC
>NZ_QTPW01000045.1:0-43098 GCF_003857965.1 Burkholderia sp. Bp9031
TCGTTGGTGGCGTTCTCGCACACACCGAGCAATTCATACATTGTCGTCATTGTGCGTCGGGATGAAAGTCGGATCGCGTTGATCGTAGCATCTCGCCGCCGCGCCAATCCGTCGGGTTGAGAATTCACCACGTTCTGAACACCCTGAGTGCAGGTCAGGAGCGCTTTGGCAGATGACGAAATCTGAATCATTCTCATCGGAACGGCCGTTTGCCGAGGTGGATTCAACCGCCGAACTCGGCCAGCCGCCACCCCACGACACGCGACCGCCGCAGACCGACCCACGCCCGCTATTCGATCCGGCGCGACATCTACCGCAACGTCCGAGGTAAAACAGGCATCGGAATCGCGCACCCTGACTCAGCGGCACAACATTGCACGTAACTTCTCAATCGGCAGTGGAGGATCCTGCCGGTGAAGCATCGCATGACAGTTGGGGCACACCGGCTTCAGGTCGCGAATAGGGTCCACTTGATAGTTCGCGCCAATGTCTGCGATGGGAACCTCATGGTGAACGTGGATGAAGCTGCGACCGATTGATCCATAACGGACTTCGAAATCCAGATCGCAGACCATACAGGCATATCCGTAGTGGTTGATGCACGCTCGGCGTGCGGCTGCATTTCGCTCATAAACGTTCACAAGCACCTGTGCAACCGCGCCTTCGAAATACTGCACCCCGCCGGGAATGTCATCTGGATACAATGTGCCAACGTTTGGGGACGACGACCGAAACCATTCGTCGATCTGAGCCAGAGACGGACCATGCTTCACCTGAAACAGCTCGACGAGTTCGACACGGACTTTCACTCGCTCGATGTCGTGGCTGCTACCCGGTGCCAGCCGGAGCGCGTCGGCCATCTGCTCTGTGTCGTCCCATACAAATACGGCATGAACCACGCCGTATGCTTTGTGCATATCACGGCCGACGCGCTCGAATCCACGCAGGAGATTTTCCGCGCCATCCCTTCCGCTAATCGCAGCCTCCAGGGTTTGATGTCCTGAATGCCGGCGCCATGTGTTCTTCTCGTGCACTGCTGCAAATTGGATGCTCATGAGGCTTTAGTCCGGTCGATTCATTCACGACATGCTCAGCGTAGCGTCCAGCATTTCTATTGCTCAACAGGTCAGGTACTTCGGGTTGCCAGTAATCCAAGCGCCGAAGAGTGGTACCCGCGAAGAAACGGCAAGTTTTTGGACACACCCATGTTCCGCTTCAACTCCGAATAATCGGGTGAAAGCCTGGAAATCCGGCCAGCCCGAACGTTCGGGGCTGAAAGAATGTATGAGCACGATTGCGGCGACCGCTCGATACTGCTCGGCTGTTATGACAGCCGAAGCCGCCCGATGCAGCAGTTGATAGCGAATGTCTCCCTGCGGTGCTGCTACAAGGCCGATCACTCGCAGTATGTGGCGCAAGCGCTCCGCCTTGCCGCTTGACGACTCGTTGCACCAGCTCTCCAACGTCGGGCCGAACGACTCACGGACCTTTCCTTCAACCATGATGGATACGGCTCCAGCCGAGGAACGCGCGAGCACGAATATATCGTTTTGCGAAGCACGTTCCCCACCCGGTAACGGCACCTTGAATTCCGGCACCGCCAGGAGTGGAGTGAGTTCTTCGAGCAGCGGCTCGCAGGAGCATGACAAGGAGGCAGCAACTTCCGCCGGAAATCCATCGGCGTCTTCCCAGCAATAGGCAAGCGTGCGTGCGGAATACCCTGTCTTCCAATGCTTTTCAGGATCAGCCAATTGGCGTTGCCAGTCATTGGGCCCGGAAGAAAACGAAAGAATTCGCGCCATGGCTCCCTCTCGGATTGGTCGGTCACGCATGCTGCAAACGGTATCAATGCAACGCAGCAGATGACAAGCGATTCCGGCACGATACTCAAATCCTGCTGACACCGGGGTGTCAGTTGCTTTTGAAATAATCGTCTGACCTATCCGCCGAGCAATCGATTGCAAGCGTCCGTTGAGATCGCGCAACGGACGTCTGAATGTCCGAACGCCGCTGCCTACGAAAGTCGCCTATTGGCCGGCTCGTTGCCCAAAGCCGAGGCCGAAGCCGGCTCGCTTGCCACCCGATGTAGTCGGTAGTTGCCGACCCAGAGCGGTCATCGCCTATATCGTAGTGGGGAAAAATAATCGATTTCCGATGATCGCTTCGGCCAAAGCCAACGTCAATGTCGGTATCGGATGGCGTTTCCGTGGAGGCGATCAAAAGCTGATTAAATTGTTCCAATTTTATTTGGTATTTTTCTGCCATCACGTGCAAATATTTCATGTTGCACCTGTTCTCAATGGCTCACCGAAGCAGCTTTTCCCTGTCACACGAGCACGCAACGCAACCGCATACCAGAAGACGTCACCCCAGATCTGCCGCTAGACGCCCCCAAAACTGACATACACAATCAACAGCTGAACGGTACCTCGCGACCCTGCTGCGTGCAATGTCGCTACAAATAACTCGTCGTAAACGATGCGAATATCGCCGAAACACCATCATAAAAATCGCCAGGAGCTTTGGGCGAAAGAAATACGGACACGTTGGTGCGCGAAACAACATTTGAACGGTACCCGTCAATCCGCGCAATGACATCATATCTATGCTGCAGATTACCCGGTTGATTTTTATCCGGCCGTGGTCCGACTGAAAAACCGGCGCCGCGAAGGATGACTTCGGCGTCGTCAAAC
Organism: Burkholderia sp. Bp9031; assembly: GCF_003857965.1. NCBI lineage: Bacteria > Pseudomonadati > Pseudomonadota > Betaproteobacteria > Burkholderiales > Burkholderiaceae > Burkholderia > Burkholderia sp. Bp9031. Next base: position 2,694 of record NZ_QTPW01000045.1, read on the forward strand.
GAACTTTCGAGAGGAATGTAACGAACTGCGAGCCAAGTAATGTCCCCAGCTTTCTCTATCTCTTGTATCGGGCCGCTTTTGGGGAGCTTCTGATATGCTTCGTCGATTTCAACACGAAGTCTTCTGCCCAGTATTTCAAGGTCTTGCGGAGGGGACGCAAGCAACGCCCCTGGTTTTAGCGCAAAGTAAAGCGAAACCCATAGGCCCGCGTGTATCGCAGTGCGTCTTTGGAAGACCAGCTTCCGACTCTTTGTCACTGTCACCCCCGATTCGCAGTACCAGTTACATCGCAACGACAACGATTATCACCGGAATAGCGTGGGCGATTGGGTTGGAGCATGCGGCCGTGGAACCCTAGTGTCAACGATCTAGCCCCATCTGTCGAAAGACCGCTCCTGGCCGACTGCACCCCAAAGCGAAAGGCCACTATCCGCCTCAACGCGATAGTCCTCGACGAGCCGATCAGACAACAGCGTTCGTATGAAAAACCGGACACATCGCCGGTGTCACCCTCGATCTGACGCCTGTTACGCACGACTCCAACATCCGTTCGGCCCCGAAGGCGTTACTGATCCTGACTACAGTGCGCCGTTACCCGTCGACCTGATGCATGTGCCGAAGTCGAGCCGTTACCTGCCTCCCGACCCGCCAGCCTGCGCCTTGGCTGGCGTCGGCTGCCCCACCGATCGACGTTAGTGCTTCCCGCGCCCACCAGACGATTTCCCAGCCGGCTTACGCGCCCCCGCAGCCGCCTTACCAGCGGGTTTGCTCCGCGGCTTCTGCACGCTGAACGGACTACCGGCCAACACGCTCGCGCCCTTCCCCGCAGCCTTACCCTCACCACCCTGCGGCCGCGGCTTTTTCCCAGCCACAGCCACCGGCACAGCCCCCGCCCCACCTTGCGCCACCTTAGGCTTCTTCGGCTTTTTAGGCTTCTTGATGATCTGCCCTGTCGCACTGGTTTCCGGCACGCGGTGTTCCGCCTCAAACCCCGGCTCTTCTTCACGACGCAGCGTTTTCCCGATCAGCGCTTCGATCGCGGCCAGTTGCGGCGCTTCATCGGCACACACGAGAGACACCGCCACACCACTCGCCCCCGCACGCCCCGTACGCCCGATCCGATGCACATAATCCTGCGCCACGATCGGCAGATCGACGTTGATCACGAGCGGCAGATCATCGATATCCAGCCCGCGCGCAGCCACATCGGTGGCGACCAGCATCTGCACCTCACCCGTCTTGAAGCGCTCGAGCGCACGCAGCCGCGCGGGTTGCGGCTTGTCGCCGTGGATCGTGTCGACCGCATAGCCCGCGTCATTCAGCATCGACGCCAGGTAATCCACGCCATTGCGGGTCTTGACGAACACCAGCGCGTGGTCCCAGTTGTTCTCGGCCACCAGGTGCATGAAGAGGTCCGGCTTGTTCCGCTTGTCGACCGTCACCACCCACTGTTTGATCTTGCTCGCCGTGACATTAGGCGGACTGACGCTGATATTGACCGGACCGCGCAGAATGCTCGCCGCCATCGCGCGGATGTCGTCGGTGAACGTGGCAGAGAACAGCAGGGTCTGGCGTTGAACGGGCAACGCAGCAAAGACGGCATTGAGCTCGCGCGCAAAGCCCAGATCGAGCATGCGGTCGGCCTCATCCAGCACCAGCGTCTGGACTTGGTCGAACTGCACGGCATTCTGGCGATTGAGATCCAGCAGACGGCCAGGCGTGGCAACGAGCACATCCACGCCCTTGCGCAACTTCATCATCTGCGGGTTGATGCTCACCCCGCCGTAGGCGGCCAGAAATCGCAAGTCGAGGCCTTTGCCGTACGCGACGAAGCTTTGCAGCACCTGCTCGGCCAGTTCACGCGTCGGCACCAGCACCAGAACACGCGCACGGTTGCTGGACACCGCCGGCCCGTGCTGCACCAGCCGTTGCAACAGCGGCAACGCAAAACCCGCGGTCTTGCCCGTGCCCGTCTGCGCCCCGGCCATGACGTCCTTGCCGCCGAGCACTGCGGGAATCGCCTTGGCCTGCACCGGCGTAGGTGTCTGGTAATTGAGGTCCTGCAGATTACGCAGCAGCGGGTCGATCAGGCCTAGCGAGGCAAAAGACATGGACGTGTTCCGGGCTAAAAACCGCAATTCTAGCGGTTACCGCGCTGATCGCACCGTGCAGATCAGCGCGCCCTGCCCGCCTTCACCCAAACAGCTTCATCGCCGTCGTGAGCGTGTTGACGACACCCCAGGCAAGCGGAATCAGCACGTAGAGCCAAAACACGGCAAGCACCGCCTTGTTTGGTCGGGCGAGCGGAAGCGACCGTTTCGTTCATTTTTCGCGTCTCCTGGATTTATTTATTTGCCGGCGTCGAGCTGCGCGTCGGTCATGTGATGGCGCTCGTTCACGCGCGTGACGAACAGGTTGCAGACGAAGCCGATCACGAGCAGCCGGCCATGCATGCCGCCGACGTACGCGAAGCCGAACCATTCGCTCATTTCCCCTTTTCGGCGCCACCTCAAAATGATCGATTCAATCATATTAGGGTTTTCATTGACTGATCCAGTCACCACATCAGCTAGAATGCACACATCGCGCAACAACTTTGATCGAAACGAGCAAGTCCACTGAAGAAAGCTGCCGGACGACTCGTTCCGTCATACGCGTTGCACTGGCGGGTGCCCGCAAGCGCACGGCCCCGCTGTTTTCTGCCTAACCCCAAGGAGACGGCGCTTCCGCCCGCCGTCCCTTCCGCGATGGAGCAAGCCAAGCATGTCAATTTCGTTCAAGGGGATCGTTCCCGCGCTGATCACGCCGATGACGGCAGACGAGAACATCGATGAAGACGGGCTGCGCGCGCTGGTCGAACGGCTCATCGAGTCGGGCGTGCACGGGCTCTTCGTGCTCGGCACCAACGGCGAATTCATCGCACTGAGCGAAGAAGAGAAGCTGCGCATCGCGCGCATCGCGGTCAGCCAGGCCCGCTCGCGCGTGCCCGTCATCGCGGGCACCGGCGCCTATGCGACGCGTGACGTGATCGACCTGAACCGGAAGATGACCGAGGTCGGCGTGGATGCCGTTTCGGTGATCACGCCGTACTTCAACGGCGCGACGCAGCCGGAGCTCTACACGCACTACAAGAAGATCGCCGAGGCAACGCCGCTTCCGGTCATGCTCTACACGATCCCCGCGAAAGCGGGCATCACGCTGACGGTCGATACCGTGCGCCGCCTTGCCGAGATTCCGAACATCCGCGGCATCAAGGACAGCGGCGGCGACTTCGATCGCCTGCTGCAACTGATCAACCTGCGGCGCGACGACTTCGCGGTCTTCACCGGCACCGACTCGATGATTCTCTGGACGCTGATCGCGGGCGGCGACGGCGCGGTCGCCGCGACGACCAATGCCGTCCCGCAGGTCGTCATGTCGATCTGGAACAAGTTCCAGGCCGGCGATATCGCGGGTGCACGCGCCGCCCAGGAGTCGCTGCGTGCGCTGCGCGACGCATTCGCGCTGGGCACGATGCCCGTCGTGCTGAAAACCGCCGCGCAGATGCTCGGCATGCCAGCGGGCCCGGCTCGCTCGCCCGCGCAACCGCTCGACGACAGCGCGCGCGAGCGCCTGGCGCAAGCGCTCTCCATTTACCACGACGCCGCGCGCGGCCACTGAAACAGGTCATCAGCATGACGACTTATCACTTCCAGACAGTCAAGCACATCGTCCACGGCGCCGGCAGCCTCGCCACGCTTCCCGACACGCTGTCGCTGCTCGATACGCCGATCGAGCGCATCGCGCTGATCACGCAACCCGCAATGGAAGCGCTGGGGGTCGCCGATCGCGTGATCGAATCGCTCAACGCGAGGGACGTCGACGTGCGCATCATTCGCGGCGTCGAGCCGGAGCCGACCATCGGCAACGTCGAGACGGTTTTCAAGGAGCAGATCGAGCCCTTTGCGCCTCAGGCGATTCTTTCCATCGGCGGCGGCAGCGTGCTCGATGCGGCGAAGCTGTTCGCGGTCCGGCTGACCAACGACGAACCGCTGCGCAACTGGCTCGGCATCGACCTCATCAAGCACCCCGGCGTGCCGATGATTCTGGTGCCGACGACCGCAGGCACCGGCTCCGAAGTCACGCCCAACGCGATCGTGACGCTGCCGGACGAAGCGTTGAAGGTGGGCATCGTCAGCCGTCACCTGCTGCCGCAAATCGTGATTCTCGATGCGGAACTGACGCTCGGCCTGCCGAAGCCGATCACGGCCGCAACCGGCATGGACGCGTTCGTGCATGCGCTCGAATCGTATATCTCGACGAAGGCGAACCCGATCAGCGACATGTACGCGATGGAGTCGATGCGCCTGATCGGCGCGAACATCGTCGAGGCGTACGAGAACGGCCAGTCGCTGAAGGCACGCGAAGCGATGATGCTCGGGTCGATGTACGGCGGCCTCGCGCTCACCGCCGCCGGCACGGCAGCGGTGCATGCGCTGGCCTACCCGCTCGGCGGGATGTTCAACGTCACGCACGGTGTCGCGAACGCGATGCTCCTGCCGCACGTGATGGCCTTCAATCTCGATGCGATCGAAGGCCGGCTGTCGAACGTTGCGCGCGCACTCGATCTGGCGCCGAACACGGATTCGGACCCGGTCGCCGCACGCAAGCTGATCGACAAGATGGTGGAATGGACGGCGGCTGTCGACATTCCGCAGGACCTGCGCAAGTTCGGCGTGTCCGAAGCACATCTCGACGCGCTGGCGGTGGCGGCATCGAAGGTCAAGCGCCTGCTCGGCAACAATCCGAAGGCGCTGACGCTCGACGACATGAAGTCCATCTACCGTCGCCTGCTGCCATGAACGCGGTCGCACAGCATGCGGCACGGCTCCTGATCGTCGCCGACGACCTGTCGGGCGCGGCCGATTGCGCGGTGGCCGGGTTGCGTCACGGATTGACGGCGATGGTCCTGCTCGACACGGAACACGCGTCGGCGTCGGCGCACGACGTCGACATCCTGTCGGTCGACGTCGACTCGCGCCGCGCATCGAAGGACATGGCCGCCCGACGCAACGTCGCCGCCGTCGAGTCGCTGTCGCGCGCCGGCATGCGCATCTACAAGAAGGTGGACTCCACGCTGCGAGGCAATGTCGCGGCCGAGGTCGCCGCATTGGCGTCACACCTCGGCATGGCGATCGTCTGCCCCGCCTACCCGGCATCCGGACGCACGACGCGGGACGGACGCCAATGGGTTCGCGGCGTGCCCGTCGAAGCGAGCGAATACTGGCGCAACGAGCACATCCCGGGCAAGGCCGATCTGGTTGCGCTGCTTTCGGCCGAGGATCTGCGCGTCGCACACGCGGGAATCGGCGCGGTGCGCGGCGAACCGGACGCGCTCGCGGCACACATGCGGCAGTTGCAAGCCGATGGCGTGCAAGCCGTCGTGTGCGACGCGGAGTCCGATGCGGACCTGCAACGCATTGCCCGCGCATCGGCCACGCTCGACAACGTGTTCTGGGTGGGCTCGGCCGGCCTGGCTCCCGCCGTCATCGAAACGCTGGCGCCAACCCGAAGCACGACCGCCCCGACGGCCGGCCGCGAGGATCCGCAAGGGCCCGTGCTCACGGTCGTCGGCAGCATGTCGGGCATCTCGCATGCACAGCTGGACTGCCTCAAGGCCAACTGCGGCACGAGCCTCGTTGCGCTCGAGGTCCCCGTCGCCGCGCTGGATGATCCGCGCAGCGACGTGACGACGCTCGTATGCGACGCCCTTCGTCGCGGCCGGCATGTGGTGGTCTCGTTGAGCCAGGCGCAGCGCGGCGACGTGAAGGACGGCCTGCTGTTCTGCAACCGTCTTGCCGCGTTGCTGGCGCCCGCCGTGCGCCACGCGGGCGGGATCATCGCGACGGGCGGCGAAACGGCGCGCGCGCTGCTCACCGCGGCCGGCGCGAACGCGTTGCGGATCGTCGACGAAATCGAGGACGGCATGCCGCTGCTCGAATGCCGGCTGCAAGGAAAGACACTCCCCGTCGTGACCAAGGCGGGCGGCTTCGGCCAGCCCGCATCGCTCCATCACGCGTGGCGCCGGCTTGCGAATGAAGGCAAGACGGCCAATACCGCTCAAACCAATTTGTGAAGAGAACTGCCATGGACAACCGTCCCATCATCGGTATCACCATGGGCGACGCGGCTGGCGTCGGCCCGGAAATCATCATGAAGAGCCTTGCCCATGCGTCCGTGTACGAGCAGTGCCGCCCCGTGGTCATCGGCGACGCCGCGCGCCTGCGGGACGCCGGCCGCAGAGCCGGCGTCGAGCTCGACGTTCGCGCCGTCAGCCGGCCGTCCGACGGCGCGTTCCGCGTGGGGGTCGTCGACTGCATCGACATGGCGCTCATTCCGGCCGACCTGCCTTATGGAAAGCTGTCCGCGATCGCCGGAGACGCCGCGTATCGATATATCGCGCGCACCGTCGAGCTGACGTCGAACGGCGAGCTCGACGCGATCTGCACGGCCCCGCTCAACAAGGAAGCGTTGCATGCCGGCGGCCATATTTTCCCCGGACATACGGAAATGCTCGCGCATCTGACGGGCATCGACGAGGTGTCGATGATGCTGGTCGCGCCCAACCTTCGCGTGATCCACGTGACGACGCACATCGGCCTGCTCGACGCGATTCGCAAGATCGAGCCGGGCCTCGTGCAACGCACGATCGAACGCGCACATGACACGCTGGTTCGCGCCGGCATCGCGAATCCGCGCATCGGCGTATGCGGCATCAATCCCCATGCCGGCGAGAACGGCCTGTTCGGCTACGGCGAAGAGGAAGAGAAGATCGTTCCGGCGGTGCAGATCCTCCAGGCGCGCGGCTGGGACGTGGAAGGCCCGCTGCCGGCCGACACGCTGTTCTTCCGTGCGGGCCGCGGCGATTTCGACGTGGTCGTCGCGATGTATCACGACCAGGGACACGGGCCGGTGAAGGTGATGGGCCTCGAAGCCGGCGTGAACGTGACGGTCGGCCTGCCGGTCATCCGCACGTCGGTCGACCACGGCACCGCCTTCGACATCGCCGGCAAGGGCATCGCCGACGAACGCAGCATGCTCGAAGCCTTCCGCCAGGCCGTGGACCTCGCGACGCGGCGCAACGAGCCGTCGCCGGTGGCAAGCGCCGCCTGAGCCGCCCATGTAACGACACGCATCGACCAACGGGTCATACCGGCAGGAACATGCCGGATGACTCGACGCACCCGAACGGACATATCAACCGAAGGTAACGTGGAGACAAGCGATGGCCACCTTCAGTTATTGGGATACAGCCACCATCATCGGCATGGTGGTTGCCTACATCGTGCTGACGAGCATCATCAGCATTCGCCTGCGCAGCCGTAATTCCGAACAATTCATGGTGGCCGGGCGCTCGATGCCCGCGCTGGTGGTCGCCATCCTGCTGATGTCGGAATTCATCGGCGCCAAATCGACGGTCGGGACATCGCAGGAAGCCTTCTCGGCCGGCCTCGCCGCTTCGTGGTCGGTCCTGGCGGCAGCCATCGGCTTCCTGCTCTTCGGGCTGTTCATGGCCAAGCGCCTGTATGCGTCAGGTGAATTCACCATCTCCGGGTTCATCGCCCAGCGGTACGGGCATGGCGCGAAGCTCGCCGTCTCCGCGATCATGATCTACGCGCTGTTCGTGGTGAACGTCGGCAACTACGTGAGCGGTGCGGCGGCGATCTCGACGGTCATGCGCATCAACCTGCCGACGGCCGCCATCATCACCGCCATCGTCAGCACCATCTACTTCGTCTGGGGCGGGCTCAAGAGCGTCGCGTACCTGACGGTCGTCCACAGCGCCGTGAAGCTGCTCGGCATCGCCATCCTGGTCGGCGTCGCGTGGCAGCTGTCGGGCGGCATCAAGCCGATGGCGCAGCACATGCCCGCGCACTACTTCACGTGGACGGGGGCGCTGTCGGGCGGCACCATCGGCGCATGGATCATCGGCACGGCCGGCGCGATCTTCTCGACGCAGTTCATCATCCAGGCGATCTCGGCCACCCGCAGCCCCGAGGGCGCACGCGCGTCCTCGCTGATCGCCGCAGTCCTGTGCGTGCCGATCGGGCTCGCGCTCGGCTTCATCGGCGTGACCGCCAAGTACCTGTATCCGAACATCAAGAGCCTGTATGCGCTGCCGGTGTTCCTGCAGCACATGAACCCCATCCTGGCCGGCATCGTCACGACTTCGCTCGTCGCATCCATTTTCGTGAGCGTCTGCACCGTCGCACTGGCGATCGCTTCGCTGATCGTCAAGGACTTCTATGTGCCCCGCTTCAAGCCGACGCCCGACGTCGAACTGAGAATGACGCGCTGGATCTCGCTGGTCGTCGGCTTCCTCCCGCTGATCTTCGTGCTGTTCGTCCCGCAGATCCTCGCGCTGTCGTTCTTCAGCCGCGCGCTGCGTCTGTCCGTGTCGATCGTTGCGCTGATCGGGATCTACCTGCCGTTCTTCAGCGGCAAGCGCGGCGCCGTCTCGGCGCTCATCTTCGCGACGATCGCGACGACGGTCTGGTACCTGCTCGGCAATCCGTTCGGCATCGACAACATGTACGTCGCCCTCGTGACACCCGCGATCGTGCTGATCATCGGCAAGCTGTTGTTTCATGGCGAAGGCTCGGACCTTCGCGACAAGCCGCTCACGCATCGCGAATCGCACTAACCTCGCCACTCGAGACACATTTCATGAGCACCAACCTCGTTGAAGCGCCGAGCGCCGCTTCGGATCATTGCGTTCGCACGGCGTATGCCGACGCGGAACGGCAAGAAGCGTTTCTGCCGACCGCCTGCGTGCAGAACCACGCGGCCAACCTGCACTGCCTCGACAACGGCGACCTGCTGTGCGTCTGGTTCGGCGGCACCCAGGAAGGCATTCCCGACGTTTCCATCTACCTGTCGCGTCTCGCGGCCGGGACGAACGCGTGGTCGTCGCCTCAAAAGCTGTCGGACGACCCGACCCGCTCGGAACAGAACCCGGTGCTGTTCACCGCGCCGGACGGCCGCCTGTGGCTGATCTACACCGCGCAACTGTCCGGCCATCAGAACACCGCGATCGTTCGCCGCCGCGTGTCGGCGGACGGCGGCGTCACCTGGGGGCCCGTCGAAACCCTGTTCGAGCGTCCGGGGACCTTCGTCCGCCAGCCGATCATCGCGCTCGACAGCGGCACGTGGATTTGCCCCATCTTCCTGTGCCGCACGGCGCCCGGCGAGCGCTGGGTCGGCAACGACGATGTCAGCGCGGTCATGGTCTCCGACGATCAGGGCGCGTCGTGGACGCTGCATGAAGTACCGGACAGCGTCGGGTGCGTGCACATGAACGTTCACGTGCTGCACGACGGCTCGCTGCTGGCGCTTTACCGTAGCCGCTGGGCCGACTTCGTCTACGCGAGCCGCTCGACGGATGGCCGCACGTGGAGCGCGCCCGAGCCGACCGACGTACCGAACAACAACTCGTCGATTCAGTTCACGGTGTTGCAGAACGGTCACCTCGCGCTCGTGTTCAACGAGAGCGATGCGTCGCACAGCAAGGAGCGGCGCGCGTCCCTGTACGACGATATCGAAGACTCGGAAGACAGCGGCGAGCTGCGCGACCAGAAGGCGTCCGCGCGCGGCACGGCCTTCTGGGGCGCGCCGCGCGCGCCGATGTCGCTGGCCATCTCGGAAGACGGCGGCAGGACATGGCGGCGCCGTCGCAACCTGGAGATCGGCGACGGGTACTGCATGACCAACAACTCCGCGGACCAGCGCAACCGGGAGTATTCGTATCCGTCCATCGTGCAGTCGCAGGACGGCGCGTTGCATATCGCATTCACCTGGTTCCGCCAGAAAATCAAGTACGTGCGCGTCGACGAAGCGTGGGTTCGCGGTCGATGACGCCAGCCGGTGCAACTGGCCGGTCGCTGCGGCAATTCGATAAACTTGTCGGTCGGGATGCGCGGACTTGCGCGCCAATGCGATCAGACCAGGAATTCACGCACATGAAAGTGACCAGGCGCCGGGAGGCGATGCTGCAGGCCGTGCTCGGGGGCATGACGGACGTTGCGACGTTGTGCGAGCACTTCGGGATGTCGGAAGCGACGGTTCGCCGGGATCTGCGTGCGCTCGCGAGCGACCGTCGCATTCTGCGCACGTACGGCGGCGCCGCCGCGGTCGGCGGCCACGAGCCTGAGCCCTCGCTCGAGGAGCGGCGCGTCAGTTCGCAGGAGCAGAAGGAAGCCATCGCGCACGCGGCAAGCGCGTTCGTCGAGGATGGCGACACCGTGTTCCTCGACGGCGGCACCACGACCGCGGCGCTGGCGCGCCTGCTTGCCGGCCGGACCGCCGTTCACGTCGTCACCAACAACCTGCTGGTCGTGAGCCCGCTCGCATCGTCAGGGGTTGCTGTGACGGTGATCGGCGGCGACGTCCGGTCGTCCAGCATGAGCACGCTCGGGCCGCTCGCGCAGATCGCGCTGAGCCGCCTGAGCGTCGACAAGGCCTTCCTCGGCGCCGACGGCGTGGTCGCCGAACTGGGTTTGTGCGAGGCGAGCAGCGAGCAGTCGTATCTGAAGGAGTGCGTGATGCGGCAGGCGGCGGAGGTCTTCGTGCTCGTGACCGCGGACAAGCTCGGACGCGCGAGCCAGCAGCACTGGACGCCGCTCGAGCGCGACTGGACGCTCGTGACGGATGACGCCGCCCTGCCCGAGCAGCTCGATCCGTTCCATTCGCAGGCGCGGATCACGGTGCATGCGGTCAGCACGAAGACTGCGGCGACATCCGCCGGTTCATCGTAGTTCAAACGTAGCAGGAGCGATCGTGGGTCAATTGGAGCAGTCGGGTTCGGGTTCGCGCCATGCCGTCGTCACGGGCGCGTCGTCGGGAATCGGGCAAGCGATCGTCGATCGTCTGCTGTCCGATGGCTGGCGCGTCACGGGACTGTGCCGCTCGCACATTGAAACGACCCGCGATGCGCTGACAATCGTGCCGGTCGACGTCACCGACTTCGCGGCACTCGGGCCCGTGTGCGATGAACTGGGCGCGGTGGACGCGCTGGTGCATGCGGCCGGGTTCATGCGTACCGCACCGCTCGGTCAGCTTTCACATGAAGACGGAGCAGCCATGGAAGACGGAGCAGCCATGTGGCGCCTGCACGTCGAGTCCGCAACCTTTCTCGCCGATCGGCTGGTGCCGCGGATGCCCGCAGGCGGACGCATCGTACTGCTGGGCAGCCGCACCGCCAACGGCGCGGCCACCCGCAGCCAGTATGCGGCGACCAAATCCGCGCTGGTCGGCCTGGCGCGGTCCTGGGCGGCGGAACTCGCGCCGCGGGGCATCACCGTCAACGTCGTCGCGCCCGGCGCGACGGACACGCCGTTCCTGCGTGATCCGGCGCGCGCGGCAACGCCTCCCCGCCTGCCGCCGATCGGGCGATTCATCACGCCCGAGGAAGTCGCCGCGCTGACCGGCTTCCTGTTGAGCGCCGATGCGAGCGCGATCACCGGGCAGCAGATCGTCATGTGCGGCGGCGCGTCGCTTTGACGCGGCGAGGTGCTTCCTTTCGCGTCACGCGTGTGCCCGACTCGACACCGGGCGTGTTCGCGACCGCCCCGGTCGAACAGATGGATGTCGCGTCGCCGATCCTATTTCGACACGGCACGTGCGAAAGGCTGCGGCAGCCGCCCCGCCGCCTGACGATCGATCATCCAGCCGGGATAACAGGGCGGCAACGCACTCACGGCGTCAAGATGCGCAAGCTCGTCGTCGGTCAGGACGACATCGACCGCGCCGAGATTGTCCTCAAGCTGCTCGACCCGTTTGGCACCGATGATGACGCTCGTGACATGCGGCTTCGCGAGTAACCACGCGAGCGCGATCCGGGCGACCGACACGCGCCGATCATCGGCGATGGCGCGCATCGCCGCGACGCACGGCCAGGCCCGCTCGAGATCGACCGGCGGAAAATCGAAATGGCTGCGCCGCGCGCCTTCTTCGGTCGGCGCCCCGGGACCGAACTTCCCCGAAAGCAATCCGCCGGCGAGCGGCGACCAGACGAGCAAGCCCATCCGCTCCTCGATCGCGAGCGGCACCAGTTCGCGCTCCACGTCACGTCCGGCGATCGAATAGTAGGCCTGCAGCGTCTCGAAGCGCGTCGCATGAAGCGCTTCGCCGAGTCCGAGCGCCTTGCCGATCTTCCCGGCGCGCCAGTTCGACACGCCGACATAGCGAACCAGTCCCTGGCGCGTCAGATCGTCGAGCGCCCGCAGCGTCTCTTCGATCGGCGTGACGGAATCGTTCGCATGGATCTGGTAAAGGTCGACATGGTCGACCTGCAGCCGCTCCAGGCTTCGCTGCACGGAATCCATGATGTGGCCGCGCGACGCGCCCTGATCGTTGGGTGTCGGGCCCATCACGCCGGCCGTCTTGGTTGCCAGCACGATCTCGCCGCGCGGCACGCCGAGGTCCCGCAGCGCTTGTCCGACGAGGCGTTCCGACTGACCGAACGAGTAAATGTCCGCGGTATCGATGAAGTTGATGCCGTCGGCCAGCGCGCGGGCGATCAGACGCGTCGCGTCGTCCTGGCCGACCGCGCCGATCGCCGCCCACATGCCGGCATCGGCATTGCCGCCCAGCGTCATCGTGCCGAGACACAGCTCGGAGACATACAGGCCGGTGCGGCCCAGTTGCTTGTATTTCATGCCCGTTTCCTTCCGGATCGGCTGGGAAGAATGCGGCGGCGTCCGGTCCGGCGCGCGCCGCACGCCAGGATGTCAGCTGTTTCGAGCGTGTCCTGCCCGAAACTGTCCGGCGATCGTTGCGACGCGCGCGCCATAGCGGCGTGCCGTCTCGAGATCCCCCGCCGACATCTCGTCGGGAGACGCGTCGGCCGGCGTCTGCGCCATCGGCGCGATATAGGCGCCCATGCGATTCAGGTCGTCGCGCATCGACGCCTTCAGGTTCGCCGGCTTGATGTCCATGCTCGCCCAGATGCCGCCGTGCTGCCCGGCGAGCAGAACGAAGTATTCGAGCGTATTGAGCTTGTCGCCGTTGATGCTGGCGCTGTTGGTAAAGCCGCCGAAGATCTTGTTGCGCCACGCGCCGTCGAACCAGGCCTTCGACGATGCGTCGGCGAACTTCTTGAACTGCCAGCTCGGGCCGCCCATGTAGGTCGGCGAGCCGAACAGGATCGCATCGGCGCCGGCAAGCGTCTCCCACGCGTCCGGTGGAATATTTCCGTCGGCGTCGATGGCGACGACTGCGGCGCCAGCGCCTTCGGCGACCGCCGCGGCCATGCGTTCGGTATGCCCATAGCCCGAGTGGTAGACGACGACCGCTTTAACCGGCGTGATGTGTTGCGTCATGCTTGCTCCCTTTCGTTCAGGTTGTCGTCGGGCGACGACATGGGAAGCACTCTACTGAGTCGCAATTGAGTCATAAATGACGACCGATTGAACGTTCTGTTACTCGCAGAGTGAACAATGAAAAACCTTGACGCGCTGTTGATCTTTGCCCGTGTCGCCGAAATGACGAGCTTCACGCGCGCGGCCGAAAGCCTGGGTATCCAGAAAGGACGTGTGTCGATGGTGATCCGCCGGCTCGAGCGCGACGTGGGCGTCGCGCTGCTGCATCGGACCACGAGAAGCGTGCAGCTGACCGAAGACGGACGCGCCTTCTATTCGCGTGCGCGGGACCTGCTGGCCGAAGTGCAGGAACTGCAATCGATGTTCTCCGGCAATGGCACCCGCCTGCGGGGACGGTTGCGCGTCGACATGCCGACCGAGCTCGCGCGCAGCGTCGTGATTCCCGCATTACCGCAACTGATGGCCGCGCATCCCGAACTGGAACTGGAGCTTTCGAGCACCGATCGGCGTGTCGATCTCGTCCAGGAAGGATTCGATTGCGTGATCCGTCTCGGGCCGATCGTGGACGAGACGCTGGTTGCCCGGCCGTTGGGCCGGCTGCGCATGATCAATGCGGCGAGCCCCGGTTATCTCGAGCGGTACGGTGTGCCACATACGCTCGATGATCTGCTCGGCCAGGGGCACCGGATGGTCCACTACACGCTGACGCTCGGTGCCCGACATCCCGGATGGGAATATCCGGACGGCGACGGCTATGCGACGCTTGCATTGCCGAGCGCGATGCAGGTCAACAGCGTGCAGACGTATCACGCGGCAGGGCTTGCCGGCATCGGGTTGATCCAGGCCGGGTATTCAGGGGTTGCGAGTCACATCGCAAGCGGTGCACTGGTGGAGGTGCTGCCGGATCTGCGTCCCGAGCCGCTGGCCGCGTCGCTCGTCGTGGCCCATCGGCGTAATCTGTCGCCGCGCGTGCGGGCGTTCATGGACTGGATCGAGGGGGTGTTGGCGCCGTATTTCGATTGAGGGGAGTGGCCGTTCGCTCCGGGTTCGGTCATCCCTGAGAAGGCGCGACGTCAACTACCCGGCCTGCGCTCGAAGTCATTTGGCTCGCCTTAGCACGACCTCGCCCGAGCCGCCCCCTGAAGCGGCAGGCGTCGTCCATCTGAGCTCATCTCCCGAGAGGACAAACGGCCTGCGCTGCTCGACGCCATTCCAGTTTGGAAATGTGCTCGTATCGATGCGAAAGGTGATGGTTTTGTCTGCTTCGTTGACGACGTACGTACCAAAGTGGGCGATCGAACCTTGCACCACCGCGCGATATTCCTCCGCACTGCCCTTCATTCGATCGTTGGATACGTACTTGGGCAGGTCGCCGCGCGAATTCACCAGCGCGTAGTGGCCATGGCCGTCAAAGATCACCAGACCGTGGGGATTGGGCCCGTACATGGGTGTGCGGCTGCCGTCCGGACGGACAGTATCGACCGAGACATACGTCCACGCGCCGGCCAGTTGCTGGTCCAATGACTGCTGGCTCAACGCGGCGCCCGATTGAAGCATGAGTCCCAGAAGCACCAGTCGCGAAACGGTAGGGACGATGTGGATGTGATTCACGGCCCTTCTCCTCTCGCAACGCAACCCGTAACGACAAATATAGGATGCAAGCAGGGAAAGACAGGGGGTAATCGCAGCCACCTCGACAAGTAACGCTCAAAGGCCGCTATTGGGTGCAATTGGCTCCGGCCATAGTTGGCCACGTAGCTGCCGGACATGGTCGGCTGTAGGCGACCCGGAGCGGCCATTCAGTCTTCTCTGAAGGCGACGTTGGTAAGCCTGACCAAGCCGGTGGATCCTATGCCTTATGTCACGCGATTACGTGCGTTCGGGCAAATACGGTTCCACGCACATCACGCGAGCAACTGCGCAATAGAGCAGGAGCGAAAAGCCGGTGGATGGCTCCAAATCGACCTGGATGCGGCCATCGTCACACCGTGAAAAACGCAAGTCATAGATCCAAGAAGGATCGCTTACGTTATCTGTGGCGAACTCGTCCCCGTCCACGTCTTCCAGCAGAAACGTAAGTTTGCAATGCCGGTTCTCGCCTTGCCACTCCGGATTGTCTTGTCCCCAGTGATGAAGAACAAGCTCCATGTCCGCTTGTCCTTTTCCACCGGATACGCGTCGACGCAGCGTTACAGAAAGGAGTTCGGCATCATGAAATCCGGGCCAGTACCCGTAGATGCGGCGGATTAGCCACGCATCGGTTACCACGCCCTCGTCAGTTTCCTTGCGGTTCCTGTTTCGATCCGATTCCCATACCTCCGGCAATTTTTCGACCATTTCCTCGAGAGTGTTTCGGAGATATTTCTCCGCTTGTTCAGGCGTGCCCCGGAAATTCAGAACAGTCGCGCCGCTTCCGAGGCGGCCATCGCACGCTTCCTGCACGATTTCAAAGCCATAGATAAACGTACCATCGTCGCGCTGGTAGAGGTGATAGCCCACGTCATACGTCAAACCGCGTGCGTTCTTGCGGATGTACTTGAACGTATTCTCGTAATTCGACTGAAGTTTCATGTGCCTCTCTCACGTCTGCCGAGCGTGCTAGATTATGCTACCGCCTACGGCACGGATGCGATGCGAGCCAATAAGCCATGACTACGCCACCAGACGCTCCCGCTTTTATCCTCGAAGCCATCGATGAGCACCTGTTAAGCCCATGTTTGGCAACCCGATTTAGAACTGCAGATCTAGCGAAGCTCAAGAGTATTCTGGCCATCGAAGATGACGACGATCCGTCGGTCGACAAGGTTTATCTGCTGTCACCGCACGAAACCACCGCGCTTTGCAGCGCATTTGGTGTGAGATTTGACAGCGGACGCCGGGAGGTTTTCCTGTTCAAGGATTGCCGTCGCTTGCCACGCTCGCCCTACCTATTCCATACCGGTTACGAGTTGCCCCTGCTGCTGGATGGAAGAAAGAAACTCGCATTCTTCACGTTCGACAGCGACGATGGCTTGAGTTTTGACAGCCGATTGAAGGCGTGTTTCGATCACTTTGTTGCGGCGGGATTGCTGCACGGAGAAGAGAATCTAGACATCCTGCCCAATTCTCCCGGCCGCCGTGTCGGCTACGTTTATTACGCAGCCAAAGGAGAGGAGTGGCGTATCCCAGCCTTTAGGCTGCTAAGACAAGCCGCTGGCGCGGCAGGCGGCTGGAATGAAACCTTCGAGCGACTCGAAGGAACATTGATGGGCTACGAAGACTGGCAAAACGACTGGTGGCTGGAACAGCAGGCTCGCGGCAATGGCGTCCTCTACGGTATGTCCTTCCGGTGCGCGGTCACGAAAGCCGGGCTCGACTGGGTTATCCAATCGGGTAATCGAGCCCTCCCGCCGGTAGAGGGACCGACATTGACCATTCAAGCGTCCCATGCCCTCAACGACGAGGTGATGGATCTAGCACTCCGAGAAGATGCCGACATCGAAGCGTTCATTCAATTCAACGTGCCCGGTCGCCACCTAATGGGCGTATGTGATCTCAGAACAGCCGGGCCATTTCTGATTCCCGCAACAATGATTTCTGACGTCAATCGCAAGCTGACGCGTCAGGTTCAAATTGTCGCACGTAGATAACAGAAGGCGGGCAGAGTTTTGAACCTGCCCGATATTGGCGATTGTCTACGATCTGTAGGGCGACGCCGAACGACCGAAACTGGCCGCCTCCTGACACTGGGGCATGTAACGGCCACGAGTTCCCGTTGTCCATGCGCAGCCTCCCAATCATGAAGCGTAGCCACACCGAGGAGCCTCTTTCCGTTCGGCCCGGTGGGTTCAGAAAGTCAGCGGACAAGCTATCCGAAAACCCGAGCCCATACCGCCCGAAGGCGTCGCGCGCGGTCTTCGAAGAGATATGAGGCCGCCAGCGTCAAGAGACCTGAAATCGCACCCGTCACGATGTGCTCGACATAGGGGATACGGTAGTGACTCGTGTGCGAGTAGGCGTCGCCCAACGTTGTCAGGACGCCAACGACCAGCGCATTGCCGTATCGATGCGCGTAGAGTTTCGCCGCAGGCGTGAAAGTCAAAAATACAGCCAGGAGTCCAGTAAGCAGTCCTGTATGAAATGCAATAGTCCAGTGGGCAAGGCTCATGATATTTCCCCAGCTCCCCGGCATGCAGGTCATGCACGCACTGGTCGGCTGCCAGAAACGCTGGGCAAACAGTCTGACGCGGTGCTTCCACTCGGTTGACATGATGCATCCCATCAATGCCGTCGTCACGGCCAGCGCCATCACATGTATCGTTGACGCAGTTTCCAAATCCTTTAACGAGCTTGCCGCCCTCACGGATGAGTTGGCTGTGCGCCGCAGAGGCCGAGCAATAACTCAGACATTGGGGGAATACTACTCCACGATCAGACGGCCGCTGTTTCGACCGAGACCGGAATTCAACTCTTGCGTCGATCAGTGCGGCCCCATCCATGACGACCGACGCGAGCACGAAAACAGCCCGACCGCGAGCCGGCAATCGCACTCGGGATTAGGCGGATGATTGCGAGCGTTTCGGCGCGAGGCACGAGGCACGAGGCACGAAGATGCTGGCCGTGATTCGGTTACCGATGTCGCGCAGGAAATCTGCCCACTCACTACAACCTTCCCGTATAAGCAGCGCCGTTTCTTGTCGTGGATTAACCACCGAAAGCGTAACTGCGCAAGCGCCTGGCTCGTGAGCGATACCCGTGATGCCACGATGCGAGGACAACCAACCAGCTTCCAAGGCGCCCGTTTCACCACTGTCGGTGGCTGGTTGCATCTCGCGCGTCAAGGCTTCACTTCATGCCGCCGACGATCCTCTCCATTTCCGCTTCGCCGAAAGCACGCATGCTGACGGTTCGAACATTGCCTAACTGCGCCAGCATCAGTCCCAGCCGCGTCGCGGTTTCGTCGTCGGGTGCATCGAGTGTCGCGACGATGTCGTAAGGCCCAAGTGTCCATTTGAGCGAGCCGACGGTGACGCCCATCGCCCGCGCCCCTTCCTGAAACGCTTTCGCTCGCTGGACCGTGTCTTTCACGGATTGCACACCTTGGTCAGTCCAATTCATCAATACGATGTATGTCGCCATATTGCCTATATGAACGCGTCCCGTTTGCAACAGTTCTCGTGTATTCCGACAGACAGGATGGGCTGCAGCTCTATATCCGGCCTTGATGCAGCCGATACCTCCGCTGCGGGCCCCTATGAAATCCGCTGGCCCGCGCCTCATTCTCCGAACGAGCTCAAAGCTCTTGGCGATATTCAGGCTTGGCGGGCCCAGGTCCTACCTGGCTCGTCATCACACTCGATTGCTGCGCAACCTTTCGACGTTCACCCTGTGTCAATGTTGATCTTCTACCTCGCACGAACCGATCAGGCTGGTTTCACGCTGACGTAGTCCTTCCGATACGGTTGCTCATGAGCGAGTACCGCCCAGATCGTCCGCGCCATCTTGTTGGCCAACGCGACGATCACGACATTCGTTGGTCGTCGCTTCTTGATCTGCTCGACCCACGGCCCCGGCTCCTTCGCGTGGGTGAGTACGCTGCGCGCGCCGTGAATCAGCAACGTGCGCAGATACGTGTCGCCTCTCTTGCTGATTCCGTGCAGATTCACCTTGCCGCCAGAGCCTGTCTGCTTGGGCACCAAACCCGCCCACGCCGCAAATTCCCGTCCCGATCTGAACGCTTTCGGATCGCCCATCATGGCCACTGCCGCGGTCGCCGTCAGTAACCCCACGCCAGGAATCTCACTGATTGCCTGCACTGCCCGGTCTTCCTTCTTCCATTCGCGCATGCGTCGCTCGATCTCGGCAATCTGTTCGTCAAGTCGTGCCAACCCATTCCACTGTTCGCGCAACGTATCGACCAGTGCCGCTGGCAGACGCTCCGCGATCCGGCCAAGCGCCGCCGGTATCTCCTTGTCCAGTGCCGCCCGGCCACGGCTCATCACCTCGCCGTATTCCGTCAGCAGTCCACGCAGCCCGTTGATCTGCATCGTGCGGAACTTCACCAACTGCTCCCGCATCCGGTGCAGCGCCAACATCGCCTGCTGCATTTCCGTCTTCACCGCTATCGGCTTGCCCGGCTGCTGTACCGCCAGCCAGATCGCTCGCGCGTCTGCCGCATCGTTCTTGTTGCGGATGTTGAATGCCTTCACGAACTCCGCCGGCATCAGCCTGACCTCGTGACCCATCCGCTTCAGCGCTCGGGCCCAGTGGTGCGCACCGCCACACGCCTCCATCCCAATTAGGCTCCGCTCACGATTCGCGAAGTGCTCCAGAAACTTCGCACGCTTGATCGCCTTGTTCACGATCTCGCCGCTTGCCTGATCAACGTAATGCACCTGGAACACGTTCTTGGCGATATCGACGCCCATGGCCATACTGTTCATCGTGGATCCTCCGGTTGCCGGGAAATGCGTGCATTTTCCACCTGGGCACATCGATGCCGTTGGCCCGTGAGGATCCACCTCCTTTTGCTCCTGCCTTCACGGGTGGGACGCGTTCATTTCAATTCTCCGATGGTTGAGGAGCCCATCCCCGCGCCCTCGCCCATGCACGGGCCGAACTCCACCGACCGGCCGCAAGCGTTTGCGGCCGGTGCAGTTTTCGTTTACCCCGGGATTTGTCGGACGTGTGCGTTGTTGGCGCACGCATGCCGTTGATAATTCGGTCAACGTAAACAGTATAGAAAGCGAATCAGCCGCCGGCGGGTCAATGATTGCGTCTTGTGCGATACCCGCGTCGTCGCAGATCGCATGTCATGTCGGGACATGTATCGAGCTGGAAACGGTGTCATCAGCCAGCTACAGCTTCGATCTCGATTGGATGCCGAAACTGCCGCCGATCGGCTACGCACCGCTCGCGGACGTGCAGAATTTTACGGCACCGAATGCGACACGGCCCGGATCACCCGGGCCGTGTCGTCAATCACCGGCTCGCCGCCAGCACCTCTGTAACCGCGAGAAACCGCGCGATATCCTCCGGCGCATGACAATGAAGCGGCGATATCCGCACCGCGCCGCCGATCCCGAACGACTTCAGCATCCGGCCGGAATACAAACTCGACGCGACGCGTTCATAGACGATCACACCGTGCTTCTCGTATTCCCGCACCGCTTGCGTCGGTTCGAGGTTCGCGAAGCCGATCCCGACGATCAGGTCGCGCTTCGTCAGGTCGTCGTGATCCCAATAGACCTCGACACCATCGATCGACCTCAGCCCGCGACGCCCCTCGCACCCATCGAGCAACGCGGCCAACAGCGCGCGTTCATGCAGTTCGATCCGCTGCATGCCCTCGACGAACAACGTGCGCCGATCATCCGAGTCGAGGAAATACCGCCCGATCCACGTGACGTAATCGACGATCGACGTCACCACCGCAAACTGCGCGGGCGCCGGGCTGCCCAGCTCCCATACGTCGCGCCCTTTCGCGGCGAGCCGATGATGCGGCAACGCGGCCGCGCGCGGCGACAGCCACGAGATGCCCGAACCGCGACACCCGAAGAACTTGTACGGCGCGAAGTTGATCCCGTCGACCGGCATGCGCGCCAGGTCGATCACACCGTGCGGCGCATGCTGAACCGCATCGACGATGATGAACAGCCCGGGCTTCTTCTCACGCGCACGCGCGACGAGCGTCTCGATGTCGAATTTCGCGCCGGAGATGTTCGATGCATACATCACGCTGAGCAGCGCGGTATCGGCGTCGACCAGCGACACGATCGCATCGACGTCCACGCCGCCGGTCGCCGGATTGCTCGGCGCGATGCGCAGCGTCTTGCCTGTCCGTTCCGCATAGCCCGTCATCGCGTCGTAGGACGACGGATGCTCGAGAACGGTCGTCACCGCATTGGTGCCCGGCACGTTCTCCATGATCGCGCGCACCATGTCGAACATCGCGCCCGATGCCGTCAGCGACGCATATACGGTGCCGCCCTGCGCGTTCAGGATCGTTCGAACGTCATCCTCGCCGCGCGACTGGATCGCCTGGAGGTCGAGCGCGCGCTCATGGATGCGCTCCGGGCAATCGGGCAGCGCATCGATCCGCGCGTACGCTTCGACCGCGGCCTTCAGCCGGAACGATCCCCCCGCGTTGTCGAAGAACAGCCGCTCGCGACCATCGAGGTCACGATCGACGTGATGAAAGCGCGACTTGACCTGCTGCATCAATGCGTCTGGAAAAAGTGCTCCATGGGTACTACTCATCTTCGATGCTCCTGTCTGCTTCGATATGTTGTGCGATGCATGCATGGCGGCGTTCAGCCGCGCAGCGATTCGAGGTACGCGCGCCCCTTCTCCGCGTCGTACCGGCCTTCCCATTTGGCGATGACGAGCGGCGCGAGCGCGTTGCCGACGACGTTCAGCGCCGTGCGACCCATGTCCATGATCCGGTCGACGCCGGCGATGAATGCCAGCCCTTCGAGCGGCAGCCCCGCACTCGCGAGCGTCGCGAGCATGATCACGAACATGAAGCCCGGTACGCCCGCGGCACCCTTCGACGTGACGACCATGGTCAGCGTCAGCAGGATCTGCTGCTGCCAGTCGAGATGCACGCCGTAGAGCTGCGCGACGAACAGCGTGCCGATGCCGAGATAGATCGACGCGCCGTCGAGGTTGAACGTGTAGCCGGTCGGCACCACGAACGTCGTGATGCTCTTCGGCACGCCGTAGTCCTCCATCTTCTTCATCAGCTGCGGCAGCACGGTCGCAGAGCTGCAGGTCGAGAACGCGATGATCAGTTCGTCCTTGATCACGCGCAGCAGCGTCAGGATGCGAAAGCCGAACAACCGCGCGGTGAGGCCCAGCACGACGATCGCAAACAGCAGGATTGCAAAGTAAGTCACGGCGACCAGCTTCAGCAACGGCAGCAGCGAGCCGAAGCCGAAGCTCGCGACCGTCACCGCGATCAGCGCGCACACGCCGACGGGTGCATAGCGCATCACCATGTTCGTCACCTTGAACATCGCGTCGGCGACGCCCTTGAGCATCGCGATCACCGGCTTGCGGTGTTCTTCCGGCACCGATTGCAGCCCGAGCCCGAACAGCAGCGAGAAAAAGATCACCGGCAGCAGGTCGCCCTTCGCCATCGACGCGACGATGTTGTCCGGGATGATGCCGAGCACCAGCGCCATCAGCCCGTGGTGCGCCTGCTGCACCTGTTGCGTCGCTTGCTGGTAGCGGGAAATGTCCGTGTGCCCGAGTTGCGACATGTCGGTGCCGACGCCCGGCTGCAGCACGTTGCCGATCACGAGCCCGAGGACGATCGCGATCGTCGTGACCACCTCGAAATAGAACAGCGTCTTGAGGCCGATGCGGCCGAGCGACTTGCCGTCGCCCACGCCGGCGATGCCGATCACCATGCTCGTGAACACGATGGGCACGACGATCATCCGCACCAGCTTGATGAAGATGTCGCCGGCCGGCTGCAGCAATCCGGATACGGCCGTCTCGCGCAATGGCGGGAACCGGTTCAACACGAACCCGGTTGCAATGCCGATGACGAGCCCGATGACGATCTGCCAGGCGAGGCCGATGCGCGGCTTGCGTGCCGCGTCGGGGACGGGCGGGGAATCGATGACGGTGTCCATGCTGTCTCCACAATGATGGGGTTCGATTGAACGCCGGACGCGACGTGGCGAGTCTTCCGGCGAACGCAATGGCAGAACCTTAAACAGCCGAAAAATGTAAAAAAAGCGATTTTTTGACATGAGAAAATATCGCTTTTCCTCATCTATCGAGTGCAAGGCAATGCTCACGTTCAAGCAGATGGAAGCGCTGTACTGGATCGTGCAGCTCGGCTCCTTCGACGCGGCGGCCACGCGCCTGAACACGACGCAGTCGGCCGTGTCGAAACGGATCCAGGAACTCGAGCGCGCGTTCGACCTGACCGTGTTCGATCGCGCGCATCGCAGCGCCCGGCTCACCGACAAGGGCGCCGAACTGTTCGAGCACGCGAAGGAATTGCTCGAGCAGCGCGACCGTGTCGTCGAGCGGATGAGTTCGAAGGAAGCCCTGGTGCGGCATGTCCGGATCGGCGTGACCGAACTGACCGCGCTGACCTGGCTGCCGCGCCTGATCGCGGCGATCCAGGCCGCGTATCCGCGGGTGCATGTGGAGGCGGAGGTGGAACTGACCGCGGCGCTACGCGAGCGTCTCGCGGCCGGCACGATCGACCTGATCGTGGTTCCGCAGATTCATGCGACGGAATCGTTCGCGGCGACGGTGGTCGGCGAGGTCGACAATGCGTGGATGTGCGCGGCCGGGTTCATGCCGAAGCGCAAGGCAACCCTTTCGCTGACGGACATCGCCCAGCATCCACTCATCCTGCAGGGAAACCTGTCCGGTACGGGATACCTGTACACCCGCTTCCTGCAGGAACATGGCGTCGCGATGCAGCGCGTGCTGTCGAGCAACAGCCTGATCGCGCAGATCGGCCTGACGCTGTCGGGGCTGGGCGTCAGCTATCTGCCGAAGGCGTGCGTCGCGCATCTGGTCGCATGTGAAGCGCTGGAGATCGTGCGCACGCGGCCGGCGTTGCCGCCGGTGCGCTACGTCGCGCTGCATCGTGCGGAACGCGCCCATTCGCTGACCGCCGAAATCGTTCGGCTGGCGGCGCAGGCGTGCGATTTCAGCAAGAGCCTGCTGGATCCCGCCGCGCATGACTAGCGCGGCATCCCGCAACGAACCGGCCATGTGCTGCCCCGCACAAATCCGCTATCGGGTTGCGCCGGCCCGGGCCCGAGGGGCGCTACCGGCGCAATCGCCGACGGGCAAGCGGTCGCGACGCGGCGCTAGGACAAATCCCGCCCCGGTTGCACTGTTCATCGCCGTTCGCGTCCTGTATTGTCCTTCCATCCCCGGTTGCGGAACCGGTGCATGGGAGGCTCACGATGCAGAAAAAGAATGCTGCAGCCGTCTGGATCCTGATCGCGATGGTGGCGGGCATCCTGATCGGCTACATGATCTTCACGAGCTTTCCCGACAAAAAGGCCACCACCGAGATCGCCGGTTACATCTCGCTCGTGTCCGACGTGTTCCTGCGCCTGATCAAGATGGTGATCGGGCCACTCGTATTCTCCACGCTGGTCGTCGGCATCGCGCACATGGGCGACGCGGCATCGGTCGGGCGCGTGTTCGCGAAATCGATCAGCTGGTTCATCACCGCATCGCTGATCTCGCTGCTGCTCGGGCTGTTCATGGCGAACCTGCTGCGGCCCGGCGACAACCTCGGCTTGCCGCTGCCGGACATCGGCGCCTCGGCGAACCTCGCGACCTCCAAGTTCACGCTGAAGGATTTCGTCGGCCACATGGTGCCGAAGTCGTTCGCGGAGGCGATGGCGAACAACGAGATCCTGCAGATCGTCGTGTTCTCGATGTTCTTCGGCGTGGCGCTGGCGGCGCTCGGCGAGCGCGGCAAGATCCTCGTGGCCGCGATCGACCAGCTGTCGCACGTGATGCTGAAGATCACCGGCTACGTGATGAAGCTCGCGCCGCTCGCGGTGCTGGCCGCGATGGCCGCGACCGTCGCGGTCAACGGGCTGTCGGTGTTGCTGAAGTTCGCGGTGTTCATGGGCGACTTCTACGTGAGCCTGTTCCTGCTCTGGACATTGCTCGTATGCGCCGGGCTGCTGTTCCTCGGGCCGCGCGTGTTCAAGCTGCTGGTGCTGATCAAGGAAGCGTTCATGCTGTCGTTCGCGACGGCAAGCTCCGAAGCCGCGTATCCGAAAATCCTCGATGCGCTCGACCGGTTCGGCGTGCGCCGCAAGATCTCGAGCTTCGTGATGCCGATGGGCTATTCGTTCAACCTCGACGGCTCGATGATGTACTGCACGTTCGCGTCGCTGTTCATCGCGCAGGCGTACAACATGCACCTGTCGCTCGGCACGCAGATCACGATGCTGCTGGTCCTGATGCTGACCTCGAAGGGAATGGCCGGCGTGCCGCGCGCATCGCTCGTCGTGATCGCCGCCACGCTGCACCAGTTCGGGCTGCCGGAGGCCGGGCTGCTGCTGATCCTCGGCGTCGACACGTTCCTCGACATGGGCCGCTCGGCGACCAACGCGGTCGGCAACTCGATCGCAAGCGCGGTGGTCGCGAAGTGGGAAGGCCAGCTCATGTCGGAGGCGGAAGCCGAAGCCAACCTGGCGCGCATCGACGCGGAGCAGGAAGGGACGATCGCGCATCCTGCGGATGTCTGACGGAGGCCCGGCGATGAAGATGCAGCGATTCTGGCGTGCGCTCGCGCTCGCAGGCCTGCTTGCCGCGGGTGCAACCGCGCGCGCGGAAGATGCGCCATCGGCGCCGCCGCGCGTCGAGCCGTTCGCGCCGGCCCAACTGACCGGCACGCTCGCGAAGGTGCGCAACAGCGGCACGATCGCGATCGGCTATCGCGACGCGTCGATACCGTTCTCGTACCTGAACGCACGCAACCAGCCGATCGGTTATTCGATCGAGCTCTGCAAGGCGCTCGTGTCGTCGATCGAGGATGCGATCAACAAGAGCCTGACGATCAGCTGGGTGCCGGTCACGGCCGACAACCGCATCGACGCGGTGGTCAGCGGCAAGGTCGATCTGGAATGCGGCTCCACGACGAGCAACCTGGAGCGCCAGAAGCGCGTGGCGTTCTCGCCGATCTTCTTCGTGGCCGGCACGAAGGTGATGGTGAAGCGAGGCTCGCCGATCCGCTCGTTCCGCGATCTCGCGGGCAAGAAGGTCGCGGTAACGGCCGGCACGACCAACGAGAAGGCGCTGCGCGACCTGGACGCGCGGTTCAGGCTCGGGATCCAGTTGCAGGTGGTGCCGGACCATGCGCAGGGCTTCGCGCTGGTCGCGAACGGCGGCGCCGATGCGTTCGCGACGGACGACGTGCTGCTGTACGGCCTGATTGCCGAGAATGCGGGCAAGGGCGGTCAGTACGACGTGGTTGGCGATTTCCTGTCATACGACCCGTACGGCATCATGTTCCGCAAGGACGATCCGCAGCTCGCGCGGGTCGTGAAGAGCACGTTCGAGGAACTGGCCGCCGACGGCGAGATCACGCGTCAGTACAAGCGCTGGTTCCTGCGTCCGCTGCCGTCGGGCATGAGTCTCAACCTGCCGATGAGCCCGCAACTGGAGACCATCATCGAGACGATCGGCGTGAAGGCCGAATGAGATCGGAGAAGGCGCAGCCGTCTTCCGCCCGAGCGGCAAAAGCCGTTGCTGTCGTTCCTTGTTCGTCCGCTTCACTGGTGTTGGCTGGCAGCCTCGACACATCCCGCGACGATATCCGACGCAGCGATTTGTTCACGCTGTGTGCCGGTTCCCGTATCAGCTGATCGCACGAGCGAATGTAAAAGCGGCCGCGATGTCTGACCCGACACCGCGGCCGCTCACCGGAAGCACCGCGTTCAACCGACCCGCTCTACTCCCTCACGCGCCGCTTCATCGCCCGTCGCGGCCGTGCGCGCCAGCACGGGCTTCAGCGCCTGCCCGGTATGGCTCGCCTCCACCTGCACGAGCCCTTCCGGCGGCGCCGCCGCGACGATCGTGCCGCCGCCCACGCCGCCTTCCGGACCGAGATCGATGATCCAGTCGGCTTCGGCGATTACGTCGAGATCGTGCTCGATCACGACGACGCTATGCCCGCCGTCGACCAGCCGGTGCAGCACACGGATCAGCTTCGCGACGTCGGCCATGTGCAGGCCGACCGTCGGCTCGTCGAGCACGTACAGCGTGTGCGGCGCCTTCTGGCCGCGCCGCGTGATGTCGTCGCGCACCTTCGTGAGCTCGGTGACGAGCTTGATGCGCTGCGCCTCGCCGCCGGATAGCGTCGGCGACGGCTGGCCGAGCGTCAGGTAGCCGAGGCCGACGTCCTTCATCAGCTGCAGCGGATGCGCGATGTTCGAAATCGGCGCGAAGAACGCCACCGCCTCGT
This sequence comes from Burkholderia sp. Bp9031, assembly GCF_003857965.1. NCBI lineage: Bacteria > Pseudomonadati > Pseudomonadota > Betaproteobacteria > Burkholderiales > Burkholderiaceae > Burkholderia > Burkholderia sp. Bp9031. The sequence goes on from NZ_QTPW01000045.1 coordinate 30,000, forward strand.
CGATCTCCATCGTCAGCACATCGCCGATGTTCCGGCCGCGCCACGTGACGGCGAGCGTCTCCGGGTTGAAGCGCTGCCCGTGGCACACGTCGCACGGCACCTTCACGTCGGGCAGGAAGCTCATCCCGATCGTGCGCACGCCTTGCCCTTCGCACGCGGGGCAGCGCCCGTCGCCGGTGTTGAACGAGAAGCGTGACGCCGTGTAGCCGCGCGCACGCGCTTCCAGCGTATCGGCGAACAGCTTGCGGATCGTGTCCCACACGCCGATATAGGTGGCCGGACACGAGCGCGGCGTCTTGCCGATCGGCGTCTGGTCGACTTCGAGCACGCGGTCGATCTGCTCCCAGCCGCTCAGCGATTCGCAGCCCTGCCACGCATGCGTGACGTTCAGCGACGGCCGCGGCGCGCTGCGTGCAAGCACGCTCGAGCGGCGGTTGGTCGCCGGCGCGTCCTGCTGCGCGGCCTTGCGCGCGCGCCGCGTGGCCGGCGACGACAGCACCGAGCGGCCGACCGCATCGAGCAGGTTCGTCATCAGCACGTCGCGCGCGAGCGTCGACTTGCCCGAGCCGCTGACGCCCGTCACCGCGACGAGCCGCGCGAGCGGAATGCCGACGGTGACGTCGCGCAGGTTGTGCAGCCGTGCGCCATGCACGGTCAGCCAGCCCTCCGGCACCGCCGGTGCGCCCTTCTTGCCCGGCAGGCTCACCGTGCGGCGCGGTTGCAGCGGGTGCGTCATCGGTTGCGCGAGCAGGCGCCCCGTCACCGAATCCGGCTGCGCGGCCAGATCGGCGACCGCGCCCTCGGCGACCAGCATGCCGCCGCGCTTGCCGGCGCCCGGGCCGACGTCGATGATGTGATCGGCGCGGCGAATCGTGTCCTCGTCATGCTCGACGACGACGAGCGTATTGCCCTTGTCGCCGAGCTTGCGCAATGCGTCCAGCAGGATCTGGTTGTCGCGCGGATGCAGGCCGATCGTCGGCTCGTCGAGCACGTAGCACACGCCCTGCAGGTTGCTGCCGAGCTGCGCGGCGAGCCGGATCCGCTGCGCTTCGCCGCCCGACAGGCTCGGTGCCGCGCGATCGAGGCTCAGGTAGCCGAGCCCGACTTCCTCGAGAAACGCGAGGCGGCTGCCGATCTCGCTGACGATGTCGCGCGCGATCTGCGCGTCGCGGCCGGTCAGCTCCAGCGTGTCGATCCAGCGGCGCGTATCGGATACCGTCCACTGCGCGACCTCGACGATCGGATGCGCGTCGAACGTGACCGCGCGCGCGGGCGGGTTCAGGCGCGTGCCGCCGCAATCCGGGCACGGCTCATTGCCGACGCCTTCCGGCTCCTGCTCGTCCGACGGCAGGGTTTGCTCGCGGCCGCGCTCGTCCCCGGCGAGCACCGTGTCGTCGTACGCTGCACGCTGTTCGCGCGTGAGCGTGACGCCGGTGCCGACGCAGGTCGTGCACCAGCCGTGCTTGCTGTTGTACGAGAACATCCGCGGGTCGAGTTCCGGGTAGCTCGTGCCGCACACCGGGCATGCGCGCTTGACCGACAGCACCTTGATCTCGCCGACGCGTGCGGTCGAACGATCGTTCTGCATCGCGTGATGCAGCCCGTCGAGCGGCGCGAGCAGGTGCATCACGCCCTTGCCGAGCTCGAGCGTCTCGTCGAGCCGCCGCCGCAACTCGGCCTCGTTGTCCGGCGACACGACGAGGTCGGCCACCGGCAGCTCGATCGTGTGCTCGCGGAAACGGTCCAGCTTCGGCCACGGATCGACCGTCACGAACTCGCCGTCGACGCGCAGATGCGTGCTGCCGCGCGCCTTCGCCCACTTCGCGAGATCGGTATACACGCCCTTGCGGTTGACGACGAGCGGCGCCAGCAGCCCGACGTGTTCGCCGCGATGGTCGCGCAGCAACTGCGCGGCGATCGATTCGACGGTTTGCGACGTGACCGGCGTGCCGTCGTGGATGCAATGCTGGAGGCCGAGCTTCACGTACAGCAACCGCAGGAAGTGCCAGACTTCGGACGTGGTCGCGACCGTGCTCTTGCGCCCGCCGCGCGACAACCGCTGCTCGATCGCCACCGTCGGCGGAATGCCGTACACCGCATCGACCTCCGGCCGCCCGGCCGGCTGCACGATCGAGCGCGCATACGCGTTCAGCGATTCGAGGTAGCGGCGCTGGCCTTCGTGGAACAGGATGTCGAACGCGAGCGTCGACTTGCCCGAGCCCGACACGCCGGTGATCACGTTGAACTTGCCGTGCGGGATGTCGACGTCGAGCGCCTTCAGGTTGTGCTCGCGTGCATTGACGATCCGCACGACGTCCTCGCCCTCGATCGCGCGCCGCTCGCGTGCGGCGTTCAGCACGGCCTGCAGCGGCACGCCTTCGTCGGCCAGCGCCGTTTCGCCATCCATCGCGCGGTCGTACTGCAGCAGCGCCGCGCCGGTATGCGATTGCGCGCAGGCCTTCACGTCGTGGGGGGTGCCCGCGCACAGCACGAGGCCGCCGCCGTCGCCGCCTTCGGGGCCGAGATCGATCAGCCAGTCGGCCGCGCGGATCACGTCGAGGTTGTGCTCGATCACGATCAGCGAATGGCCGGCCGCGAGCAGCTTGCCGAACGCCTGCATCAGCTTCGCGATGTCGTCGAAGTGCAGCCCGGTGGTCGGCTCGTCAAACATGAACAGCTTCGCGCGCGCGATGCGCGCCTCTTCGCTGGCGACCCGGCGCCCGCCGGCGGCGGCCGCCGATTCGGCGAGGAAGCCGGCCAGCTTCAGCCGCTGCGCTTCACCGCCCGACAGCGTCGGCACCGGCTGGCCGAGCTTCACGTATTCGAGACCGACGTCGACGATCGGCTGCAGCACGCGCAGCACCTCGGCGTCGGTCGCGAAGAACGCGGCCGCTTCGCTGACGGTCAGGTCGAGCACGTCGGCGATGTTCAGCGCGCGGCCGTCGCGCTCGATGTGCACTTCGAGAATCTCGGCGCGGTAGCGGCTGCCGTCGCAATCGGGGCAGCGCAGGTAGACGTCGCTCAGGAACTGCATCTCGATGTGCTCGAAGCCCGAGCCGCCGCAGGTCGGGCAACGGCCGTCGCCCGAGTTGAAGCTGAACGTGCCGGCGCCGTAGCCGCGCTGCAACGCGAGCGGCGCCTTCGCGAACAGCTTGCGGATCTCGTCGAACGCGCCGACGTAGCTGGCCGGGTTCGAACGCGTGGTCTTGCCGATCGGCGACTGATCGACGAACACGACGTCGCCGACCTGGTCGGCGCCCGTCAGGCTGCGGAACGCGCCCGGCGACTCGGTCGCCTTGCCGTGGTGGCGCGCCATCGCCGGATAGAGCACGTCCTGCAATAGCGTCGACTTGCCGGAACCCGACACGCCCGTCACGCACACGAGCCGCTGCAGCGGAATCTCGACCGTCACGTCACGCAGGTTGTGCTCGGTCGCGCCTTCGAGCACGATGCGCGGCGTGTTCGCGTCCACCGGACGGCGCGCCCAGTTCGACGCATGCGCGACGTGCTTGCGTCCGCCGAGATACTCGCCCGTCAGCGTGTGCGCGGAGCGGATGTCGCCCGGCGTGCCGTCGTAGACGATCGTGCCGCCGCGCTCGCCCGGGCCGGGCCCCATGTCGATCAGCCGGTCGGCCGCGAGCATCACCGACGGATCGTGCTCGACGACGACCAGCGTATTGCCCGCGTCGCGCAACCGCTGCATCGCCTCGACGATCCGCGTGAGGTCGCGCGGATGCAGCCCGATGCTCGGCTCGTCGAGCACGAACAGCGTTTTCGTGAGCGACGTGCCAAGCGCCGTGGTCAGGTTGATCCGCTGCACCTCGCCGCCCGACAGCGTGCGGCTCTGCCGGTCGAGCGTCAGGTAGCCGAGCCCCACGTCGCACAGGTATTTCAGGCGCGTGCGCACCTCGGCGAGCAGCAGCTTCAGCGCATCGTCGAGCAGCGCGCTCGGCAGGCTCACTGCGTCGAAGAAGCGGCGGATGCGCTCGATCGGCAGCAGCATCAGGTCGTGCACCGTCAGGCCCGGCAGCGCCTCGAGCTGCGCGCGCGTCCAGTCGACGCCGCGCGGCATGAAGCGATCGGCCGGTGCGAGCACGCCGTCTGCGTTTTCTTTCGAGCCGAGCCGCCATTGCAGCGATTCCGTCTTCAGGCGCGCGCCGCCGCACACGTCGCACGGCGTGTAGCTGCGGTACTTCGACAGCAGCACGCGGATATGCATCTTGTACGCTTTCGATTCGAGGTAGCCGAAGAAGCGTTTGACGCCGTACCACTGGCTCTGCCACTTGCCGTTCCAGTCCGGCGAGCCATTGATCACCCAGTCGCGCTCGGCGTCCGTCAGATCGGACCACGGCGTGTCGCGGCGGATGTCCGCCTTCGCCGCGTAGCGCATCAGGTCGTCCTGGCATTCCTTCCAGGCGGGCGTCTGCATCGGCTTGATCGCGCCGCCGCGCAGCGTCTTGCGCGCGTCGGGGATCACGAGGCCGAGATCGACGCCGATCACGCGGCCGAAGCCGCGGCAGGTCTCGCACGCGCCATACGCCGAGTTGAACGAGAACATCGCCGCCTGCGGCTCCGCGTAGCGCAGGTCGCTGTCGGGATCGTGCAGCCCGGTGGAGAAGCGCCACACCTGCGGCTCGGCGATCGCGTTTTCGGCCTCCGGTGCCAGCACGTACACGTTCACGCGCCCGCCGCCACGCTTCAGCGACGCCTCGATCGCCTCGACCACGCGCACCTTGTCGGCCTGCTGCACGCGGAAGCGGTCGGCCACCACGTCGAGCAGCTTGCGCGGGCCGGTGGGCGACGCGACTTCGCGCTGCGCCTGCACGCGCGTGTAGCCGCTCGCGGACAGCCACTGCGCGACTTCTTCCTCGGACGCGCTTTCCGGCAGCTCGACCGGGAACGTGACGACGACGCGCGGATCGTCGGCACGCGTGCGCTCGACGAGTTCCGCATAGATCGTCTCGGGCGTGTCATGCCGCACCTGCCGCGCCGTCTGCCGGTCGAACAGCTCGGCCGCGCGCGCGTACAGCAGCTTCAGATGGTCGTTCAGCTCGGTCATCGTGCCGACCGTCGAGCGCGAACTGCGAACCGGGTTGGTCTGGTCGATCGCGATCGCGGGCGGCACGCCGTCGACGCGCTCGACCTGCGGGCGGTCCATCCGGTCGAGGAACTGCCGCGCATACGCGCTGAACGTCTCGACGTAGCGCCGCTGGCCTTCCGCGTACAGCGTGTCGAACACGAGGCTCGACTTGCCGGAGCCCGACGGGCCGGTGACGACCGTCATTTCGCCGGTGCGCAGGTCGAGATCGAGGTTCTTGAGGTTGTGCTGACGTGCTCCGCGAATGCGGATCAGATTGCTGGATGACAATTTGCCTGCCCGTCTGAATGAGTTAGCCGGAATTCACGGTGCCGGAACGCTGCGGCGGATGCCCGCAGGCGCGGCGCACGGGCCGCATGGATCATGCCCGCGCGGCTCGAGTTCGACGGATACTATACTGTATATTCATACAGTTTTCCACGAGCAAGCCGAATGCGGGAAAACGCGCCAGATCACTCCGGCTTCACCTTGGCGGAACTGGCCTTGCGTCCGCGCGTCGACGGCTTGGCCGGCACGGTACGCCCGTACTCGTTCCACCATGCCGTCAACGCCTCCATCGTCGGCCCGAGACCGCGCGCCTTTGCGGTGATTCCGTATTCGACGCGCGGCGGAACTTCCGCGAACACCGTACGGGTAATCAAGCCGTCCGATTCCAATTCGCGTAGTTGAGCGGTCAGCATGTGTTGCGTGATGCCGGGAATCGCTTTTCGTAGTTCTCCAAATCGATAGACACGCTGATTGAGCAGCCACATGATCTCCAGCTTCCACTTGCCGGAAAGCAGCGAGAATGCGCGTCTCATTTCATCGTGCATATTCACTTCGTCGGCATCATTAGTCATCTTTTCCATACCAACAGACAGAAAATCATCCTACTTGCGGGATTTCATCTTAGACGACATTCTTGCGCCAAGTCGAGATCGACGAAACTCAGGAACCCGCAACAAATGGCTGAAAATCTCGCATACTGGATCAGCACCGCATTGCTGTCGCTGCTCTATCTGGCATCCGCAACGCTCTACATCGTCAAGCGGGATTGGGTCCGTAAAACCCTCGTCGAATTCGGCTATCCCGCGTATCTCGTGCCGCTCCTGATCGTCGTGAAGATCGCCGCCATAGCGGTCATCCTGACGCGTGTCGGCGTACCGCTCAGCGATCTCGCGTACGCAGGCATCTTCTATCACCTGCTGCTTTCCGCACTCGCACACATCGGTGTTCGCAAGCCACGCGGCGCACTGCCGGCAGCGGCCGCCCTCGTCTGTCTCGTCGTTTCATTCACCACGCAAAACGCCGCGCGTGACATCCCGTCACCGTACGGCATGGTCGCGACGACGCGTCATGCAACCGTCAGCTAAAGGAGAACGTCATGGCCCGACTCAACGGGAAAATTGCCATCGTAACGGGCGCAGGCCGAGGCATCGGCCGCGCCATCGCGAAACGGTTCGCCGCCGAAGGCGCAACGGTAGCGGTCGTGTCGCTCACGTCGGCCAACGTCGATGCGGTTGTCGCCGACATCGAGGCCGCCGGCGGCCATGCGCTCGGCGTCCCTTGCGATCTCGGCAGCGCCGATCAGATCAACGCCGCCGTCGACAAGGTCGCCACGACGTGCGGCGGCATCGACATACTCGTGAACAATGCGTTCGATCCGTCCGTGCCGTTCTCCTCGATCGCCGAGTTATCGGTGGAGAAACTGCAAAGAAACTTCGATCTCGGGCCCATCGCGTACCTGAGGATGATGCAGGCGGCTTACCCGCACCTGAAAGCGAGCGGCGAAGGGCGAGTGATCAACTTCGGCTCGATGGCCGGCGTCATGGGTCTCGCGGGATACGGTCCGTACAACATGGCCAAAGAAGCGGTACGCGCGCTGACGAGAACCGCCGCGCGCGAATGGGCCGCTGACCGGATCACGGTCAACAACCTGTTGCCGTTGGCGCAGACGTGGAGCGAGAACGCCAACGTGCCGCCACCGACCAACCCGCTGGGGCGTTTCGGCACACCCGACGACGACATCGCGCCGGTCGTCCTGTTTCTCGCCAGCAAGGACGCACAGTTCCTGACCGGCTACAGCCTCACGCCGGACGGCGGCTCGATCATCGACAGCGCACGCTGAACGACGCTCCGCGGGTGCGTGTCGTTACGGCGTACGGCCCGCGCGTTCGAGGTCGTATGCCGCTCACGCATCACGCGATGCCGACACGGCATCGCACGCGCCGCGTCGTCGCTTATGATCGGCGTCCGCGAATCCTGTCGCGATACGTCACGCCAGACGCTCCCCGTCGACACATCCGCTCGACGCCCGATCAGCCCTACCCGTCACGACTCACATTCCCATGCAGGTTATTCGGCATACGACACGACGATTCCATTCACGCCTGCGCTTCCCCCGCTTGCTGGCTGCCATTACCGCCTGTCTGACAGCACTGGCCGAAGCCGCGCCCGCACCTGCACCTGCACCTGCACCTGCACCTGCGCCTCCACCGCCGAACATTCAAGCCGTGTCATGGCTCGTCGTCGACGGTGCGTCCGAACAGATCCTCGCCGAGCACAACGCGGACGCGGCGCGTCAGCCCGCGTCGCTCACCAAGCTCATGACCGCGTATATCGTGCTTCGTGCGTTGCGCGACGGAACCCTGAGCTGGGACGAAAAGGTCACGGTCGGCGTGTCCGATGTAGCGGAAGTCGGCAGCGACGAAGCCCGGATGTATCTCGTCCCCGGACAGCGCGTCACGGTCAGGCGCCTGGTCCAGGGCCTGATCGTCGCGTCGGCGAACGATGCGGCGCTGGTGCTGGCCGAGCGGGTCGGCGGCTCGCCGGCCGGTTTCGAGCAACGGATGAACGACACGGCGCGGCAGATCGGCATGCAGCACACCCGTTTCACCACGCCGTCAGGCATCACGACGCCGGGCAACCATTCGACCGCTCGCGATCTGTCCACGCTGGCACTCCGTCTCACGCGAGACTTCCCGGAATACTACGGGTACTCATCCGAGCAGCGCTTCTCCTACGGAAAATTCGAGAAGCGCAACAAGAACTGGCTGCTTGGCATGGATCCGTCCGTGGACGGCCTGAAGACGGGACACACCGCGGCCGCCGGATATTGCATCGTCGCGACCGCGAGCCGATTGCAGGCCGCCCCCACGATGAAGCGCCGCGTGTTCGCGGTGGTCCTGGGCGCGCCCACTGCTGCAGCAAGAATATCGGATGCGGCCCGGTTGCTGAACTACGCATTTTCCTCGTACCGGGATGACGCAGCGGCGCCCTCGTCCGGACGCCATTTCATCACGCGCCCGGCCGGGCCGGGTGCAGGCGATGCGGGCAGAACCTGATGCGACGCCGACGCGCCTGAACCGTGCCTCGAACCCGGCGGGCGTCAACCTCATCATCAACGCCCTCCCCAAACAGGAACCGACTCAGCCACCGCCCGCCGTCGCATAACCAATGCACGCGCGGGCAAGCACTTCGGTCGGATCGACCAGCGTTGCCCGACTCCCGTTGCGCGCCACATATTCGCCGCCCGGCAACAGGATCGGCAGTTCGGTACATCCGAGCACGATCACGCTCACACCTTCGGCAATCAACGCCTCGACGGCCGCACCGATATCCTCCTCGCACTGTCCGGTCGTAAAGCCTGCCTTGACGCCCTGCTTTCCGTAGATCGCCTCCATCACGCGCGCCTGCAACGCCGGCGCCGGCGCCACTTGCCGAAGGCCTTGCGACGCCAGCGCCCGCTTGTACACGCCACTTTCGATCGTGCCCGACGTCGCCAGCACGCCCACCTCCCGCAGCGCCGGATAGGTATCGCGCAGGTGGGCGACCGTGACCGTCAGCATGTTGACGATCGGAATGCCGAGATAAGGCTGAATCCGTTCGACGAACGCATGCGCGGTGTTGCATGGAATCGCGATGATGTCGGCATCGCCGTCTTCCAGCTTCTTGCAGGTCGCGTACAGGGAGATCGTCGGGTCCGCACCGGTGCCGACCAGGTTCTCCGTCCGGTCGGGAATCTGCGGATTCTGTTCGACCAGCAGCTTGATATGGTCCTGATCGCGCGACGCCGGCGTGTTGCGCACGATCTTGTCCAGGAAATCGACCGTCGCGGCCGGACCCACGCCGCCGACCACGCCGATCTTGAACGGCGCCGTGCGCGAACCCGGCTGCCCGGTCACCGCGTACTGCGCATACGCGAGGTTCGAATCCACGAGCGGCACGCGCTGCGAGCCGATTTCGTCCGCGACGAGCGCGATCTCGGTCAGCCCCGGGACGATGACCTGCACGCCCTGATCGACGAGATCCTCGCAGGCACGGCGCAGCAGCTCGACCGGCCGGCCCCGAAGATTGCCGCGCTTGATGCCGTCCGATCCGTAGATGGCCTCGGTCACGAGATCGACACCTTCGTGCGGCCGCGGATAGACGACTTCGAATGGCGGTGACGCGAAATAGGTGTCGAAGAGCTGCTTGTCGCGCACATAGTCGGAAGCGAGCACGCCGATGCGCGTCGCGTCGGGATACTTGCGCCGCACGTGGCTGCGAACCGCTTCGACGATATCGACGATCGGCAGGCGCGTATTCGCCTTCAGCTCGTCGATGAACGTATGGCTCAGGAAACACGGCAGCACGACCGTCGTCACGCCACGCTGCTCGAACGACCGGATCATGTCGAACACGTACAGCTTGCGCTCGATGGTCGCCGCACTGCCCGACCCCGAGCCCTTGAACGGGTATTGCTCGAAGATCACTTCGTCGTGCTCCTCGTCGGACGACGCAGGCGTCGCCTTCACCATCTTGAAGAACACGTCGGCGCTCCCCAGCGGCCCGAGACCGCCGACCACGCCGAATTTCCGCCGCGCATTCCCGCTATCCGTGCGCATCATGCGTTCAGCTCCGGCTGGTCGAATACGGCGCCTTCCGGCTTCGCGGCACGCCGGCCTTCCCACTTCGCGATCACCGCCGTCGCCACGCTGTTGCCGATCACGTTCGTCATCGTGCGGCCCATGTCGAGGATCTGGTCGATCGCCAGGACCATCGCGACGCCGGCCGCCGGCAGATGGAACATCGGCGCGACCGCCGCAACCACCACCACCGAGCCGCGCGGCACGCTCGCCATGCCCTTGCTGCTCAACATCAGCACGAGCAGCATGAAGACCTGCTGCGACAACGGCATGTGCACGCCAAACGCCTGCGCGATGAAGATGGCCGCAAACGCCTGATACATCATCGAGCCGTCGAGGTTGAACGCGTAACCGAGCGGCAGCGTGAAGCCCACGACCTTCTTGTCGACGCCGAACTTCTCGAGCTGCTCGGTCAGGCGCGGATAGGCGGCCTCACTGCTCGCGGTCGAGAATGCGATCAGCGCGGGTTCGCGTACGGCCTTCAGCAGGCTGCCGACGCGCCGCCCGAGAAACACGTAGCCGACGCCGATCAGGATCATCCAGAGCACGAGCAAGCCGAGGTAGAACGCGCCGATCAGCTTGCTATACGTGACGATCACGTCGAGCCCGCGCAGCGTGACCGACGAAGCGATCGCACCGAATACGCCGAGCGGCGCCGCGCGCATCACGTAGTTCGTCAGGCGCAGCATCACCGGCACCATGCCGTCGATCGACTGGATCACGACGCCGACGCGCTTGTCGTGCTTCAGCGCACTCAGCGCGACGCCGAGAAAGATCGAGAACACCAGGATCTGCAGGATGTCGTTGCGCGCCATCGCGTCGAGCAGGCTGGTCGGGAACGCATGCGTGATCACGTCCCGGGCGTTCAGGGCAGCGGTGTTCAATCCGGTGTTGACCTCGCCGGCGGTCTCCGTGAGGTTCAGGCCCGCGCCCGGCTGCAGCGCATTGGCCATGACGAGGCCCAGGCTCAACGAAAGCAGCGACGCGCAGATGAACCATCCGATCGAACGCAGGCCGATGCGGCCGACGTCTTCGCCGCTGTCCATGCCGGCCAGGCCGGAGACGAGCGTCACGAACACCAGCGGCGCAATGATCATCTTGATCAGGCGCAGGAAGATATCGGTGACGATCGAGAAGTAGCCGGCGACCGCTTTGAGCGTGGCCGGGTCCGCTATGCTGGTGTGGCACGCATAACCGGCGACGACACCGAGGATCATGCCGATTGCAATGCTCAGGGTAAGGCGATTTTTCATGTCCATTCGTCCTTGGGTGACGCCCGGCCGCCGGGAGGCGAACGAGCGCTGCGAAGAAGGCCGCGCGACGCCGGTCACGCGTCACGGTTGCCGCTGGAACGAATGGTAGGGATGGTCAAAAACTTCGTGATGCCGGTGCAACATGGCTGTATGCGAGTTCCGCATAAGGCGGGAAAACCCTTGCTCACCCTAGCCGGGCAGGCTCCGCGCGCAGATGCTGCCAGAGCGTGTCCAGGAAGTCGCTGCGGTTCGACACGTCGCGATACACGCGCAGCTCGACGTCCAGATTCCACGCCGCCGCTCCGGCCGGCACGAGCTCGCCGGCCGCCAGTTCCTCGGCGATCGCGCTGCGGGGCAGCCACGCGACGCCCTCACCTTCCATCACGAGCTTTTTCAGCACTTCGGCCATGTCGGACTCGTAATGCAGTTGCAAGGCCGGCGTGTCCGACGCACGACCGAGCAGCAGCGCGAGACATCGACCGAAGTAGCTGGTTTCCGTATAGGAAATCAGCGGCAACGGGTTCTGTCTCGTTCCGGGAAGGCGAAACGCGGGCGCCGAATGGCGGTTCGGCCGGCACGCCGGCATCAACGTGTCGAGGCCCACGGTCAGGTGCTCGTATTTCGCGGGGTCGAGATGAAGCGGAAGCTCGGGATGGTGATAGGCGAACATGAGCTCGCAGTTGCCGTTGACGAGCATCAGGATCGAGTCATGGACATTGGTCGGAATGACGCGCGCCCGCACCTCGCCGAAATGCGGGGCGAGCGCCTTGAGCCAGGCCGGCAGGAAGCTCAGCGCGATCGTGTGGCCCGCGGCGATCTGCAGGCTCTTGCCGGCGATCCGCTGCTCGGTGCGGATGATGGCCCGCGTGTCGAACAGGCGGCTGAGCACGTCCTCGGCGGTCTCGCGAAACAGGCGCCCCGCCGGCGTCAGCACCGGCGGAAAGCTGCTGCGGTCGATCAGTTCGGCGCCGATCCACTGCTCGAGCGACTGAATGCGGCGGCTGAAACCCGATTGCGTGACGTTGCGAAATTCAGCCGCGCGGGAAAAGCTCTGATATTGAGCAAGCGCGAGGAAATCCTCGATCCATTTGATTTCCATGTTGGCCTTGGAGGGTCGCGGGTGGATCGGCCCGCGCGTCACCCAGGTCAGGGTGAAGCGCAGGCCGACGGACGCCTCCATTGTAGGTGCTCGCTCTTCGGCGACGCGTTGGCGTTGGCGTTGGCGTTGGCCTCGGCGCCAGCAACCGGCGCGCCGCGCGATTGCCCGTTCAGTCGTCCTGGTGCTCGATCAGGAAACGCTCGCGGCGCTTTCCCTTGATCCACGCGGGCTCGCGCCCCCGCCCGCTCCATGTCGTTCCGGTGTTCGGATCGCGGTACTTCGGCGCTACGGTGACCGTTGGCCTTGCAGGCTTCCCCACGCCCCCCTTGCGGCCGAATATCTGCTTCGGCGTCAACCCGTATTCGGCGACACGGTTGCGGACTTCCTGCAGCACGGTTTCGAGTTCGGCCAGTCTCGCTTCCTCGGCCCGTCTCATCAGTTCATCGGCTTGCGCCTTCAGTTCGCGATAGCCCGACATCCTTTTCCTCCAAATTGTTCCGGCGTCTTGAAAAGCCGAACGGGACGCTCGTCCCGAACGGTTCGTTATGTTCTCGACGGGTGACGGTTGCGTCTGCGGCGGCCCGCGTGTTCGAACGCTCGGCGCCGCGACGGACCCGCCCCCGCACGTATCGGATGCGTCGACAATTCGACAATACGCGTGCGTACGTCGCTCAGAACGGCAGCTCGACGTCCGGCTTCGCGGCCGTCAGCACGCGGCGGAAATCGTCCTGGATGCGCTCGAGCCCTTCCTTGGTCTCCGATT